>NZ_JBRILW010000036.1:0-41357 GCF_052977125.1 Shewanella sp. 30m-14 | reverse complement strand
GAGAGACTTGAACTCTCACACCTTGCGGCACCAGAACCTAAATCTGGCGTGTCTACCAATTCCACCACTCCCGCACTACATCTGTTTTTACATCTTGATTAAGATGGCGTTCGAACTAGGCGTGTCTAATATCAACACCCACTATTCTTACACAACATCAAGTTTTACATCTAGATAAGATACTCAATATTTTATATCCTGAGAAGATACCTCACTAACTAAGTTAGTAAAGGAAGATGGTAGCAATGGCGGGATTTGAACCTGCGACCCCAGCATTATGAGTGCTGTGCTCTAACCAACTGAGCTACATTGCCATCGTTTCTTTTCGTTCCCCTGTCTGGGGAACGGGGCGTATTATGCTTATTCAGGTGAATCAGGTCAACTGCTTTTTTTCGCAAATTTACCGAAAAAGCATTGTTCGGCGATAACTTCACCAAACTGAGCAACAGATATGCAAAAAAGGGCCTATCGAGAGAGAAAACTTAATACTTTGAGGAATGCTGTTCACTGGTTTTCGGTAAAAAACCGTCTTTCTTTGCCACTGTCATCACTCAATAGCTATACCTAAGCTTACTCAATGAGTGCTTTTTAAACTTAACGACACCTAACTTAACAACTAGATTGATTAAAATTACATTGAGCTATCGAGTGTCTTTAAAGTAATAGAGCCTCTGCACTCGTAATAATCCACATCGAACGTGTATAAGCCTGCTCAACGCTACATTATTAGAGTCGACGCTGAGCTAAAAAGAAAAGGTTATAGACCTGATAGTATTTATAGTAAGCAAAACCTGTAGGTAAAAAAAACGGCGGCTAAATTATTAGCCGCCGTTTGCATATTTTAGTAAAAAGCTTTAGTTAAAAGCTCTAGTAAAGAGCTCTAGTATCAAGCGATTCCCTTATACGTTAAATAGGAAATGCATCACATCGCCATCTTTAACGGTATAGGTTTTACCTTCAACACGTAGCTTGCCCGCTTCTTTCGCGCCAGCTTCACCTTTGTAAGTAATGAAATCGTCATAAGCCATAACTTGTGCACGAATAAATCCACGCTCAAAATCTGTATGGATAACGCCAGCAGCTTGCGGAGCACTTGCACCGACACGCACAGTCCAAGCACGAACTTCTTTTACACCAGCTGTAAAATAAGTTTGTAGATTTAGTAGCTCATAACCAGCACGAATAACACGGTCAAGACCAGGCTCTTCGAGGCCAAGATCAGCCATAAATTCATTACGGTCTTCAGCATCCATCTCTGCAAGCTCAGACTCAATCGCCGCACATACTGCAACAACCACTGCGTTTTCTTCAGCAGCAATGGCTTTCACAATATCTAAATGTGGGTTATTTTCAAAACCATCTTCAGCTACGTTAGCAATGTACATAGTAGGCTTAAGTGTCAGGAAGTTTAGGTAGCCAATCGCGGCTAACTCTTCTTTACTTAAATCCATTGAACGTAGCATTTTGCCTTCGTCCAGTACTGGGCGCATTTTTTCAAGCACTGCCACTTCAAACTTAGCTTCAGTGTCGCCGCCCTTTGCGCGCTTAGCTTGACGAGTAATCGCACGCTCGCACGAATCAAGATCCGCAAGTGCAAGCTCAGTGTTAATCACTTCTATGTCGCTCGCTGGGTCAACTTTATTCGCTACGTGAACAATGTTGTCATCTTCAAAACAACGAACAACGTGACCAATTGCATCAGTTTCACGGATGTTAGCTAGGAACTTGTTACCTAGACCTTCACCTTTCGAAGCACCAGCAACTAGACCTGCAATATCAACAAACTCCATTGTTGTTGCCAATACACGCTCAGGCTTAACAATGGCAGCTAATGCGTCTAGACGTGAATCAGGTACAGGAACAACACCTGTATTAGGCTCAATTGTACAGAACGGGAAGTTTGACGCTTCGATGCCAGCTTTTGTTAGTGCGTTGAAAAGTGTTGATTTACCAACGTTTGGCAGGCCTACGATGCCACATTTGAAACCCATATTGTTACCTTTAATATCAATGAATGACTTGAAGCAATGCTCCAAGCACTTGTTTATGCTTTAAAAGAATGCAGTCTATGCATCGCCTTTGCCATATCTTGGTTGAACAAGACTTCTGTCGAACGTACCGCTTCATCAATTGCAGCGTCCATCAGTTCTTGATCCGTTGGAGAGGCCTTACTCAGCACATAATTGCTCACCTGACTCTTATCACCAGGATGACCAATGCCAATACGTAAGCGGTAGAAGCCTTTATCATTTGCTAATTTTGCAATGATATCTTTAAGACCATTATGGCCACCGTGACCACCACCCAACTTAAATTTCGCTACACCCGGCGGCATATCAAGCTCATCGTGTGCAACTAATATCTCTTCAGGTGCGATGCGAAAAAAGTTCGCTAACGCGCCTACCGACTTACCACTTAAATTCATAAAGGTTGTCGGGATCAACAGACGAACATCTTTGCCATGCAAGGTAGCTCTCGCCGTCATGCCGAAGTATTTACTGTCTAATGTTAATGTGGCACCACAGACTCTAGCGAGTTCTTCAACGTACCACGCGCCAGCATTATGACGAGTCCGTTCGTACTGCGCGCCGGGGTTTGCAAGCCCAACTATCAGTTTAATATTGCTCATAGTACCCAGTCTGTATTTGCCTAATTTATGTTTTGCCGTCGATAAAACACACCAACAACAAAATTAAAAACGCGGCATTTTAGCACTCAAATAGCCTGCCAACAAATTATACGCCAATATCGTTTAAACATGATGCCGAGCTCAGGCTCTATTTGCCCCCAAATATGATGCATTTTTCGAAAGGGCCTAGAAAAAAAACAATGGAAATCGACAAAAAAACCGAATAGGTAATATTCGGTTTTCATCTTATGCTTATGCTTATGCTAACGCCTATGGTGTCAAATTAGTCGAGACAACCATTTTATAATTAAAACCCCATTGCGTATTTAAGTACCTGCTTCTTAATTGGGCCGTCGATATTGGCCAGTTTCAGTGCACCATTACGCAGAAGTTTTAATGGCAAGATGTCGTTACTAAAGCTTGCATAGAACAGATCCATGGTCGACATCATCAACAAATTATCTCGATAGCGGCATTGTTGATATTTTTCTAACACCTTACTGTGCCACCAGCCTTTCTCATCCTCTAAATGGCTAGCAATAGTATTTATTAAGGCATCAACATCTTTAAAACCTAGATTAACTCCCTGCCCTGCCAGTGGGTTAATCGTGTGCGCGGCATCACCGAGGATCACTAAGTTATCTCGGTAGTAAACTTGTGCATGGCGGCGAGTCAGCTTAAAACTTGCCTTATTAACCACGTTAAAATCGCGGTCTAAACGCGCAGGGAAGTACTGAACGATTTGTGCTTTTAAGGCTAAATTATTGAGCTGAGAGAGCTGAGCTATTTTATTCGCGTCGTCATACCAAACTAATGAAGCATTATTGCCGGGTAATGGCAATAATGAACGTGGACCACTTGGCGTAAACTGCTGCCAGGTGACATCTTGTTGTTTAGCCGCGGTTTCAATATTAATCAGCATCGCTGACTGCGCATAATCCCAGCCAGTGATTCCAATATTGGCCCATTGGCGCACCATAGAGTTGGCACCATCAGCGCCAATCAGTAAACGTGTCGTCAATGAATCACCATTATCGAGTTTAAGCGCTATCAAATCTTGAGCTGGTGTCCGAGAAAGCATCGCAATCTTGGTTGGACAATGTAGCGTGATATTATCTAGCTGCTCCATGCGCTGCCAAAGTGCTAATTGGATCAGGCGATTTTCGATAATATGGCCTAAATGAGGTGAGCCAATTTGGTCACTGTGGAAACGCGTAATACAGCCATCTAGCTCCCACGTTTCTAGACCTTTATAGGCTACCTTACGCATGGAGTCTAAACCTGACAGAGCACCTAAGCGTTCAAGCAATGCTTCAGACGCGGCACTGATCGCAGAAACCCGTAAATCTAATGGCTGCTCACTGTCATAGGCTTTAGGAGCAAACGCTTCGACTATCGCAACCTTTAATCCAAGTTGACCAAGACCAATCGCTGTCGCGGCGCCGACCATTCCGCCCCCCACAACAACTGCATCATATAGATTGCTTTCAGTACTTGTCTGTTCCACCGCTTTGTCTCCTGACAACTAAACTCATTTTTCGCTACCGAGTTTACACCTAAAAAGCATCGACATTAGCGCTTTATACAAGAAAGTTTGCACTATTTGATGCCCATCAGATTATCCCTGCCTTGAATTGCTCATCCCCGTGCTTCATCAAGTAAAATTTGACCGCTAAGCGCTACAAAATATGTCATTTGATGTCAAATATGGGTCTAACGTGTATAAATGTGTCTGAACTGGCTTTTACTCACACCTGCTTACAAACCGTCGGGCTTAGCTGCAAACCATGCCATACACTCAAGTTATCTAATGGATATATCCATAGAGAAATGAGTGAGGATAATATGAAAGTCATTGCCTACGCTATACTATCAGCAGCGTTAGTAGCGCCCTCGATAAGTTATGCCAACGACAGTCAAAATCAGATCGAGCACATCACTGTCACTTACCGAACTCCATTTGAATACGCCATGTATCAATACACGAGTGATATGTTGCAAGATTTCAACCAGCAAGTGCGGGTAGAAATCCAACAGCAAGCCAAGTCGAACATCATGCAGATGGCTAAGGAGCAAGGCTTTATTAGCAGCCAAGTTGCGAAAGCTGAACAACCAAATAAAACCGTATTAAATTCAGGAGTATTAAAATCGGCTGAATAAATTCACTTTATTAACGGCTAAATGCTAGCCACAGGCTAACTTAGGCGTTAAAATGTCGCGCTATTTTTTCGGTGCTTCTAGAGTGATACAGACTGATGAGTAAAAAACTCCATATTAAAACTTGGGGCTGTCAAATGAATGAGTATGACTCTTCTAAGATGGCTGATCTTCTTGACGAATACGAAGGTTATACACTAACAGACAATGCTGAAGAAGCTGACGTGCTGCTGCTGAACACTTGCTCTATTCGTGAAAAAGCACAGGAAAAGGTTTTTCATCAGCTAGGACGCTGGAAAACATTAAAAGATAAGAAGCCAGGCCTAATTATTGGCGTTGGTGGTTGTGTTGCCTCACAAGAAGGTAAAGCAATTAAAGAGCGTGCGCAGTGTGTTGACCTTATTTTTGGTCCACAAACCTTACACCGCCTGCCTGAAATGATTGATCAAATCAAAGACGGAAAGAAAGCGGTAATCGACGTTAGCTTCCCTGAAATTGAGAAGTTTGACCGTCTACCAGAGCCTCGCGCTGATGGTCCAAGTGCATTCGTGTCAATTATGGAAGGTTGCAGCAAGTACTGCTCTTTCTGTGTTGTGCCTTATACACGTGGTGAAGAAGTTAGCCGACCACTTGACGATATCATTCTTGAAATCGCCCAGTTGGCTGAACAAGGCGTGCGTGAAGTAAACTTATTAGGTCAAAACGTAAATGCTTATCGTGGCGCAACCCACGATGATGAAATCTGTACTTTTGCAGAGCTTTTACGTTACGTGGCAGCAATTGATGGCATCGACCGTCTACGCTTTACCACTAGTCACCCGATTGAGTTTACGCAAGACATTATTGATGTGTATGAAGACACCCCTGAATTGGTGAGTTTCTTACATTTACCAGTGCAATCAGGTTCTGACTTGATCCTAACGCAAATGAAACGCGGCCATATGGCAATCGAATATAAGTCGATTATCCGCCGTTTACGTAAAGCGCGTCCTGATATTCTAATCAGCTCAGATTTTATCATTGGTTTCCCTGGTGAATCGAAGCAAGATTTTGCTGACACAATGAAGCTAATTGAAGAGATCCAATTCGACCATAGCTTTAGTTTTATCTACAGTGCGCGCCCTGGCACGCCGGCAGCAGATCTTCCAGATGATGTTAGCCTAGATGAGAAAAAAGAACGTCTGGCCATTTTGCAAGATCGCATCACCCAGCAAGCAATGCGCTATAGCCGCCATATGGTAGGCACTGTGCAACGTATCTTGGTTGAAGGTCCATCGGTTAAAAATCCAATGGAGCTTCGCGGTCGAACTGAAAACAGCCGTGTAGTGAACTTTGAAGGTATGCATAAACATATCGGTAAATTTGTCGACGTAGAGATTGTAGACGTGTATACCAACTCTTTACGCGGTGTGTTTATCCGTGGTGAAGATGAAATGGATCTACGTCGTGATCTGCGCCCATCAGACATCACTGCAAAGTATAAGCAAGATGATGATTTAGGGGTTACCCAGTTTAAGCCTGCTTAAACTAACAATACCCAAACTAGAATACGCAAAAGGCGGCATCCTGAGATGCCGCTTTTTTCTTCTTAATTGCCTTTGAAAAATACCATTCGCAATTATTGAATATGCCTCGTAAACTAGCATTATTAGCGAAAACCCGACGTCGATAAATGGAGTGAATTTTTGTCAAACAAGTTAACTACGCTCAACCTATATTTAGAGCCAGCGGAAACCCGTAGACTAGCTTCACTTTGCGGCCCATTTGATGACAACATCAAGCAGTTAGAGCGCCGCATTGGCGTTGAAATTAGCTACCGCAACAATCACTTTCAAATTGTTGGTACGCCGCGTAACTGCTTAACTGCTAATAATCTACTCAGAAACCTCTATATCGAAACGCAGCCACTTAAAGGCAGCACACCTGATTTAGAGCCCGATGCAGTACATATTGCGATTCAAGAAGCGATAGCCCTTGAGATGGAAGCGCCTCGCGATGACAGTGAGCTTTTTATCAAGACCAAGCGTGGCGTGATTAAACCCCGCAATCCAAACCAAAGTGACTATGTGCGCAACATCGTCACTCATGATATAACTTTTGGTATTGGTCCCGCTGGCACAGGTAAAACCTACCTTGCCGTTGCAGCCGCAGTTGATGCATTAGAGCGCCAAGAAGTTCGTCGAATTTTACTCACTCGCCCGGCTGTTGAAGCTGGTGAAAAATTGGGTTTCTTACCCGGTGACTTAAGTCAAAAAGTAGACCCTTATCTGCGTCCGCTTTATGATGCGCTATTTGAGATGATGGGCTTTGAGAAAGTCGAGCGTTTAATCGAGCGCAACGTGATTGAAGTCGCGCCGCTTGCCTATATGCGCGGCCGCACATTAAATGATGCGTTTATTATTCTCGATGAAAGCCAAAATACCACGGTTGAACAGATGAAAATGTTCTTAACCCGTATTGGTTTTAACTCACGAGCAGTGATCACTGGCGACATTACACAAATTGATTTACCTAAGCATCAAAAGTCTGGCCTGCGCCACTCAATTGAAGTGCTCGGTGAGGTCGATGAAATTAGTTTTAACTTCTTCCAAGCAAAAGATGTTGTACGCCACCCCGTGGTTGCGCGCATTGTTGAAGCCTATGAAGCTTTCGAGTTAAAAGCACAATCGAGTAAAGGCAATAAAGATAGCCAATACCAATTACAGGAAACTGCTAACCATGAGTGATAATCAAACGGTTATCGATCTTGATGTTCAAATTGCTGTTGAAGGTTTTCAACTACCAACACAAGCTGAACTGGAACTTTGGGTCAAAACTGCACTCAGAGATACTATGGATGAGGCAGAATTAACGATTCGTATCGTCGACGTTGAAGAAAGCCAACAGTTGAATAACACTTATCGTGGAAAAGACAAGCCGACAAATGTATTGTCTTTTCCCTTTGAAGCACCACCGGGCATTGAGCTACCATTATTAGGTGATTTAGTGATTTGTGCGGCGGTAGTAGAGCAAGAAGCAATTGATCAAAATAAACCACTAATCGCACATTGGGCACACATGGTTGTACATGGTTGTCTCCATCTGCTAGGGTATGATCATATTGAAGACTCTGAGGCTGAAGAGATGGAGTCATTAGAGACCCAACTCATTGAAAGCCTTGGTTATACTAATCCTTATGAGGAGCAATAATTGGCTCACCTGAGTCAAGAAAACACTATGAGTGACGATATCCCACCGAGTACTAACGCCCACAAGAAGGGCTGGTTAGAGAAAGTAAGTCAGTTGTTCCAGGGCGAACCGCAAAATCGCGAAGACCTAGTTGGCGTAATTCACGATGCAGAGATGCGTGAAGTAATCAGCGAAGACACTCGCGAAATGATTAAAGGTGTCTTAGAAGTATCCGATCTACGTGTAAGGGATATTATGATCCCACGTGCACAGATTGTAGCTATCCAAATAAATGATTCAGTAGAAGATGTACTTTCTACCGTGATCAGTTCAGCACACTCCCGTTTTCCCGTAGTCAATGAAGATAAAGATCATATCGAAGGCATTTTGCTTGCGAAAGACTTGATTCAGTATGGCTTTAAAAACAATGAGCATCCATTTGAATTACGCCAAGTAATTCGACCTGCAGTTGTTGTTCCTGAGAGTAAGCGTGTTGATGTCTTACTAAAAGAGTTCCGCTCTCAACGTTACCATATGGCGATTGTTGTCGATGAGTATGGTGGAGTATCTGGACTTGTAACAATTGAAGATATTCTCGAAGAGATCGTTGGTGAAATTGAAGATGAATTTGATCATGACTCAGCTGAAGAGACTGAGATCAAGCAGATCGCGAAGCAAGTCTTCATGGTAAAAGCGCTCACTCCAATTGATGATTTCAATTCAACATTTGGTACAGAGTTCAGCGACGAAGAGTTCGATACAGTCGGTGGTATGGTATCTCATGCCTTTGGCCACTTACCTGAGCGTGACGAAAAAGTCATGATCCAGAATATTGAATTTAAAGTTGTTAATGCCGACACCCGTCGCTTAATTCAACTTAGAGTAAAATTTGCAGATAACAATCATAGCAATGATTAGACGGTTGCCTAGCAACTAACTCCGTTATCACGACCCAATGATGAGGCTATATGCTGAATAAACTTCGGGCATTAGCCCATCATTCGCGTTCGAAAATGGTGCTAGCCTATGCGGCTGGCGCCACTACGGCGCTCTCCTTTGCTCCCTACTCTATCTGGCCAATCTATCTAGTTGCGATGGCCTACATTGTGCATCAAAGTGCAGACTTAACCCCTAAGCAAGCTTTTCGCTATTGGCTGAGTTTTGGCTTTGGCTGCTTCTCTGTGGGGATCAGCTGGGTCCATGTCAGCATGGATATCTATGGCGGTATGCCGCTTATCGCCTCCATCGCTTTAATGGCACTACTTGCCTTATATCTGGCACTTTATCCTGCACTTGCAGGCTGTCTAATGCAAAAGCTCGCACCGAAGACGTCACTGTTACGTAACTTACTGATATTCCCAACACTTTGGACCCTTACTGAATGGGCTAGAGGCTGGGTGTTAACAGGCTTTCCTTGGCTATGGGCTGGTTATAGTCAGACTGAGGGGCCGCTTAAGCCTATCGCCTCCATGTTTGGCACCTTAGGTCTAAGCTTTATTGTCGCCATGCTAGCCGGCGCTATCGCGCTATTAGCCGTTAAACGCTGGCAGAGCTTAGCCATTGCGGTGCCTGTACTTGCCGCACTGACCTTTATCGCACCTATGACCTCACAAGTGACACCTAATGGTGAAACCATCAAGGTTGCATTAGTTCAGGGGAACATCCCCCAAAGCATGAAATGGGATCCCGATGCGTTGTGGCCAACTATGCTCAAATACATGGACTTATCGCGTCCTGAGTTTTCAGCCGATCTGATCATATGGCCAGAAGCGGCAATTCCCGCTCCCGAGTATATGGTGAAGGACTTCCTCTATAACGCCAATAAAGCCGCTAATTTAAACAACACAGCCATCGTCACTGGCATTATCAGCAACCATGGCGATGCTTTTTACAATTCGCTGATTGTGCTGGGTAACTACAATCATAAGCAACAGTCAGAGGCCGATTACTTAGGTGATGGTAGTAACGAATTTAAGAAGCATCATCTATTGCCTATCGGTGAATTTGTGCCGTTCGAATCATTGCTGCGGCCTCTAGCACCGTTTTTTAATCTGCCAATGTCTTCATTCAACCGCGGTGATTTTACCCAGCCAAACCTCAATGCGGTGGGTCATCAGATATCACCTGCTATCTGCTACGAAATTGCTTTTCCAGAGCAGTTACGTGCCAATATGAATGACAATACCGACCTGCTTCTAACAGTCTCCAACGATGCTTGGTTTGGCACCTCTAATGGTCCATTGCAACATATGGAAATTGCTCAGATGCGTTCGGTAGAGTTAGGGCGACCGCTAGTGCGTGCAACCAATAACGGCGTGACCGCAGTAGTTGACGAGAAAGGTAATATCACTCAGCAGCTGCCGCAGTTTGAAGCTGGAGTTCTGGTTGCTGATATAGCCTTAATGAAGGGACACACACTGTTCACCACACTTGGTCAGTGGCCAGTGTTGATATTGAGCTTGTTAAGCATCCTAGCAGTCTTTATTCGAAAGTTTGCTTTTACTATTAAAAATCAGAAGTAACTCCATTTAAGCGGTAGCACAGCTACCGCTTATTATCCTCGCAACTAAGAAGAGAAATTCTATATTTAAAGTTGTCGTCTCAACATATTTTTATACGCATGTTTTGTTGCCTGCTAATTTTCGCGATTCACATATAAAAAAGGCTGAAACAGACTTGATTAGAGCTTCCTAAGGTTCTCCACTTCTCGCCATTGCCTTAAACTATCATGACAGTTAACAACCATTAGGTATTATGATTAATCAAAGTTCTACAACAGAAGCTATCTCAAATCGGATTGAAAAAAGGAAAAATGAGCTTGATATTTCCAATGCACAAATCGCAAAGGAATGTAATGTTACGGCCAGAACAGTGATTAACTGGACCAGTGGCTCCTCAACCCCTCCAATGACTAAGCTCGTGCCACTTAGTTTTCTCCTCAGAAAACCAATAGGCTGGATTGTTACCGGAACCGAAGATTTACCTCAGTGGCTAAGTATCAGTGTTGGTGAACTGATCGAGTTTCATAAACAGCTCACAAAATACACGCCATCTGAACGTAAGATGCTATTTAACTCAATAAGCACTTTAATAGATAATTTTGATTACATCCTAGAAAGTAGAAAAAATTAATAATACCGCTTCAAAATGAATATTAATTTTCTGAAATGACAAACATTTAAATACTAGATATATGCCAAAATCGTACTACGCAGCAAGGTAATTCCTGCGCACTTATTGAAAATGTCTCACAACACGTTCATTACCGCGATATTATTAATATATGTGCTTATAAGTAAAGAAGTGACCTTCTGAAGAAGGTCGCTTTGCTATCTGTTGCAAATAAGACTCCCTAGAGGAGAGCTTTCCTATCGTGCTTTAGCAAGACGCCGTAAATATATCCCTATAGGCCTTTTCTTAAAGGCGTGGGCTAAATCACTGATCGCTATGGATTGGCGGGAATGCCAATTAATGTAGGGAACATTTATGGCACTGATTTAGAAGCTTGCACTGCACTTCTAGCAAAGCTTAACTTTAACGTCGATGTGTTTAAATGCACTTATAATCCCTGTATCGCAGGGATGCTAAGCTCACCTCCATGGACACATTACTTTCAAAACAAGTCGGCGTGCTAATAAGCCATTAAACATAGCCTACTCCATAACTTTCATTTGTTTTATTTCAGGCAAAGCCGAATTGATGATAACGGCCCCAACTGAGTCGATTGTTTAGGGCTGAAAATAAAAAATAGCGCCTTATAGGCGCTATTTTTAACAAATGCTTTATTTAATCATATCGGCAACATCTTGCGCAGTTAGGCTAATAAAGCTGATGCCTGAATCTCCCTCATACAAAATCCCCACACCATCATTAGCAAGTTTGATTGCGGCTGAGTAGCCAGCATGACCAGAGGCTAATGTATAAGGGGGGCTATACGTTTTCCCTTCATCAAGGCTACTCCATAATGCTAGGTTGTTTCGACCAGATCCTTTTGGACCAGAAAAAATAAGCTGATTTTGCATATCTCCATCTTTAACGGCACGGTAACGAACTAGCGAGGTATCGACTTTAGTGATATTAATCCCGGTTACTGAATTATCTCTACTCCAGCTAATACCGCCATCACTGCTTCGCAGCCAGATACGAGCACCACTTACCTCATTACCATCATTACGCGCAGAGATCATCAGCTGACCATCTTCTAGCTCAACAATCTCACTTTCTGTTGGCCCTGAAATAGGTGCTAATTCTCCTAACTGCCATGTAGCACCATTATCATCACTGTAAACTGAACCCGTGTAATAACGTATATTAGCATTCGGCTCAGTAGGCTCTAATGGTGCACGAACAATATTAGGGAATATCAAGCGACCATTAAGTGCGGGATCTGCTTGCCACTTTAGCTGAATACCGATTCCGGGACCGGAATTGATGCTATGCCAAGTTGTTTTTTTTGTGTATTGATGAACTATCGCCTCTTCCCATGTTTGACCATTATCGCGGCTGCGACGTGACACTAAGTAATTAGGTGAACTCGGTTTTGCACAGTTACCATTTTGCGCGCAACGATCTTCCCACTGGGTATACATGATGATGATATCACCGGTTTCTTCATCTAAGATTGCGCGAGGGTCTGAGTAATCAAAACCAATCGTCTCATGAAGAACAACGGTTCCCCCCCAGCTAGTTCCATTATCAGTAGAGCGCTTCATCTCCATCTTGATAATGCCGGCAGCCCCAGGATCTGCACTACTTGGTCTACCTTCAATAAAGGCCAGTAACGAGTTATCCTGCGCTTTAATCAATGATGGTATGCGATAATATTTACTGCCATTGATCCCTTCTTGATTGTGCCGAAAAACATCAACTGTATTAAATTTCCCCGAGACCTCGTTCGCTACAGAAAACAGTGTCTTTCGGAGCTCCATTACACCTGCACCACTTGTTGTCACTTTCCCTAGAAAGACTCCTGTATGGCTACTCGAGCTACCCGTCCAGTTATCAATTAACTTATTATCGAAATAAAAGTCAGTTGTTCGAGTTTTCGCTTGATAACGCATCTCAAACTTATGGTATGCCTCACTCCCAGTCTCTTCGATTAAAGTATGAGTTTGACCTCCCTCAAGGGCAACAATCAGATCTCCGGCACTATTAATACTAAACATAGGCAAGAAACGGATCCCAGTTGAACCAATGTAGAATGAATGTCTTGAACCTGACACAATCCTTGCGTCCATGACAAATGACCAGTCACTATTAAAGACCCTAGCTGCTAGCTCGGAATCAAAACCATTTGATGTTTGCGCTAGGCCACCTTCACCATTAAATTCAGTCGCTGGCTTACCATTGAACGTAGTCTCAGTAATAAAGCCTTCACGGCTTAACTTATGAGTGAAGCCCTGTTCTGCAATGGTGCCTTTTTTCGCATCAAACTCAAATTCAGTTTTCTTATCAGCATTGTGTAAGTCAGAATTAAGACGTTCCCCCCAAATCTCATAGCCCATCGTCGTTAGGTGTAAGCCGTCATACATAATAGATGAGCTAATCGCACCATTTATCATGTCTCCATTTTCAACAAACTCACTGCCATAATCGACAAACTTAACATTGTCATTCGCTTGAGCTAAACGATTCAAGGCCTCATTTATCATGACCACAGTCCACTTAGATGCCTTTTGGGTTGACGGTAATAAGCCATGTAGATGAATACGCGCCTGTGGCTGCAGCTGACGTAAACGTTCAACTACCGCGGTAATACCATCTAGCGTATCGACAACACCGTTACTCTTATAGTTATTGATCCCTATCATCAGGCTGATATCTTCAGGATTATAACCAGCAAAGTTCTCCTCTAAACGCCAAAGCATCCACTGGGTTCTGTCGCCTGAAATACCAAAGTTAGCACTGGTTCTATTTTCAGTATTTTCGCTACCGAAATACTGCTCCCATACAGGGAAGCCGCGCACAATCGAACCACCATTTCGGTCATCGGGAGAGCCCCAAGTCCATAGTTCTGTAATCGAGTCACCAATCGCAATATAGTTTTCACCTAGGCTATCGGCATCATTAATCACTTTATTTCTGGCTGGATAGCCACTCGACGTACGTGTTGCAGGCATTGTGGTGGCTAATACTGGAACACGTTTTGTTAGACTACCGACGTAACCGGCACTATCTGTCACCTTTAACGTAACGTAATAGTTACCCGCTTTACTAAAGGTATGCTCAAACTGCTCACCTTGGCCAAATGTGCCATCAGTTAAGCTCCACTCATAAGTGAGTGCATCACGACCTTCAGCTAGCTTAGTTGCTCTGGCATCGAAGCTAACGCTGCGACTATTTGCATTACTGTTGAGACTACTGCGTAACATAGTGGTAGCAATATTAACTACTGGTGCACTATCAAATACATAATCGGCGACAGGAGCATCTGACAGTCTGGCAATATCATCTGCCGACAGCACTTTGTCAAAGAAGCTCACTCGTTCGATATTTCCTTCGAAACACATGTTACCTTGGCTGTCAGGTTGACCTATATGCAACCGCTCACTGTTGACCGCATCGCTAAAGAAACTCTTAGCCAGAGTATGTGCTTGCTCAACGCCATCAATATAGAGTCGAGTTCCCTGTTGTTGATCGGCAACCCAAACAAGAGCATGCCACTGTCCATCCTGCCATTGACCCGTTGCAATTAAGTTCATCTGCTTGCTGCCCGATTGCATCGCGTTCACCTGTAATGCATTATTCGCGGCATTCAAAGTCACAGATAAATTGCCTTTATTGACATCATTATTGCTAAATGTCAGTAAATTCATGTCCTTTCCATTCGCGTCTGCGCGGAATCGAATATAGACTGAGCCCGTAGACATAGCCCTAATTACAGCTGCATTGTCAGAGATATCGACACCGCTATTGGCTAAGCAACTAAAGTCACTATCACGTGTGTCATACTGCTGTGAAGGAGTATCGATGATAGGTAAGTTAGGCAACTCACCTTCTTCAACGGGAGGCTTAATTGCAGGTATCGCAGGGAACTGCCCATCCTCTGGCCACACAGACTCTCCATCGATAGGCAACGGAACCACTAAGTCCAGCCCATACATCCAGTCAGATCCTTTCACTGCATAGTAAATTTGTGGAATAGTCTCGAAGTTCAAGCTTGCTATCTGCTGTGAGGCTTTTTCAGAAATTCTAATACCATACATGGTTAAGAACTCTCGGAAATCACGCCCAGAAGCGATTGCCATATAGATGGCATTGCGATCATTGTTAGACGCAGCTTTTGCATCGGCTCGACTATATTCACTAAAACCAAGACGATCTCGCATGCTTAGCCATGTAGCTTCTTCTCTAACAGCCCGATTGAAATTAGAGTTCACAATATGCAATCGAGCATAGAAGTTCCAACCATCTTCAACAATGCCATTAGCCTGAGCAGACAGTACCATCTGTGCTTGAACTAATTCATGCTTAGCAATAATCCCTCGTTCTTCAAAATAAGCAATAGGGTCACCGCTTCGATAGGCCTCTTGAACTTGATTAAACTCTGATTCCCAAGGCTGACTATGTAATGACGCAACGCGTCCTTTATCCACAATATAACGAGAGCGCGAGTAAAATGAATAAGCGTTGGTTCGGCTATGCGAGCCCCAACCACTAAATCCAAGCATACGTCCTTCGATACCATGGCCGATTTCATGTAAATCACCATGACCTACAATGCTAAAGTCCCACCCTGCATCATAGGGGTTACCCGAGCAGCCAGCTCCACAGGTAGCTTGGTCTGCATTCATATGCTTTACATAGTTATAAGTATCAACCACCCAACCATTCGTATCGGCAAAATCATGAATCTCACTGACTCGCTCAATGCCATCGCCTTGATAACCAGCTAACAGTAATAAGTAGTTATGTGCATAGGTGTTTGTGTCTTCAGCAATAGTATCGATATCACCATAGTTTAATGTGCCTAAGAACTTACTGAAACGCGAGTGGACTTCAAAGTACGGTGTCGCCATCTCAACCCAATCATACTCAGCAGCAGCAATTTGCTGGTTAAACCGTTTGGTGTCTTCAGGTCCACTCCAATACGGATGTTCACCAATACTTTCAAACTCAAAAGTAATCTCATCACCTGCTGTATTAAACATACTTTGAATTGGACCGCCTATTGCCGAAGTGAAAGTAATCGTCTCACCTGGCACAATTGGTATTTTTTGACTCGTCGCCCATTTGGGCCGAGTATAGCTATTCGCCCCCCACTCTTTTGTCGCACCAGTACGCAGAGTATTAACAAATATTGACGTTATCGTCGGGCTATTATCGGTACGGGTAACTCGAACCGTTTGCCCAGGAATAGCGTAAACTCCCACAGATCCAAAGTTCTTCTTACTCAGCATCGACACTGTTTTATTTATCGGTGTGATATGACTAAAGTCGGTACGGCTAAAGTTACCAAGATCATTGGGAACAGGGTTATAGTCACGCGTAATATAGTGAGTAAAGTCGGCATAATAAGCTTTAAGGTAGTCAGCCGTTGGCGTAATACTTATTCCCATAGGGAAGCTTGCTTCAGTGCGGTAATGATCACCAATCAAAGTTAAAACTTTCTCGACGCGCATGCCTGGTAACTTAAACAGATCGATATTCAAACGTTCTAACTGCCGTAAAATAGCACTAATACTATTGGCCGGGTTGAAAAACTCGGTTTGATATTCAGCTATATTTCCGCATCCCTTATCGCAATCAGCGATATCAAAGCTGTATACCCCCGAGCTAAAACCTGTCAATAACTGGTGATATTTTTCAAGCTGCGAAGGCAATGCCCCTATTGTCGCGCTACCATCGAAACCACGAACATTCTCAGTCCCCGTACCGCCACGGTTATCTGCGAGATAACGTACATCAAACAGATTAAATAACTCTTTTCCTAGTTCAGTTTGACCACCGTCGTAATGTAAGTAAAGTACAGGGATACCGCTTGCTGCCGCTTGCTTAACGACACGTGTAACTTCCTCTTCATAACCTGGATAACGCGGCTTTTGAGAGATAATGAGTAGATCAGGCTTTTCAGCAAGGCAGGCTGCAAGCGCGGTATCATCACACACATTTTCAGCGTTATAGCTTAATTGCTCACCATAGTTATCATCTAACCATTTACGAGTCGCAGGATCATCGCGGAACCAACCTTCATTTGCCATTTCAGCAATAACAACATTGCCTAAGGTGCTTTCATCTTTACCCGTAAGCCACTTAATAGTGTTACGCATAAATTGATGCATCTCTTCACTGACTAAACCGTAGCCTGAATACCAGACTCTAAACGGGTGAGCGCCCATGACTAATGAGCGTCCAGTTTCATTATCGGCCATTACCGCAAATGCACTACCTTTGGTCGATAGCAAGGTGTCACCGTTAACACCAAACGTGCTACTAATTCTAGCCGCGTCATGGTGCGCATCCCAATCAATAGACGTTAGGCTAGTGCCATCTTCTTTTGCTGTACCATCTTCATTAAGATTAAATAGCTGGCGTTTAATATCATCATACTTGAAACGTTCTGACTCAAACTCTTCCAATAATGTATCGATAAAGATATTCGGATCATCAACCAGCATTGCATTACCAGTTCTGATCGCTTCTTCAACAAGATTATTTTGGGTAGGATCCGTTGTAGCTGAAACTGTTTCAGGCTCTGATTGCTTACCTTTGGCATCAAGGGCTATCACCTCGTAGCGGTAATTGGTTTCAGCGGTGACATCGCTATCACTATAGTGCGTTACGCCGCTACCAAGTGTCGCCACTTGCTGACCATCACGTTTAACGATATATCCAGCAGCATTATGATTATCGGTCCAATTAAGCGTCACATTTTCATGGCTCAACTCACTAATATTAAGCCCTGTCACGGCATTAACTGGCAGTGAGTCTGTCGTCGCAGAAACCGTAGCAGGCTCTGATTGCTGACCTTTGGCATCAAGGGCTATCACCTCGTAGCGGTAATTGGTTTCTGCGGTGACATCGCTATCAATGTAGTGCGTTACACCGCTATCAAGTGTCGCCACTTGCTGACCATCACGTTTAACGATATACCCAGCAGCATTATGATTATCGGTCCAATTAAGCGTCACATTTTCATGGCTCAACTCACTAACATTAAGCCCTGTCACTGCATTAACTGGCAGTGAGTCAGTTGCTGCTGATAATGTTACAGGCGGCCCTTCTCTACCGTCCGGACCAAATGCAATAATTTCGTATTGATAACTAGTATCGGCTTCAGCTCCTGAGTCTATGTACCAAGAAGTGCTCACGCCTACGATGGCAATTTGCTTACCATCACGCTTGATAAAATATCCCGTAGCATTCTTTGAAGGAGTCCAGCCGAACTTGATACTGCTAGCTGTCGTTTCAATAATGTATGGGTCTTTAGCTGAAATAATCCCCGAAGAGCTTGTTGTAATTGAGCTAGCAGCTATGGTGTATTTCCCTTTGGGTGTCCAAGCTATCACCTCATAATGATAAGTGGTGCCTTCCTCTACTCTTGGGTCATAAAACCAATCCGTTGTGGTACCGGCTGTCGCTTTTTTTACCCCATCTCGCATGACAATGTAAGCAAAAGCCTCATCATCGAGTTCCCAACTAAACCTTATGCTCTCTTCAGTGATTTTTACCACTTCTAAAGCGGCATAAGCGCTCAAATTTATAGATGTTGTACTTTCATCTTTAGCATAAACAGACTGACTACAAGATAAAAGAAGCAGTGCTCCCGCGGCGCTAATTTTCTTCATTAGTTACCTTCACATTCAATTTTATTTTTTCGTTTTATTATAACAACTTTGTTTTTCGCTATATAAAACCCGTCACTTAATAAACGTTCACTAGCCATGTAAAAACAATTTCTTTCTATACACTTAGTAATTTCGGCGTGTCATAAATATGACGGCAAACGAAACAACATAAATCTATAACATTGCAAGCCTCAAACGCAGGCATAACAAAGAAAACAAAAAGAGATCATAAACACGCAACACCGACTTGTTACATCAAAACAAAATAACATTCATCACAACTGAAAATAACTACGCAAAAACCAGAGTATAAATCGAATTTATTTTCCACCAGCTAACATCAATAACAAACCGATTAGTAATAACCAATAAAATAATAAGTTTTAAACACTAAAGTAACTAGCATTGATAAGGGTCACTTTTTTGACACTCTATATTACCAATTAGATAAAAAGACAATGAAAAACATAGACATTTCACACCAAAATAGAATCAAATATAAAGATTTAAAACTGGATTAATATGCACCCAAGGTTATCCACTTCATGCTACCACCTTAAATATCATGACCGTTAACAAGCATTAGGTACGATGATTAATCAAAGTTACACCATAAAAGCTATTTCAAAGGGAATCGAATAGAGAAAAATCAACTCGAATACAACAATACTCAACTAGACGAAGAGTGTGATGTCATAGCTAAAACCGTTAAAAAATTGGGCTACAAAGGGATCACCCTTCAATTAAAAAACTCTTTCCCCTTAGTTTTTTATTAAGAAAAATCGATTAGCAGGATTGTTACCGGAACCGAAGATTTATCTCATTGGCTAAGTATCTGTGTTGGTGAAATGATTGAGTTTAATAAGCAGCTAGCGAAGGTCCACCCGACCGAAAGATACTATTCACTCAATAGAAACTTTAATGAATAATTTTGACTACATACTACAACGTAGAAGCGGTAAGATAGACATTATCTTACCGCTTCTAAACTCCACTAATTAAATCCAATTGAACCACATAAAAAGCGCCGAGCTTCATTATAGATGGCCCTGTAAACCGACCTTAAATGGAACATTACGCTTATCTCTTTTCGCGTTCAAATAACAACACTAATTCATCCAGTGGCATGGGCTTGAAATAGTAATATCCCTGAGTAAAATCGATACCATTTTGCTTCATATATTCCTGCTCCTCCTTTGTCTCAACCCCTTCAGCAACAATCTTAAGCTTAAACTGGCGCAGCATCTCTACAACAGATGAAAAATAAGAGGAGCAATCACCGCAGAACTCTTCGTTAAGCGACAAAAGTTCTTTGTCTAGCTTAACACTGTCAAAAGGCAATAATGCAAGGTGCCGAATCGATGAGTTCCCTGTAGAGAAATCATCTAGAGCGATAGAAAAACCTAATTTCTTGAGGAAGTTTAAGCTAGCTGCAATGTCGTTCTTTTCATGTAAAAGCTGAGTTTCTGTAACTTCAATCTGAAGATAACCCGGGCTGACATTATAGGTATTTACAATATCGAGTAGAATATTTACAGTAGCTGGAGCTGCAATTGTATCTAAAGAAAAATTAAAACTAGCCTGGAAGTTAACGGGTAACTTATTCTTCAACTCGAGCTTTTTTACGGCTGCGATAGTTAGTTTTGCTATATAAAGATCAAGTTTTTCAATAATACCCAATGTCTCAGCGACACTAATAAACTCAATAGGACTAATAAAACCATACTCTTCAGTATGCCACCTCGCAAGCGCCTCTACTCCAGCGACTCTTCCAGTGTGATTATCAACTTTAGGTTGCAGGGCGATTGATAATAAATCATTGTCAATTGCCAACTCAATGTTTGACTCAATATACTGATTGCGCATATAGCTTGCTGCCACTTTACTATCAAAGTAACTAACTTTACCTTTACCCAAGGATTTAGACACATACATCGCCATATCAGCCTTTTCGTACCAATCACTTTTCCTAGCCGGTTTATTGTAGACTCCTACGCTAAAACTAAATTTAGGCAATCTTGAGTGTCCACGCACCCCTAACATGCAGCGTTTTAGTAATTCTTCTAGCTTTTCTGCTACGCAAAATGACTCTTTGGCTATATATATAAAAAACTCATCACCTGATAGGCGAAAAATACAACCTTTGGTAAAGCTACGAGTTAACTCCTGAGCAAAATAGATTAGAATCTCATCTCCAACCTTATGACCGTGGTTATCATTAATAGCTTTAAAGTCATCAATATCTATAATAATGCAAATAGCAGGCTGTAAAGCCATGCTCTTCTGACGTTCATAGAAACTTCTTCGATTTCTTACATGAGTTAGTGGATCATAAATCGCATTTAACTTACTTTTCTTATGGAATCGATACAAAATATAACTAACTGATAAGGTGAGAAAAATCACAATCATATATAAGTATATCTGCCGCTTTAATCGATTATTCTCCTCAACAAGTTTGGTATCGAGCCGATTACTATTAATTGCAGTTTCTCGTATTAACTCTTCTGAAAGCTGAGCTCTATTGTTGCTAAAGAGCAGTAGCTCATCGATAGCATTTATCAACTTATAATTACTTGAGGCAAAATAGATATAATCTCTTGCTAAAATACGATTCGAGTCACCGAAGTAAAGACTATTGAATTTCGAATTATGAATTAGCGCATCTATTGCCCCCTTGCTATACGCTTCTTTTAATCCTCTTACATTATCAAATAAATGTAAGCTATAACCAAAGTCCTCATAACTATCTATAAAGTTGATAGCAATTTCATGACCCACATCGGACTCAATGACTCCAATGCGCAAAGGCTCTTCATAGGACTTAGATTTATCCTTAAAAAGTGATATATCAAGAGGTAATAGAGGTCGAGAAATAAATAAACCAGACTCCCTAACTCTCTCGCCGCTCACTAAAACCAGATCTGCAATATTCGAATCAAAGTTATCTATGATCAGATTCCAGTTCTGTTCGTCAGCCTTACGTTCGATCACGTTTAAACCATTGGGAAAATAACGGCCTAACTGGTGCACTATCTCTACTAGCAAGCCAGAGTGATGCTGATTAGTATCGCTCCAAAAAGAATACGGGGCGTAATCACTATCAACCAATACATAAAACTCATCTTGAATAACTTTGCGTGAAACTTCAGTAAGTTGGCTTAACACCCTAACCTGTTTAAGATCTGCAAGCATTTCGCTGCTGTACCTAAAAAGATCATCTTTCAACTTACCAGTTTTAATCAGTCGATTAAGCTCATGCTCTAGCTCCGGTCTAAGAGGAGAAATACCAAAAACCACTTCACCTAAAAAACCAAGTTCAAGGGCATAGTACTCTGAGGCAAACTGAAACAACTTACTACTAGAGGCGACGATTAAACCGTCATCATCATTGACACCTGTACCAAGTAAAACCTCTAGAGTGTCCGATTCAACAATATCGGCCGACACTTTATAAGAGCTTAAGTAGTCTTCTAGAAACTCCTTTGTCGGATTACCTTTCTCAACAAATAACCGTTTTCCCGTTAGCTGGTTTGGATTTGCAATTGGCTTATCGCTATAAACATAAGCAGATTTCTCATAGTATGGAAGACTGAAGTTAATATAATCTTCTCCACTCGGAACTAGATCAGGAACTAAGTCGATTGTTCCTAAAGCAAGCGCTCGAGTTGCATCAAGCTTACTCTTAAATAGAGTGACTTCTAATTTATATGTTAGTGATTCCTCTAGCTGTGCGAGTATGAACCGGTCTAGAGCAGAGCCTTTACCTCCTTCGCTACTATAACCAACAAGCCCAACACGTACCGTAGAATCTTCAGCATAAACCTGCAAACTACAACCTATCGTCATTAACAATAAGGTGCTACAGCATAAACTCATCGTTGAGTTACGCATAAACTTAAGCATGGCGTTATAAAAAAACGCTCCCGCATAAACACAGACATTAAACATAATCACAACAACACAAATAAAGTCAAACTCTCATATTGATAAATACGTTAACATAATTACATTACCTCCATAGAAATAGGAATTTATTTACCACCTTTAAAAACTATCCCAGGAAAATATTTTCCCACACTCAAGAAAGCCCAAGATTTATGTTTAAATAATACCAATGACATTCCGGTACCTCTAGTTATGAAAACCCCATCTAATTTCCAAACATACATAAATAGATCTATCAAAAACAAATCGCTAATACTTTCTTTATTAACGAGTATTTTCATTACCACTGTTACCCTCACTGTTGTTATCGTATCCAATTATCGTGAGATTTCAACAGTTAATAGAATGATAAACGGTGCCGTCGCTGATATAAAAAAACAACAGAATGAGCTTGCGCCACCGCTAACAATTGAACAAATTTTGATACGGAATTATCCGCCTGTTTATGACGTAACAGTGTCTAAGCCTCAAAGTAGCGTCAGCGAATCCTTCTACTTTATCGTCGAATACAGCAAATTAGGATTAGAGTTAAATCTCATAATACAGAGCAAGAACACCTATAAAATTGGTTTAAAAAGTAGCTACGTAACTCGCTGGATGAAGCAGAACCGATTATTCAATACCTACTTACCAAGCGTTCCAGTAGACATAGACTCAGGTATATCAGAAGAACTTAAGCTTGCTTCATTATCAAATAACAACAGTTTCAAATTTTCAAAAGACGGAGGAATATATTTGAATTCATCAGAGCTGAAGATGGCTTTGTTCTCATTTATTCTTTTATGGTTTTCGCTATTTTTGATCATAAACCTATATCTTAAAAGTACACTCTCACTATCAACATTACGCAAACTATCAAAGCAATATCTTTTTGAAATGATTTCAAAAAAAGCAATAAGTATAAAATTCCAACCCATAATAAACATCACCAACAAAAGGCTGACATCGCTTGAATGCCTTTGTCGCATTAATAATGCTAATGACCAAGCTCCAGATTGCATCAAGTATCTAGATGATGAAATATGCTTTGAGCTATTAAAGTTCTCTTTCACAACGATAAGGGAATATAACGATAAAGGGGTTTACCTCAGAAGTAATACGTACAGTATTAATATGCTCCCGGGCTCAATAATTAAGTATGCTAAGCACCCTATATGGCGACAACATGCATCGATTAACAATCTAAATATTATTATAGAGATCGCCGAATCGAAACTAAATGCTGATGTTAGAGGAGCGCTTAATGAGGCGATTAAAAAACTAAAAAAAATGGGCTATCGCTTTATGATTGACAGGTTTGGTAGTAGTCAGGCCAGTATCTATGACACGCTTATATTGCCAATTGATTATATTAAGATCGATAGGAGTATAGTAGAAAACGTCAACCATAAAAAAAACTACGATTTTCTAATGAGTGTTGTGAACTTTTGCCATAAAAACAATATCCGTGTCGTTGCTGAAGGTGTAAGTAAAGAATCCCATAGAGATACACTGGGAGAAATTGGTATTATTTTCCAGCAGGGATTTCTTTATGGCAAAGCACAATCTTTGTCACTGTTACTATCAAAGGACCATAAGCAAGACTTTTACACTTTGCCATACACTCAATAAGTCAGCTATATCCAGATTAATAAGAGAATCTAAAGGGAGCCGTTAAAGACTCCCTTTAGTTAACAATAACCACTAAGGCGCCAACGCCTCGCGAGTAAACTCGTTATTATCGCACTCGGTACAGTCTGAAAGCACACCTGGGAATTCGATTTTTGATTCATGACCACAGGCAGTACATACCATTTTCCCCTGGCAAACGATCTCACCGCTCTCGTAATAACCGTGGTGTTTAAAGTCCTGTGCCACCTCATACCATTCTACTTGACTGCGGTCGGTGATCTTACTCAACCAGTGCCATAAAGTGCTCTCAACTGTGATAACCGTTGGGCTATGACTTAAATCGGTGGCATTTTTTTCCTGCAAGAAACTCGCAATGTCACGTTTTAAAAATTGTTCGACTAAAGCAAGCTCTTCTTGCTTCGCTTGCTGTTTTATAGCCAAGTATTCTTTACACGCTTGCATTTGTGCATACAAACTCTTTACAGTCAATGAGTTATCATCATTGTATTGCGATTGCAATTGGTCAATAAGTGCCTTATATAGCGAAAGTAACTCAGTACTTTGTTCACTCATGGTAAATACTCCTTCAACGAACCTTTTTAATGACGCACTTCTAGTTTATTCTATGTCGATATCACTCGCGCTGAAATAGCGCTAGATCAAACAATAGGCGGCATAGCCGGAAATAGATTGATGCAAGAGCAATATACTCCTTCAGAAATTGAAGCTAAAGTGCAGCAGCACTGGCAAGACACAAAAACATTTGAAGTTACCGAAGACGCAAACAAAGAAAAGTTCTATTGCCTTTCTATGTTCCCGTACCCATCGGGTCGACTGCACATGGGTCACGTACGTAACTACACCATAGGCGATGTTGTGTCTCGTTACCAACGTCTGCAAGGTAAAAACGTGCTTCAACCTATCGGTTGGGACTCTTTTGGTCTTCCCGCTGAAAACGCGGCAATCAAAAACAGCACTGCGCCTGCGCCTTGGACTTACGAAAATATCGATTACATGAAAAACCAGCTTAAAATGCTAGGTTTTGGCTATGACTGGTCACGTGAAATCGCTACATGTACGCCTGAATACTATCGCTGGGAACAGTGGTTCTTCACCAAGCTTTATGAAAAAGGCATGGTATACAAGAAGACAGCTTCAGTTAACTGGTGTCCAAACGATGAAACCGTGCTTGCCAATGAGCAGGTTATCGACGGTTGCTGCTGGCGCTGTGATACCACTGTTGAGCAAAAAGAGATCCCGCAGTGGTTTATTAAAATCACTGAGTACGCTGAAGAGCTGCTAAACGATATTGATACGCTAGAAGAGTGGCCTGAACAAGTTAAGACCATGCAGCGTAACTGGATTGGCCGTAGTGAAGGTATCGAGATGACGTTCAAGGTTGCTGATAGTGACCAGAGCTTTGATATCTATACTACGCGTCCTGATACAGTGATGGGCGTAACTTATGTTGCGATTGCAGCCGCGCACCCACTAGCAGAGCAAGCTGCTATCAATAACCCAGCGCTAGCTGAGTTTATTGAAGAGTGTAAAAACGCCGATACCACCGAAGCTGCTATGGCAGCGATGGAAAAGAAAGGTGTTGCGACAGGCCTAAATGCTATCCACCCAATTACTGGCAAACAAGTGCCTATATGGGTTGGTAACTTTGTACTGATGAACTACGGTACTGGCGCAGTGATGTCTGTACCCGCCCACGATCAGCGTGACTATGAGTTTGCTAAAAAGTACGGTCTAAACATCGAAGCGGTTGTTAAGCCAGCTGACGGTGAAGTCGATATCAGCGAAGAAGCTTATACTGAAAAAGGCGTACTATTTAACTCTGCTGAGTTTGACGGTCTAGATTTCCAAGCAGCATTTGATGCAATCGATGCCAAGCTTACAGCTGAAGGCAAAGGTAAGCGTCAAGTGAACTTCCGTCTACGCGACTGGGGTGTTTCACGTCAACGTTACTGGGGTGCACCAATTCCAATGGTCACTTTGGCTGACGGTACGGTTATTCCGACACCTGAAGATCAATTACCAGTGATTTTACCTGAAGATGTGGTTATGGATGGCATCCAAAGCCCAATAAAATCAGATAAAGAGTGGGCTAAGACTCAGGTTAACGGTCAAGAAGCGTTCCGTGAAACTGATACCTTTGATACCTTTATGGAATCATCTTGGTACTACGCACGCTACTGTAGCCCCCATGCAGATGAAATGCTTGATCCTGCAAAGGCAAACTACTGGTTACCTGTAGACCAATACATTGGTGGTATCGAGCATGCTTGTATGCACCTATTGTATTTCCGCTTCTTCCACAAATTGCTACGTGATGCAGGTCTAGTCAACTCTGATGAGCCAGCTAAACGTCTGCTAACTCAAGGTATGGTACTCGCTGATGCTTACTACTATAACAATGAGAAAGGCGCGCGCGTTTGGGTTGCTCCATCTGATGTGACTGTGCAGGAAACTGACGACAAAGGCCGTACCGTTAAAGCCGTAGACAGCGAAGGTAACGAGCTGGTTTACACCGGTATGAGCAAGATGTCTAAGTCGAAAAACAACGGTATCGACCCGCAAGAGATGGTTGATAAGTACGGTGCTGACACGGTTCGTCTATTTATGATGTTTGCAGCGCCACCAGAGCTAACACTTGAATGGCAAGAGTCGAGCGTTGAAGGCGCACATCGCTTTATTAAGCGTTTGTGGAAAACTGCACACGACCATATTACTTCAGGTCCAACTGCAGAACTTGACGTTAAGTCACTTAACGCTGCTCAAAAAGAGCTACGCCGTGAACTGCATAAGACCATTGCAAAAGTGGGTGATGATATTGAGCGTCGTCAGATGTTCAACACCGCAATTGCATCAGTTATGGAGCTAATGAACCGTCTCCAAAAAGCGCCGACTGAGACAGAGCAAGACAAGGCATTGATGCAAGAAGCCTTGAACGCTGTTATCCGTTTACTTTATCCAATCATTCCACACACATGTTTTGTGTTATGGAACGATCTTGGTAACCAAGGTGCGATTGAAGATGTACTTTGGCCAGAAGTTGACGAGTCTGCACTGGTTGAAGACAGCAAGCTAATCATCGTTCAAGTGAACGGTAAACTGCGCGCTAAGATCACTGTTGCAGCTGATGCGAGTAAAGAAGAAGTTGAAGCGGCAGGTATGGCCGAAGAAGGTGTGGTTAAACACACTGAAGGTAAAACTGTTCGTAAAGTTATCTACGTACCGGGCAAGTTGCTCAATATCGTGGCTAACTAATCCTTCTAAAACCAAGGAAGACAAAACAAAGCTTATGCTAATTAAACGCATACTTTTAGCAACCTTGGCACTGAGCATTTTGCTCAGTGCCGGTTGCGGCTTTAGATTACAAGGTAGCTACTCTATCCCTGAGCAGCTACAAACCTTAAGCCTTAGCAGTCAAGATGAATACAGTGAACTAACACGTCTAGTACGTGAACGCCTGCGTTTAAACAGTATTGCTGTAGTTAAGCCCGCGAATGACATTCCAGTTCTTCGCCTTATCAGTGACTCACTCGATCGCTCTACGCTATCAATCTACCCAACGGGTAACGTTGCTGAATATGAGCTTATCTACCAGGTAAGTTTTGCCGTACAGATGCCAGGTGCTGAATCTCAACGCTTTGATGTAGCTATCCACCGTGACTACCTTGACGATCCGCGTACGGCTTTAGCAAAGAGCCGAGAAATGGAGCTCTTACTCAAAGAGATGCGAGTTCAAGCTGCTGACAGAATTATTCAAACTCTGGCTTCTACAAAGGTTAATTAATGCGGGTCTATCCAGATCAGTTAACGCGCCAACTTTCTCCATTACCCCAATGTTGCCTTATTTTTGGCGACGATCCATGGTTATGTGAGCAAAGCCGTGCAGCTCTGCACAGTGAAGCTAAACGTCAAGGCTTTGAAGAAAAGATCCAGTTAACCCAAGAAACGGGGTTTAGTTGGAATGAGCTTTTTGAGCAATGGCAAGCGATGAGCTTGTTTTCAAGCCGTCGTATTATTGAGTTAACCCTCCCACAAGCAAAACCAGGGGCTGAAGGCAGCACTATGCTGCAATCGCTAATGCAGATGGATAATCCAGATGTATTATTGATTTTAACTGGCCCTAAGCTTGCGAGCGAACAAACCAAGAGTAAATGGTTTAAGGTGCTTGATGCAAAAGGGATTTACGTACCTTGCACGACGCCAGAGGGCGCACAGTTTCAACGTTGGTTAGATGGAAGAATTCAGCATTACGGCTTGTCATTGGCACGAGACCCGCGTGAAATGCTCTTTGCACTTTACGAAGGTAACTTGCTTGCCGCCGACCAAGCACTGCAACTGCTGCAACTGCTCAGTCCTAATGAGCCGATTGATTGCGACCAACTAAGCCAATACTTTGAAGATCAATCACGCTTCAGCGTATTTCAATTAACTGACGCCATGCTCAACAACCAACAAGATAAAGCCCAACATATTCTTTCACAGCTTAAAAGTGAGGGAGTGGCGATGCCAATTATCCTATGGTCGTTATTTAAAGAGCTCGCCGTATTGTTACAACTAAAGACAGCACAGAATAAGCGCGAGCCTCTACAGGGACTTTGGAGCAAGTTGCGCATTTGGGATAAACGTAAGCCCATTTATCAAAATGCACTTAACCGTCTTGAATTGAATCATGTAGAAACCTTGCTTGCTGGCGCTTCAGCCATTGAACTTAAGCTCAAACAACAAGGCATTGAAGACTGGACTGGATTGAGTCACATTAGTCTACTTTTCGATGCTAAAGCTCACGCCAAACTCGCCCATATAACATTAGATTAATATAGGTCTTGAGCATGAGAATTGGCATTTTAGGCGGCACCTTCGACCCTATCCATTTTGGTCATATTCGTCCTGCACTCGAAGCAAAGAACCAGCTTAATTTGGATGAGGTTTGGCTTATGCCAAACCATATTCCACCGCACAAACCCGGCACTCATGTCTCCACTGCCGATAGACTCGCCATGGCGCAGCTTATTTGTGATGAACTACCTCAATTTCAACTTTGTGATATTGAAGCGAAACGCGATACACCTTCCTATTCAGCCATGACTTTAGCTAAATTAAGCAACATGCACCCAGAGCATGAGTTTTACTTCATTATGGGCATGGACTCATTTTTGAGCTTTACTCACTGGCATGAATGGCAACAACTGTTAGACCTATGCCACTTAGTCGTTTGCAAGCGCCCCGGCTGGCAACTTGCTACTAACGACCCAATTCAGGCAATCTTAAAGCCCAGACTTAGCGATAACACCCAAACAACGCCACAAAAATTCGGTAAAATTTTTATGCTTGATGTAGCAGAACAAGATTTCTCCTCAACGCAAATACGTCAGCGACTCATGCAGGGCCTGATGCCAAATGCAGCACTACCCGTCTCGATTCAAGATTACATTCGATGTAATCAGCTTTATACCAATTAGTATAAAGATGTAGATCTCTTTCTTATGTTGATTGGCATTATCTAGCCGATCCTACAGCTAATAAACATTAAACCGCATTCAAACACAGATATTTCTATACAGAACTATTAATCTGGATCTGAAATACTGCTATACTATCGCGCTGTCTTAAAATTAATGGGGTACCAGCGTGGAAAGCGCAGAGTTAAAGCAATTTGTAATCGATAAGGTTGAAGACCTTAAAGCAAAAGATATCGTTGTAATCGACATATCTGAGAAATCAAACATCGCCGATTTTATGGTGGTATGTACGGGTAACTCAAAAACACACGTTAAAGCAATCGCTGAAAATCTAGTGGTTGAGTCAAAGCGTGCCGGTCTGCACATTCTTGGTGTCGAAGGTCGTGAGAGCAGCGAGTGGGTTCTAGTAGACCTAGGCGATGTGATTATGCACGTTATGCAAGATCAAACTCGTGACTTCTACCAGCTTGAAAAACTTTGGTCAGAAAAGCCTGAGTAATGAAGATTCAGTTAGTCGCAGTTGGGACCCGCATGCCAGATTGGGTCGAAACAGGTTTCAAAGAATATCAGCGCCGCTTTCCTCGAGATATGGCGCTTGAATTAATTGAGATCCCTGCTGGCAAACGCGGTAAAAATGCCGATATAGCTCGCATTCTCCAAAAAGAGGGCGAGTTAATGTTGGCGGCGATCCCGAAAGGGAATCATATCGTCAGCTTGGACTTACCGGGTAAAAACCTCACAACACCGCAATTAGCAGAGCAAATGAACAAGTGGTTGCTTGATGGTCGCGATGTTAGCTTGTTAATTGGAGGCCCAGAAGGTTTATCACCTGAGTGTAAAAAAGCCGCTGCGCAAAGCTGGTGCTTATCAGCCTTAACTCTACCTCATCCTCTGGTACGAGTGATTGTTGCCGAAAGCCTATATCGTGGCTGGAGTATCAACAATAATCACCCTTACCATAGAGAATAATATCGACACCCTATAAAACTAAACAGACCTTAATAGGATATGTGCTTGGCACCCTTTTTTAAGCAGGAGAGAATGTAAGTGTCACCAAGAAAGCGCATAACCATGAACGACCATGCGGCCGAGGCGTCGCTATTTAAAAGTCGCGCCCTGTTTACGTTCTTATCTGTATTTATCCTGCTGAGCTTGTTGCTGGTTAACCTCTACAACCTGCAAATCACCTCCTTTAAAGATTACGAAACTCGCTCTAATGACAATCGTATTCGTGTCGTCCCTGTCGCGCCTAGTCGTGGCTTAATCTACGATCGTCACGGCCAATTACTCGCCGAAAACCAACCTTTTTTCTCATTAGAGATGGTGCCAGAAAAGGTTAAAAATGTCAGTGAGACCTTAGATGAGCTCAGCCTCGTTATCGACTTGTCGGCAGATGAAAAAGAAAACGTAATCGATGCACTTAAGTATCACCGTCGTTTTAAGCCTCTGACAATTAAGAACAAACTGACCGAAGAACAAGTTGCAAAATTCAGTGTGAATCAGCACCGTTTTCCGGGCATTTCTGTTGACGCGGGCCTCAAGCGCCACTACCCGTACAATGGTTTAATGACTCACGCATTAGGCTATGTCGGCAAAATCAATAGCCGAGATCAAGACTCGCTTATCCGTAATAACTTGTGGGCAAACTATGCGGCAACAAAAGATATCGGTAAGCAAGGTATCGAAAAGTTTTACGAAAGTATGTTGTTAGGTAAGCCAGGTCACCTCGAAGAAGAGGTTAACAACCGCGGTCGTACCATTCGTATTTTAAAATCTGAGCCGCCAACGCCCGGGCAAGATATCCACCTGACCTTAGATTTAAAGCTTCAACAAAAAGCCATGGAGCTACTTAATGGTCGACGTGGCTCTATTGTTGCAATCGATCCACGAGATGGTGGTATTTTAGCGCTAATCTCTAGCCCAACTTATGATCCTAACCAATTTGTGCATGGCATTAGTAGTAAGGCGTATAGCGAATTACTCAATTCTAAGTCACGCCCACTTATCAACCGTGCGACTCAGGGTCAATACGCCCCTGCATCCACCGTTAAGCCACACTTGGCGTTATTAGGCTTAGAAAATAAAACCGTTACCCAAAAAACGCGTATTTGGGACCCTGGTTTTTGGCAGATCCCAGGTGTTGAACGTAAATACCGTGACTGGAAACGCTGGGGTCATGGCTGGGTTGATGTTAACAGCGCCATTGTTAGCTCTTGTGACACCTATTTTTATGATCTTGCCTATAAAACAGGCGTTGATGCTATCGCCAACTTTATGCAACCCTTTGGATTTGGTGAACGTACCGGCGTTGATATTTTTGAAGAGTCCGCCGGTAACATGCCGTCTAAAGATTGGAAGCGTTTACGCTATAACCAACCTTGGTATATCGGCGATACCATCTCTGTTGGTATTGGTCAGGGCTACTGGACAACAACGCCGCTGCAGCTTGCCAATGCTACCGCTATTTTAGCCAACAATGGCCGCCGTTTTGTGCCACACATGCTTAAGTCGATTCAAGATCAAACCGCTAAAATCGACACGCCGCCCGATGAGCTACCGCCTATCGTACTATCGAACCCTAAAAACTGGGACATCATTAATGAAGCCATGCGTGATACAGCGCATAAGTCTCGCTTTACCGACGCACGCTACACCGCGGCGATGAAAACGGGTACCGCACAGGTATTTAGTGTTGCGCAAGATGAAGAATACGATGCGGAAAACATTGATGAACGTCTACGTGACAATGCTTTAATTATTGCTTACGCCCCGTACGAAAACCCTAAAATTGTTCTCGCTGTAGTACTTGAAAACGCGGGTTGGGGTGGCGTTAACGCTGGGCCAGTAGCTCGCGCTTTACTCGACGAGTATTTGTTAAGAGATTCATGGGATAAAACAGAATGAGTGCACACAATAGCCGACCAAACATATGGCAGCGCTTACACATAGACTTGCCATTGCTGTTAGGCCTGCTGGCACTCATGGCTTTCGGACTTGTTGTTATTTATTCTGCCGGCGGTGAAGACTTAGCGCTAATGGATCGCCAACTGTTCCGTATGGGGCTATCGCTATTAGTGATGTTTACTGTGGCGCAGATTAACCCTGAAGTGCTTAGGCGTTGGGCGTTCCCCATTTATATTACTGGGATCATCTTACTGATTGGAGTGCACTTTTTTGGTGAGATCAATAAAGGTGCTCAGCGCTGGTTAAACTTAGGCTTTATGGAGTTTCAACCATCTGAACTTATTAAGCTCGCCTTCCCTATTACCATGGCTTGGTATATCAGTAAGTTCCCACTCCCCCCCAAGAAACGCTACCTTGCTGGTGCTGGAATACTGTTACTTGTCCCCACATTACTCATCGCTAAGCAGCCAGATTTAGGTACCTCTATCCTTGTTGCCGCTTCAGGCATCTTTGTACTGTTTCTATCCGGTATGAGTTGGCGTATTGTTGGTGGCTTTATCGGCAGTGTATTGGCGATGCTACCCGTGCTGTGGTTTTTCTTGATGCATGACTACCAGCGTACCCGCGTATTGACCTTGCTTGATCCAGAAAAAGATCCATTAGGTGCAGGCTACCATATTATCCAATCTAAAATTGCCATCGGCTCTGGCGGATTGTGGGGCAAAGGCTGGCTTCAAGGCACTCAATCGCAACTAGAGTTTTTGCCTGAACGGCATACTGACTTTATTTTTGCGGTTATTGGAGAAGAATTTGGGCTTATCGGCGCGTTAATTCTGCTGGCACTATATCTTTATGTAATAGGCCGAGGCTTAGTTATCGCCTCTCGCGCACAAACCAGTTTTGCTCGCTTATTAGCTGGCAGTATAACCTTAACATTCTTCGTCTATATTTTTGTGAATATTGGTATGGTTTCAGGTCTTTTACCTGTTGTAGGTGTTCCTCTGCCTCTAATCAGTTATGGTGGTACCTCGATGCTGACATTGATGACAGGATTTGGCATCTTAATGAGTATTCACACTCACAGACGTTTTATCGACAGATAGCCTTAAGACGCTATTTGATAAAGCCTCACTCTTTATATAGATTTAACCTTCGATGGCATTGTGACGTATTCGAGTGACCTAATCACTATGCCTATCGACTATTAAGGATTGCCTCATAAATGACGCTTTTAAAACGCATTCTTGCACCTTTAGCATTGACTCTCTTTTCATGCTCAGCTGCGGCAGATTCTGACTCAGACGTCAAAGCGCTTAAAACTGAGTTTATTAAAACCCAAAGCGATAAAGGTTTCGATAGCAAAGAAACAGCAGCGTTCATTGCCAACGCCGAATATAACCAAGCGGTTATCGACGCGATGACCAAGCCATGGGAAGCTAAGCCTTGGCATCAGTACTACCCTATATTTCTCACAGAAAAACGTCTAGAAGCTGGGTTAGCCTTCTGGCAAGAACATGCTGACACTATCGCTAAAGCCTCAAAAGAGTTTAATGTTGATCCACAAATCATCGTCGCAATTATTGGCATTGAAACCTTTTACGGTGGCTACATGGGCAATTATCCTGTTAAAGACGCCCTCTACACCTTAGGTTTCCATTATCCGCCGAGAGCAACATTCTTCCGTAGTGAATTTGCCAACCTGCAGTCACTGGTAAAAGAGGAAAATTTAGATATTAATAGCCTGAAAGGCTCCTATGCTGGTGCTATGGGCTTTGGTCAGTTTATCCCGTCTAGCTACCGCCATTACGCAGTGGATTTTGATAATGATGGTAGCCGCGATCTATTAAATAGCACTACCGATGCTATTGGTAGTGTAGCTAACTACTTCCATCAACATGGTTGGCAGAAAAACCAGCCGGTAACACTGCAATTAACGTTGAATAAAGACTTACCTGATACAGTGAAAACGTGGTCTGGTGAGAAAATGCAGTATAACGTTGCTGACATACTATCACCGAACGTTGCACTGGCTGAATCAATGGATATTGATGTGTCACAACCAGCATTAGTGGTAAAGCTTGAACAAGCCGACCACGATGAGTATTGGTTAGGTCTCAAAAACTTTTATGTTATTACCCGTTATAACCGCAGCCCTTTGTACGCTATGGCGGTTTACCAATTTAGTCAGGAATTAAACAAAGCTTATGTCGCGCAATAATACCCTTGCCATTTTATTCTTAACCGCCACATTAGCTGCGTGTTCGAGCGGTGGTCGCTATGAACTTGATGACGATAAAGCGCCAACATCAGCTCCTGATGTCACCAAGGTTGAAGATGCTCACCCTAAATATGAGCCATATAGCCGTGGGGGAAACAAAAAGAACTACACGGTATTAGGTAAGAGTTATCAGGTCATGGACTCAGGTGCTGGCTACGCGGAAAAAGGAATTGCATCTTGGTACGGCGCTAAGTTTCATGGGCACCTCACATCAAACGGTGAAACCTACGACATGTATTCGATGTCTGCAGCCCATAAAACCTTACCACTACCTAGCTACGTTAAGGTCACCAACCTTAAAAATGATAAAACGGTTATTGTACGAGTCAACGACAGAGGGCCATTTCATGCAGATAGAGTTATCGATCTATCTTATGCTGCTGCCCACCGGCTCGACATGCTAAAAACCGGTACCGCAAATGTAAGCCTAGAAGTTATCTATATTGCCAATCCTGAATCGAGTGCACTTGCCGAGCTAAAAGGCACTGAACTTCACTATATTCAGGTTGTAGCATCATCAAACAAAGAACGCTTAGGTCATCTAGCCAATAGCCTAGAGCAAAAATATCAAGTCAAGAGCCGCATTCAAAGCGTAAATAACTTGTATCGTTTGCAATTAGGCCCAATCGGTCAGCAGCAACTAGCTGACAAGCTAACAGAAAAGCTCAAGCAAGAGGGTTACCCTCAAAGTTACCTGCTTACTGAATGAACCAAGATTAATGAACCTAGGCTGAATTCCATTGTCGACTAATGTTATACTCGTTGGAATTACACTTTCTTCATACCTAAACTATTAAGACGTGCATTATTAATATGAATTTACTGAACAAACCTTTAAAAACGCTTTTGTTCGCGACCTCTGTCGCCGCATTATCAGCACAAGCAGCGCCAGTCGTTACCCCAAATGCACCAACAGTGGCAGCTAAAGCTTACGTGCTAATGGACTACAACACCGGACAAATCATTGCTGAAGAAAACGCTTACGAAAGCTTAAACCCAGCTAGCTTGACCAAGATGATGACAAGTTATGTGATCGGTCATGAGATCAAAGTCGGTAACATTGCCCCCACTGATGAAGTAACCATTAGTAAAAAAGCATGGTCAAAAAACTTCCCCGACTCTTCTAAAATGTTTATCGAAGTCGGTAAAACAGTTTCTGTTGAAGATCTAAACAAAGGCATTATTATCCAATCGGGTAACGATGCGTGCGTAGCAATGGCTGAACATATTGCTGGTACTGAAGATGGCTTTGTCGACTTAATGAACTCATGGGCTAAACAGCTAGGAATGCAAGATAGCTACTTTGAAAATAGCCATGGTTTAGACTCTGACAACCATAAAAGTACCGCTTATGACATGGCTATTCTTGGCGCCGCAATTATTCGCGATGTACCAGAAGAGTACGCAGTCTATAAAGAGAAATCATTTACCTACAACGGTATTAAGCAATACAACCGTAACGGTTTGTTATGGGATAAGAGCTTAAGCGTTGACGGTATTAAAACAGGCCACACTTCTGGTGCAGGTTTTAACCTGGTAACCTCAGCAACTAAAGACGGTATGCGTCTTATCTCTGTTGTATTAGGCACCAAGAGTGAAGCCGCACGTAAGGCAGAAAGTAAGAAGCTACTTAACTATGGTTTCCGTTTCTTTGAAACTGTTACACCATACAAAGCTGGCGATACTTTCGTTACCCAAAAAATCTGGTATGGCGACCGTGAAACGATTGACCTAGGTGTTGTCACTGATACCCCTATTACCATTAGTCGCGGCCAAGCTAAAAATTTACAAGCTAACTTTGAACTCACAAAAGAGCTTAACGCCCCTATAGCAAAAGGCGAGACTGTCGGTCGTATCTACTTCCAATTAAATGGAAAAGATATCGCTCAGTTCCCACTTGTCACGCTACAAGAAGTGAATGAAGGCAGCTGGTTTAGCCAATTAATGGATTACTTCAAGCAGATGTTTGCAGGTTGGTTTAGCTAGACCATACTGTATACAAAAAAGAAGCCACCGCAAGGTGGCTTCTTGCATTTGATAGCCAAACAAACCTTGTGAACTTGAACCATACTAACCAATTAGTCATTGACCCAATAATGACTAAATTAAAGTTGCCATATTAAGCAATGAATAACCGTTAACTCATTCTTCTCATTTAAAAATTCATTACACTGCGATTCGAATTTGAGTCAGCAAGAATGATCAAATATTTATTTAGCTTGGTATTAGGTATAATCGTCACCATATTATGGTTATTGCAATCTATGAGAGTGAAAAATGTTAGATACTAAATTTGATGAATTAATGGAATTCCCAGCTTCTTTTCCATTTAAAATTGTTGGAGATGCAAGCGATACGCTAGCTGATCGTGTCGTAGCAGTCGCCCAAAGTTTGGCACCAGATGACTATACGCCAACAACAAAAGCGTCGAGCAAAGGCACTTACAATTCGGTCACCATACGTATAACCGTTACAAGTAAAGAGCAGATAGAGAAACTTTACACCGAACTTGCTGCGATTGAGGGCGTTAAACGCGTACTATAAATATTAATCATAAATGATAAATGTGATCCGTATTACATTTATCATTTTGAAGCGTATAATAGCCCGCACAAATATTTGAGGGGAGAGGTTGCCCTTGTACGATAACGCTTTGCATATTCGTCATCTCGGTAAACAAGATTACGAATCAGTGTGGCACGCGATGCAACACTATACCGATAATCGCGATGAGAACAGTCAAGATGAGATCTGGATTGTTGAACATACGCCAGTATTCACACAAGGCCAAGCAGGCAAGAGTGAGCACATCCTAAATCCTGGTGATATTCCTGTTATTCAGGTTGATCGAGGTGGCCAAGTAACCTATCACGGCCCGGGGCAACTTGTCGTCTACCCTCTTCTCGATATTAAACGCCTCAAAGTCGGTGTACGTCAGCTTGTCACTCACATTGAACAGAGTATCGTCAACATGCTTGTGCGCTATCAGATTGAAGCTTATGCAAAAGCTGATGCGCCTGGTGTTTATGTTGAAGAACGTAAGATCGCATCACTCGGTCTTAGGATCCGTAAAGGATGCTCTTTCCATGGACTCGCCCTCAATGTCGATATGGACATGTCTCCATTTCAGCGCATTAACCCCTGCGGTTACGCTGGCATGGAAATGATCCAGTGCAAACAGCTCGGTGGACCACAAACTGTCGAAGAGGCAGGTCTGCAACTGATTGAAACCCTCAGCCAAGAACTCGGTTTAGATAAGCTAGTTCACCACCAAGGATTACCAGAGTCATATGAATAGGCCTGAAAGATTACAACCTGGCGTTAAACTTAGAGACGCAGACAAGGTTTCACGCATCCCTGTTAAAGTGGTGCCATCTGAACGTGACACCATGCTAAGAAAACCTGACTGGCTGCGAGTAAAGCTACCCGCTTCAAATCAGCGTATTACCGAGATCAAGCAAGCACTGCGTAAAAATGGTCTCCACTCTGTTTGTGAAGAGGCTTCATGCCCTAACCTATCAGAGTGCTTTAACCATGGCACCGCAACATTTATGATTTTGGGTGCTATCTGTACCCGTCGCTGCCCGTTTTGCGATGTTGCTCATGGTCGTCCACTAAAGCCTGATGCTGAAGAGCCTAAGAAGCTTGCACAAACGATCAAAGATATGAAGCTTAAGTATGTCGTTATTACCTCTGTAGACCGTGATGATCTGCGTGATGGTGGTGCACAGCATTTTGCTGACTGTATCCGTGAGATCCGTTTATTAAATCCGCAAATTAAAATCGAAACCTTAGTACCCGATTTCCGCGGTCGTATTGATGCAGCGCTTGAGATCTTGGCGACTGAGCCACCAGATGTGTTTAACCACAATTTGGAAACTGCGCCTATGCATTATCGTAAAGCGCGACCTGGTGCTAATTATCAATGGTCACTCGATTTATTGAAGAAATTTAAAGACCGCCACCCCAATATTCCGACAAAATCAGGTCTGATGATGGGTCTTGGTGAGAGTAACGAAGAGATTGCACAAGTACTGCATGATCTGCGAGCTCATAATGTTGAGATGCTGACTTTAGGTCAATATCTACAACCTTCTAAATTCCACCTGCCAGTTGAGCGCTATGTATCACCTGCGGAATTTGATGAGCTAAAAGAGCTTGCTGAAAGCATTGGCTTTACTCACGCAGCTTGTGGTCCATTGGTACGTTCAAGTTACCATGCAGATCTTCAGGCTCAAGGTAAAGAAGTTAAGTAAATTTACCTCGCGCTCGATAGCATAAGTTAAGACAAAAATAGCGCCTAATTAGGCGCTATTTTTATTGGCTACAAGGCGTTTAAAAACTTAGCTGCATCAATACCGCATCTTCAGTGCCAGTATCCGATTTATAGTAACCTTTACGAATACCGGTTTCCTTAAAGCCAACTTTCTCATAAAGTTCTCTTGCAGCAATCGCAGACTGACGAACCTCTAACAGTAATACCTCAGCCCCTTTATCTTTAGCCTCAACGATTACAGCCTTTAACAGCATTTTACCGTAACCTTTGCCCTGCAGTCTGGGTTCAACACAGATATCCATTAAGGTCGCATCTTCAAAAATCTGATGCAAGATAGCAAAGCCACAAAGCTCATCACCATCCAATAACCCAATGCAGTGATACAAATTACCGAAACAACTTTTTATCGTTGACTCACTCATTGGGTGGCTATGCGCTTTAACCGCTATAGCAGCCATCTGAGCAGACATTTCATCGTTTAGCAGTGTAAGTTCCACTACGTATCCTTTTGAGCCATAAAAGACTGTATATTAAGCCACAACGTCTTTTTAGCTTCAGGGTTATTCTCAAGTTCATTAATGGGGGCTGAAAATAAAGTGCTGTTGTTAACAACTGTCTGCTTACCACGCATATCCCAAATCACCTTAGCTCCTGGTTCAGCTCTAACAGCAAAACGGCAATGATCCATATTGATTCCGAGTAAACCTAGTACGGTACAGATGATTGGGCTATCGACATCTTTAATCCGTAAAGGATTCACTAAGACAATAGCTATATCAGTTTGGGGAATCGCTTTTTTCCAGCGAGTAATGCTCATGGCATCTAGGTAAGCACTCTTTTCCATCATGACTCACTCAAAGGGGGATAATAACGTTAGAGTGGCTAGCATAGCAGTTAGTCCTCTAATAGGTAACACAGTTTAGACGAGTGCACAGAAACAATGTAGCACTGAGCTAGATGCTTTTACTATTAAGACTAATAAGCTATCTACAAAATCGATGAGTGGCATTCAGTGAAGCAATAGAGCAAAACGAAAAGCAAACACTATCGCAAATAGCAGATGCGAAAAAGCCGAGCTAGTGCTCGGCTTTTTCTAATTTGGCAGGGGTGGGGAGACTCGAACTCACAACATCCGGTTTTGGAGACCGGCGCTCTACCAATTGGAGCTACACCCCTGTTGACGAAACGGATTATGCGTAATCTGCCCCGAAAGGTAAAGCTTTTTTTATTTAAAGCCCATCAAGTGTGGATTTTTCAGACAAAAGCAAAACCTAGTAACATCCAGAGCCTTAAATAACACAAAAAAGCGCTATAACTGAAACGATAAACCGCAGATGCAAAAAAGCCGAGCTAATGCTCGGCTTTCTCTAATTTGGCAGGGGTGGGGAGATTCGAACTCACAACATCCGGTTTTGGAGACCGGCGCTCTACCAATTGGAGCTACACCCCTGTTCAGGACACTAATTTTGCTTAATGTTGAGTAAAAGGTAAAGTACTTTTTTGCTAATAACTACCGCCTGCAGGTTTTTCGAGCGCTCAGCAGGTGTTTTGATCACTTTGCCGACTGAAATAGCTCAATAAACAGCACTCACAACACTGCTCGCTGGTATTATAAGCTCAGCACAATATAGGCAACCTCTACGCTTACAATCAAGAAAAATTAGTGAGACTTAAATTTCACTCCCCAGATTACTATAAATGAGCTGCAGTTATTATAGCTACCGAGCCAGTCTAGTGGTTCACCTTAAGCTTTAAAACAATGGCAGGTTTTTCTACTCGCGCACCGATTATTGTGAAAAGCCTTCTTATACTCATCTGGATAGAGATTGCCTCCGAAACAGGACATACAACTAGAAAAGAGCAAAGGGATGCTTAGCAGGTCACATCGTATATTAGCAGTTCTGAATAACTCAAACTTATAGATAGGAAGATAGCGGTTCATACAAGCCTTAAAATATTTTATGAGCCTCCCCCCCCCCTCTATCGAAGGCTTTCAGCTATGAATATCAGGAGTTTCGCAGCTTAATACCAATCTAAGTAAAAACATGATCTAATTGCATTCATCGTATTCTCTTCATTTGTGGTTATGGATAACTTTAAAAATACTGACTTTACAGCTCTA
>NZ_JBRILW010000035.1:0-46996 GCF_052977125.1 Shewanella sp. 30m-14 | reverse complement strand
GTAATCCAGCTCCCGCAACCAATTCTTTTATTGAAGAGTGACGTGATATGTAGGCCAGCGAAAGCTGGTTTTTTTGTACCTACGATTTACCGTTCTTTATAAGGTTATGAATTTGGATGGTGCAGTTTACTTGCTCGTCGGACTCAACTCTTTATAAAAGAAGGGCGAAGGTCGTTGCCAAGCTTTTGTAAAAAGTAATCCAGCTCCCGCAACCAATTCTTTTATTGAAGAGTGACGTGATATGTAGGCCAGCGAAAGCTGGTTTTTTTGTGTCTGAAATTTGTAATTCCCGTCTTCTTTTACACGCGTGAGCCAATTTATATACCTGCACGTTTTCTTTTGTTGGTGCCTATCAGTATAAAGATATGTTCGCTTTACTGGCCGGTCATTAATAGCAGATCGGTTCTATCATCCTCGGTCTCTGTATCTGTATCTGTATCTGTATCTGCGTCACTGTACTTCAGGAATCGATTTATTCGTCTTGCATTAGTTTGCCAAAAATACTCTGATCAAATCACTTTCCCTATATTGATAGGAATTAGAGTAACTTCCTCAATAAAAGCGATAAGCTGAAGAGTGGCCGAATTAGACTGCAGTGCAGTCAATGCAGTGTTAATTAGCATAGGTTTGATGCATATTCTATGGCTTGTAACGCCTAGGTGCTTATAAGCATGTTTTACCTGATAAAACTTGCCCATAAAAAAACAGGCTAACTGCAATAGCGTTAGCCTGTTTCATTGTTATGGATAACCAGTGCTGGAACTTAATACTTAGCCATTAGGCTGATATTGTTGTCCTTCCGATTAGATCGCTGAGTGCACAACGCCCAATTTTTGAATGTATCTTAAGCGTGCGGCAAACATTATCGCTGCACTTGTAAGACCTGCAATAAGGCCTATCCAGAAACCTTGGGCACCCATATGCGGTACGATGATATCGGTACGCGCTAAGGTATAACCTAAAGTCATACCCACACCCCAGTACGAAACTAAGGTGATATAAAACGCGCTGCGAGTATCTTTATAGCCACGTAATGCACCTGCGGTAACGACTTGAACTGAGTCTGATAACTGATAGATGGCGGCATAGAACATTAAGCTACCAGCTAGTGCAACGACCTCAGGGTTATCATTATAGAGTAGGGCAATTTCATGTCTAAATAACACGGTAATGATTGCGGTACAGGCTGCTAAAGAAAACGAGATAATGAGTGCGAGTTTGGTCACTAGCGCTGCAATTTCTGGTTTATCTTGACCTAGGTAATAGCCGACACGAATTGATACCGCGATACCGAGAGAAAGCGGTAACATAAACACAATCGATGAGAAGTTAAGTGCTATTTGGTGTCCTGCAACGACTGTTGCGCCCAATGGTGCAAGTAAAAGGGCGATGATTGCAAATAAACTCACTTCAAAAAACAGCGCCATAGCAATTGGGAAGCCATGTTTTGTCATTTCAAACATGACTTTGAAGTCTGGTAAGTGAAAAGATTTGAACGGAGCCAGTTCTTTAAACTTATCATGGAACTGCATGTAGATGATCATGGCGATAAGCATTGCCCAGAATACTAATGCAGTGGCAACACCACAGCCAGCGCCGCCCATTGCTGGCACACCAAAGTGGCCATAGATAAAAATGTAGTTAGCAGGGATGTTTACCGCTAAACCGACAAAACCTATGACCATAGTGGGTAAAGTATAAGAGATCCCTTCGCTACAACCTCTTAATACTTGATAAAGCACAAATGCCGGAACGCCCCACATAAAGCCATTTAAATAGCCAATACCGAGCCTTGCCATTTCGGGTTCAAGCTCCATCATGGTGAAAATATTCTCTGCAAATGAGAGGATAAGCACCACACCCACACTGCCAATTATGGCAATATAAGCAGCTTGGTAAGCCAATGGTTGAATTGCCTTTTGATTGTCGGCACCGTGATGGTGAGCAAATACGGGTGTAAAGGCCATTAATAAGCCTTGTACAAACAGTAAAGCGGGTAACCAAAGACTTGCTGCAATGGCAACCGCGGCCATATCTACGGCACTAACGCGACCCGCCATGACGGTGTCAATAAAGCCCATCATGGTTTGTGTTACTTGAGCAATTAGCACCGGTAGTGCTAACTGGATTAAACGTTTGGCTTGAAAGCCAGAATGGTTCATGAATACAGCCCTTAATACTAACGAGAGATAAAATGTTTACAGGTATAGTTCAAGCAACATGCGAAGTGTTGGCGATAGATAAGAAATTAGGCTTAAGCACGCTACAAATCGCAATTGGGCCGGATTTGCGCGAGGGACTTTCACTAGGGGCAAGTGTCGCAAATAACGGTGTTTGTTTAACAGTCACAAGAATAGATGATGATAGGGTGTTTTTCGATGTAATGGAAGAGACCCTTAAGCTAACTAACCTATCAAAACTGAGAGTCGGATCACAGGTTAACATCGAGCGTTCATTAACCTTCGGTAGTGAGATTGGCGGGCACATATTATCGGGCCACGTGCACACTCAAGCCGAGGTCGAATTTGTTAGTGCAACGGATAAGCATTACGATATTTGTTTGAAGGTTGAACCTAAGTGGATGAACTACATTCTTTATAAGGGTTTCGTTGGTGTTAACGGCTGTAGTTTAACGGTGGGTGAAGTGAAAGACACGAGCTTTATGCTGCATCTAATTCCAGAAACATTAAAGCTAACCAACTTAGATGGCTATGTTAAAGGTGATAAAATTAACATCGAAATAGATAGCCAAACCCAAGCGATAGTCGATACCGTTGAACGAGTACTCGCTAAGCGTTTTGAAAACCAATAACTTGACTCGTTACTGATGCGTTGTTGACTCTTGAAAAGCGCTAGCAGATCTAGACTAATACCCTGTGATATGGCCATCTACTGCCATAAGCTTGCTGGTTTAGTAGATCTGCTCGTCGTCTGAATCAATAAAAAACTCAATTTTATGCTGGGCTTCATCCAGGTGCAGACGCATATGGATGGGGTTACAGCACACCCGGCAATCTTCATAGTAATCTTGGTCACCACACGTTGCGTCTATATTAATGTGTTGGTGATGCCCGCAATGGGGACAACTAATCGTTTTGTTGATGAATCTCATGTTTACGCTCCCATAAAACCTACTGCGCTTCGTCCTCCATCTACAGCAATGACTTGGCCTGAGATATAAGACGAACTGACTAAGTGAGAAATAAGCTTGGCGATATCCTCTGGTTGGCCAAGCTTTGCTAACGGGATTGCACTTAACACTGCTTGTTGTGACTGAGTATCTGATTGTTCTGGCCATAAAATTGCACCAGGTGAGACACCATTTACGCGTACATCGGGTGCCAATTCTTGCGCCAGTGATAACGTTGCCATCTCAAGTGCAGCCTTTGATATAGAGTATAGTCCATGATCTTTTAATGGGCGCCGGCCATGGATATCGAGTAGGTTAATTATGCAGCCGTTATTCTTACTTAATATGGGATTCAGTGCTTCGGCTAATAAATAGGGGGTAATAAGGTTTGTCGCAAGCAATTGTTGTGCTTGTGCAAAGGTCGCCTCGCCAGTGGGTGTGGGGATAAAACTAGAAGCATTATTGATTAAAACTGACAAAGGCAGTTGAGACGATTTAATTTGTAAGACTAGTTTATTGACAGCATCAGCTTGAGCTAAGTCGGCCTGCATGATAATCGCAGAGTCGGCGCGCTTAGTGTTTAGTTGAGTGCATAGAGCTTGGGCTTGTTTTGCTGATTGCCCATAGTGAATGACAATATTATGGCCTTCATCATGAAGATGAGTAGCGATAGTGCATCCAATCCGTTTTGAAGCGCCTGTGACTAATGCCCAAGTGGTCATATTTAATCCATCCATTGCTGAATAATGAGATGGCTATAACTTAACGAGCGTTAGCTATTAGCCTCTATCGTGACATGATAGCCACAGTAAATGGGTAATAGAAGACGAGCCTTAGTAATAAACTCAATAAAAGCCAACGGGATGCACATGCCAAGGTAACAAAGCTAAATTAATATCGGTCATAATTTTGTTCTCTATTTGTCAGTTTTGTACCATCGAGAGTGTTGATGTCAACTAACGCTTTTTGTCTCATTTGGTCATTTTGATACAAACTATCGGTAATGAGCGTTTTACTCATCAATAACAGTGCTTTGTTGAGCTCGATTTCAAGTTGTACGGCAACAGCCTGTTTATCAATAGAGTTTACCGCAACGTTATTGGGTTGGTTTATATCTGCTTGAAAAAGCACGGCTGCAAACATCAAAGTATTAATCATCACTAGCTCCTTATTAAGTTGTGCGTATGCTAACGGGCGAACGTGAATGAATTGTTACGGTAACCCTCTAGTTTTATTACACTTAACCTTAAATATTTTGCTCATTTAATAAGAAAAACTAATGTGATTGAAAACTTGCATCATACAGTGGCTATCACTTAGAATTAGCAGCTTGCGCGCTGGAAAACACAGACTCCAGTAAGGTCTAGTCCCAGTTGCGTAAACACATACTTAATTTTAAAACCAAGTGGCCCTACGTAGGGGTCACCACTGGAAAAGGAAAAATCATGCCTGTTATTACACTTCCTGACGGAAGCAAACGCGAGTTTGCTAACCCTGTTTCTACTTTAGATGTTGCTGCTGATATTGGTCCTGGTCTTGCTAAAGCGTGTATCGCTGGCCGCGTGAACGGTGAATTAAAAGACGCGTGTGACATGATTGACACAGATTCAGATCTGTCAATCATCACGGCTAAAGATGAAGAGGGTGTTGAAATTCTTCGTCACTCATGTGCTCACTTGCTCGGTCATGCAATCAAGCAATTGTTCCCTGAAACCAAAATGGCTATTGGCCCTGTTATCGATAATGGTTTCTACTATGACATCGACTTAGATCATAAGTTGACTCAGGAAGATATCGATGCGTTAGAAAAGCGCATGGCTGAACTTGCTAAAACTAATTACGCTGTTGATAAGCGTGTTGTTAGCTGGCAAGAAGCGCGTGATACTTTTGAATCACGTGGTGAAGTTTATAAGATGGCGATTTTGGATGAGAACATCCCGAAAGATTCAACGCCTGCGCTTTATCACCACCAAGAATATATCGACATGTGTCGTGGCCCACACGTACCAAACATGAAGTTCTGTCAGAATTTTAAGTTAATGAGTGTGGCGGGTGCATATTGGCGTGGTAACTCTGACAACAAGATGTTGCAGCGTGTATACGGAACAGCTTGGGCGGATAAGAAAGCACTTAAAGTGCACCTTAACCGTCTTGAAGAAGCGGCTAAGCGAGATCATCGTAAAATTGGTAAGCAGCTTGATCTTTACCATATGCAAGAAGAAGCGCCTGGTATGGTGTTTTGGCATAACGATGGTTGGAGTCTGTTCTTAGAGCTTGAGAAGTTTATTCGTCAAAAGCTAGGTCAGTACACTTACCAAGAAGTTAAAGGTCCATTAATGATGGACAGAGTGTTGTGGGAACGCAGTGGTCACTGGGACAAGTACTCAGAGGCTATGTTCACTACTAGCTCTGAAAACCGTGAATATGCGATTAAGCCAATGAACTGCCCTGGTCACGTTCAGATCTTTAACCAAGGCCTTAAGTCATATCGTGACTTGCCATTACGTATGGCTGAGTTTGGTTGTTGTCACCGTAATGAGCCATCAGGTTCATTACATGGCCTGATGCGCGTTCGTGGCTTTACTCAAGATGATGCACATATCTTCTGTACTGAAGAACAAGTACAGCAAGAAGTAAGCGCATGTATCAAAATGGTTTACGACACATACGAAACATTCGGATTTAGTAATATCGTTGTTAAGTTGTCGACTCGCCCTGAAAAGCGCATTGGTGATGACGATATGTGGGATCGTGCAGAAGAAGCGCTTAAACAAGCACTAACTGCAAATGATATCGAATTTGAAATTTTACCGGGCGAGGGCGCGTTTTACGGTCCTAAGATTGAATTTACATTGCATGATTGTCTAGACAGAGCGTGGCAATGTGGTACAGTGCAGCTCGATTACGCATTACCTGGTCGTTTGGGTGCAACTTATGTTGCTGAAGATAACAGCCGTCAAACCCCTGTTATGATCCACCGTGCGATTTTAGGTTCATTAGAGCGCTTCTTGGGTATTCTAATTGAAGAATATGCAGGCAAGTTCCCAGCTTGGTTATCGCCAGTTCAAGTTGTTGTAATGAATATTACCGATAAACAGTCCGATTATGTCGACAATGTCGTTAATTTATTCAAAGAACATGGAATTCGTGCAACTAAAGACTTGAGGAATGAGAAGATAGGCTTTAAAATACGTGAACATACTTTAAGGCGTGTGCCTTATTTACTGGTCGTTGGTGACCAGGAAATGGAAAATAATGAAGTAGCGGTGCGTACCCGTGAAGGCGTTGACTTAGGTAAGATGCAAATCGAAGAATTTGCTACTAAGCTCAAAAACCAGATTTCGCTCCGTAGTCTCAATTTGTTGGAGGATTAGGTCATAAAGATCAAAAAAACAGCAGGGCGCCAGGCGGCCCCGAACAGAATTAACGAGCTCATCGTTGGTGTATCTGAAGTCCGTCTAAACGGTTTAGATGGTGAGCAGTTAGGCATCTTAACAATTAAAGAAGCACAAGAAGTTGCTGATGAAGCCGGTGTTGATTTAGTAGAGATCAGTCCTAATGCTGAGCCGCCAGTTTGTCGTGTTATGGACTACGGTAAGTTCCTTTTTGACAAAGCAAAAGCTCAAAAAGAACAAAAGAAGAAGCAGAAAATTGTACAGGTGAAGGAAATTAAATTCCGTCCCGGTACAGACGAAAACGATTACCAGGTAAAACTACGCAACCTGACTCGTTTTCTAGAAGACGGCGACAAAGCGAAAGTAACGCTGCGTTTCCGTGGTCGTGAGATGGCTCACCAAAGCCTAGGTATGGATCTTTTGAACCGTATCAAAGCTGACTTGGAAGTTATAGCAGTAGTGGAGTCTTTCCCGAAAATGGAAGGTCGCCAAGCTGTTATGGTTCTCGCGCCGAAAAAGAAATAGTAAGGCAACCATAAAAGTAACAGGGGCCTATTAAGGTTTCCTGTTCGCCTTGCGTTTTATTAATTGTCCCAATGCGGAGTTTTAGCAATGCCTAAAATGAAAACAGACAAGGGTGTACAAAAGCGTTTTAAGAAGACCGCTAACGGTTTTAAGCGCAAGCAAGCCCATTTACGTCATATTTTGACAAAGAAGAGCACTAAGCGTAAACGTCACTTACGTGCAAAATGTCAAGTAGCTAAGTCTGATGTGCCAGCAATCGCACGTCAACTACCATACGCTTAATTAAAGGAGCAATGAACAATGCCTAGAGTTAAGCGTGGTGTAACCGCTCGTGCTCGTCACAAGAAAGTACTTAAATTAGCTAAAGGTTATTATGGCGCTCGTAGCCGTACTTACCGTGTTGCTGTTCAAGCAGTAACTAAAGCTGGTCAATATGCTTACCGTGACCGTCGTCAGAAGAAACGTCAATTCCGTCAACTATGGATTGCACGTATCAATGCGGCATCTCGTCAAAATGGTCTGTCTTACAGCCGTTTCATTAATGGTTTGAAAAAAGCATCAATCGAAATCGACCGTAAGATCCTGGCTGACATCGCTGTTTTCGATAAAGTTGTATTTGCAACTTTAGTTGAAAAAGCAAAAGACGCTTTAGCTAAGTAATTAGTTTAGAATCTTTTGAAAAAGGGAGCCTTAAGGCTCCCTTTTTTTATGCCCGTCATTTATTAAGGTATTCTCTAATACACTCTACGGATTAGTAAACCCTAGTTATCTAATCATAAGTCTGCAAACAAACTAAAAAGGATTTTCCAGCTAATGACAACCTTGACAACGGCCCGACTCATAATCTCACCCATGTCATTAGATGACGTTGATCTGCTATTTGAGTTAGATCAAGACCCACTCGTGATGAAATACATTAACGGTGGGCGAATAGTGACTCGTGAAGAAATAGAAAATGTATTTATTCCCCGATTTGCAAAGTTTTCAAACTTAGATAAAGGCTGGGGCTTATGGAAAGTGTTTGCAAAACCTACAACAGACAAGGGATCCAAACCGCTGCTGACTATAGCGCCGACGTTCGCTGGGTGGATTTTAATTAGACCCATGTATTATTTTACCGATGAGCCTTATTTTAATGATCTTGAGATTGGCTGGCGTTTTAAGCAAAGTACATGGGGAAAGGGTATTGCAACAGAAAGCGCTAACACCGTCGTTAAGCATCTAGCCGAGACGCAATTGAATATCGAAAGGTTCTCAGCTATTGCCGACGATAGAAATCTAGCTTCAATTAACATTATGACAAAGCTTGGTATGAGCTATGAGGGTAAGCTAGAACACCCTGATGCAGGCGATGATGTTGAGGTTGTTTTGTATTCTAAGCGTATAGCGCGTGACTAATTATTTGCTTATAGCGTATTCGAATGACCATAAATAAAGCATAAAACTATACTTATGCCAATGCTACTGGCTGAAGTAGTTGCTTTAGCGCTAATAGCTCAATCACTAGTACATTGAATTGTTTTTAAAGATTAAAGCTTGTGAAAGTTTGTAGCCTGTCATTACGTATCTATAAGTAAAAAAAGATAGGCAGTCTATACGAATTAATCCAATAAAAAAGCCAACTGATGCAGTTGGCTTATATTTTCTGATAAAGCGCGGGCTTTTTATCAGGTTATTAAAGTGCGTCTAAGTAACGCTCTGCATCTAAGGCAGCCATACAACCGGTGCCTGCAGAGGTAATGGCTTGGCGGTAATGTTGATCCATTACATCTCCAGCCGCAAACACGCCTTTAATGCTCGTTTGAGTTGCATTGCCGTTTAAGCCGCTTTCTACTTTGATATAGCCGTTGTTCATCTCTAATTGGCCTTCAAACATAGAAGTATTTGGCTTATGACCAATGGCAACAAATACACCAGCAACGTCTAGAACTGTGATTGCTCCGTCTTTAGTGCTCTTCATTTTTAGGCCTGTAACGCCCATCTGATCGCCAACGACTTCTTCAAGCGTGTTGTCTAAGTGAAGTACGATATTACCGTTCTCAACTTTATCCATAAGGCGCTTAGTTAAGATTTTTTCACTGCGGAATGTATCACGGCGGTGAATAAGGTGAACTTCAGATGCAATGTTACTTAAGTAAAGTGCTTCTTCAACAGCGGTATTACCACCACCAATAACGGCTACTTTTTGGTTACGGTAGAAGAAACCGTCACAGGTCGCACAAGCTGACACACCGCGGCCTTTAAAGGCTTCTTCAGACTCTAGGCCTAAATACATGGCTGATGCGCCAGTAGAGATAATTAGCGAGTCACAAGTGAATTCGCCATTATCGCCTTTAAGCTGGAAAGGGCGCACGTTTAAATTAACTTCATTAATGTGATCAAAGATAATTTCGGTTTCAAACTTCTCAGCATGCTTTTGCATACGTTCCATAAGTGCTGGACCTGTAAGATCTTCAGCATCGCCTGGCCAGTTTTCAACTTCAGTCGTGGTAGTTAATTGGCCACCTTGTTGAATACCTGTGATCAATACTGGCTTTAAATTTGCGCGAGCGGCATAAACTGCAGCTGTGTAGCCTGCTGGGCCAGAACCCAGAATAAGTAGTTCACAATGTCTAGCTTGGGTCATTAGTTTCTCCGTTCTTTAACGAATGCGGGACGACAAAGGGGAGCTGTTCCCTATTGTTTCAAGAATTGCTGCGATTGTATGGAATTTCCGGGGGCTGGTAAAGCTCTGTATTTGGGTTTAAGTACGGCGTTAGTTCACCTAGGCCGTGATATTTGGCGGTTTTTATTGGGTTTAAGCTGTTCCTTATCACATTTTGGTTTATTCTATAGCGCAAAGATTGGCATCAGGCTAATAAGCCGAGTCATAACGTAAAGCTAAAAGAAAAAGGAAGTGTTATGCGCATTACAGCGAATTTTGATAGTGGCAATATTGAAGTTATCAATCTAGATAACAAAGATGATGTTCAATTAGCGATCCGCCCTGATGAAGGTGGTGAATTTTTTCAGTGGTTTAACTTTAAACTTGAAGGGGTCGTTGGTAATCAATACACCCTTAACATCGTTAATGCCGGCAAAGCTTCATATACAAAAGGCTGGGAAGATTACCAAGCTGTTGCGACCTATGACAGACAAACCTGGTTTAGACTGCCTACTCAATACCAAGACGGTCAATTGAGTATTCAAGTTGATCTTGATTGTGACGCAATTCAAATTGCGTACTTTGCCCCTTATAGTTATGAACGCCATCAAGATCTGCTCGCTGCTGTACAAGTTCATCCACAAGTCAGCCTTGAGCATTTGGGTTTAACTCTTGATGGTCGCGACATGACGCTCGTTAAGATCGGTGATGGAGATGAAGATAAAGCTAATATTTGGATCACTGCACGTCAACACCCTGGTGAGACCATGGCTGAATGGCTAGTCGAAGGCTTGATGAATAACTTGCTTGATAGCGACTGCCCTACTGCGAAAGCACTTTTAGATAAAGCCAACTTCTACATAGTACCCAACATGAACCCTGATGGAAGTGCACGTGGACATCTACGTACTAACGCTGTGGGTACCAACTTAAACCGAGAGTGGAAAACCCCTTCACTAGAGAAAAGCCCTGAAGTGTTATACGTGGTCAATAAGATGAAAGAGACTGGCGTTGACCTTTTCTATGATGTGCATGGCGATGAAGGACTGCCATATGTATTCTTAGCAGGTTGTGAAGGCGTACCAGCATTTACAAATCAAGATGCTGAACGTCAGCAAGCGTTCGTTGATGCTTTATTGATGGCAAGTCCTGATTTTCAAAATGAATTTGGCTATGACAAAGATGAGCCAGGTCAAGCAAACTTAACCGTTGCATCAAATTGGGTTGCGCATACCTTTGGTTGCCTTTCAAATACACTTGAAATGCCGTTTAAAGATAATGCCAACATGCCAGATCTGATGGCGGGTTGGTCACCAGAGCGTTGTATTTATCTTGGTGAAGCGTCTTTGATTGCCATGAACGCAGTTATTGATAAGCTTAAGTAATAGCAATAGCAATAACTAAGAGGTAGCCAATGGCATTAGTTAACTGTCCTAGCTGTAACAAACGTATTTCGAGTATGGCTAAAAAGTGTAATCATTGTCAGGCGGCGATTTCGGCTGACAATGAAAGTCTTAAAGTCATCAGTCATATTAAGCGTTCAAATCAGTTAATGAATCAAAGCTTTTTAGCGTTAACTTTATTTATCGGTGGCGTGGTAACTTGGTTTTGGGGCGGTGAGCCCGCGGAAGGACTTAGAGCAAATATTGCACTGGGTGCATTTGCGCTGGGCTTTGTGGGCTACTTGATCACTAGAGTGCAAATTGTACTGCATAAACGGAAGAAAGTATGACAGATATAAATAAAGTCATCGACGAGATGCCTGATGAGGTCTATCAACGCTTACTTAGCGGTGTTGAGCTAGGTAAATGGCAAGATGGTACCGTTTTGACGCCTGAGCAACGGGCATCGACACAACAAGTTGTTATGCTTTATCAAGCAAGAAGGCTACAGCAAACTGATCATTTCACGATTAACAGTGAAGGTCAGGTTAATGAGTTGTCTAAGTCTGAACTTAAAAAGCAGTTTAAAGGCGAGTCGATTGCCGAGTTTAAACAAGACGAGCTTTAATTAACCGAGCTTAATTAAACATTCATGCATAAAAGAGCCCCAAGCATCACTGCTATGGGGCTTTTTTATTAAATACATCGTTGCTAGTCTGAGGTTAACTCGCCAGCGATAGAAATCTTCATTGCGGTGCGAATCTCTTCTGGTGACAGCTCGGTCGATAGTAAATAGTGCAACTTAGTCAGCGCCGCCTCAGTCGTCATATCATAGCCACTAATGACACCTGCCTCAGCTAAAGCATTACCCGTAGCGTAGCCGTCCATATTCACACGACCCTGCATACATTGGGTTAAGTTAACTAATACTATGCCACGCTCATGTGCATCTTTTAGCGTTTTAAGCAATGCAGGAGTTTGAGGCGCATTACCAACACCAAAAGTAAGTAGAATAAGTGCCTTTACCGGTTGCTGTAAAATATTGGCAAAGATTTCAGTATTAATTCCTGGGTAGAGTGTCACAACGCCAATGGGCTGTGGACTTATATTCGCCACATGTAATGGTATAGTGCTATCGATTTGAGCGCGCTTACCTGCATGCCAGCGGATCTTAATGCCTGCTTCGAGTAGAAGTGGGAAGTTAGGCGATGCAAACGCATTAAAGCCATCGGCATGAGCTTTAGTCGTGCGATTACCTCTAAACAATTTGTTGTTAAAGAATAAACAGACTTCGGCTACTGGATAGTTGGCTGCAATATACAGTGCGTTAAGCAGGTTTGTTTGACCATCAGATCTAAGCTGCGCCAAGGGGATCTGCGAGCCCGTAACGATTACAGGCTTTTGTAGGCCTTGCAACATAAAGGATAGGGCTGAAGCGGTGAACGCCATGGTGTCGGTGCCATGGAGGATCACAAAGCCATCATATTTATCATAATTGGCTTTAATATCATCAGCGATCATCTGCCAATCGGTTGGCGCCATATTTGATGAATCAATTAATGGTGTGTATTCACTAATCACAAAATCTGGCATTTCATCATGGTAAAACTCGGGCATAGCTTTGACACAGCCTGTGAGAAAATCTGCAACAGGTGCAAAGCCTTGTTCGGTCTTTTGCATGCCAATGGTACCGCCTGTATAGGCGACATAGATAGATCGTTTAGTCATTTGATTTTGTTTTTTAGTTTTGGATTAAATCACGATGCAGGGATTATATACCCAAAGTGGTTACAGATGCAGGGGATAAGGGCAATTAGCTGAGGTAAGTGGGGGTTATATGTCAGTAATGAGAGCTGTTACAAAAGTTGGTGGTGATAAGCTTAAAATGAATAAGCCCTGAATCTACAGGGCTTATTTATGGTCTATACCCATGCTAAGCGGTATTTAGTTATTACAGGTATCGCAATACAGGTAAACACCGTTTGGATCATCAAATGATTTAAATTCGTCAATCACAGTTGACCACTGCTTTAAAACGGATTCAAGCAAACTTGATTGAGCAAAACTTTGTGGCATATAGCTCGAAGCTGAGGCAAGCATTTCTTGGATGAACAGCTCTTGAGGAGAAAGCTCCTTTTCAATGATTTCGGTGTCATACTGCTCAAGTTTGGCCATTTGCGCTGCCTTTGTTACTGCATCTTGAAGATCACCCAACCCATCTACAAGGCCTAGTTCTAATGCCTTTCGTCCGGTCCACACGCGGCCCTGAGCAATGCTGTCTACATAGTCTAGGCTCATATCACGCTCTGATGCCACGAGAGAGATAAAGTCTTGATAACCCCGTTCTATGTGGCGTTGAATAATGGCTTCAATTTGAGGAGAGAGACCTTTGGTTACTGAAAACCCTGCCCATTCGGACGTGCCCACACCATCGGTGTGAACGCCAATGCTTGCCAATGAGTCCTCGAATGTCGTGATCATACCAAAAATCCCGATAGATCCTGTTAACGTGGTTGGGGTTGCATAGATATAATCGGCGCTCGCAGAGATCCAATAACCACCTGATGCGGCATAACTGCCCATGCTGACAATAATTGGTTTGTTTGCAGCCTTTATCGCTAACACTTCTTGTCTAATTTCTTCAGAAGCGAAAGCGCTACCACCAGGACTATCAACACGCAGTACTACGGCTTTAACTGAATCATCAAAGCGGGCTTCTCTTAACAGCTCAGAGGTACTCTTGCCGCCAATTTGACCAGCAGGTTGCGAGCCATTAAGAATATTTCCTTTCGCGACAATAATACCCACTTTGTCGTTAAGTGATAGAGTTGGGTGAGTTTGCGTGACTGATAAATAATCATAGAAGTCGACATGTTTATAAGAGTCACCGTCTGCAGATTTACCAACGGCATCAACCATGGATAACCTAAACTCATCATAAGTTTTAAGCTCATCAACCCACTTCATGTTCAGCGCCATTTCGGCCGATTTACCGTTTGCCTTATCGAGCTGGGTAAGATAATCATCAGCACTGAGTGACAAGTCATGACTATCAATGCCTCGATTCGCCGCAACAGTATCAGAGTAGCTTTGCCACAAATCGTTTAAAAGTACCAAATTGGCTTCTTTAGCTGCATCTGACATATCGTCACGGATAAAAGGCTCAACCGCTGACTTGAAGGTGCCGACTCTAAAAACATGTGCGTTGATCTTGAGTTTTTCTAACGCCGATTTAAAGTACAGGCGATAACGGCCTAAGCCTTCAATTTCAACACTACCTTGCGGGTTGAGATAAACTTTATCGGCAAAGCTGGCAAGAAAATATTGATTTTGACCATACCAATTACCGTTAGCAACGACGGTTTTACCCTCAGCTTTGAAAGACTCTATGGCATTACCGATAGACTGAAGCTTACTGATCCCGGTGCCGTGTAACATGGCCAGATCTAATACCATCAGTTTTATTCGTGTATCCGTTGTTGCGTTTTCAATAACGGTCAGTACATCAGACAATAAAATCTCGCCGCTTCCGTCTGCCTCATTGCCACTTTTCATGGCAGCTTCTAACGGGTCAACTTGACGTTTTTGATCAACGATCACTCCAGATAGATTAAGTACCAGTGCAGTACCATCTTCAACTTTTACACCGTCATCGGCACTCAGGCTTACGATGATAATAGCAATCACGCCAAAGAATATAAGATTAAGAAAAAGCTTTCTTAATCCATTGACGGTATTCCATATAAGTAGGAATATCCTTTTAAATATTGAGGGTTTAGTGGACATTATCCACTCCTATATAGCTTAGTTAGCATAATGCTAACTGAAATCTCATCGGAAAGGAAAACTCAATTGTAAAGGAATCTGTTGTTTGGCTTATTGAGCTTATTGTTTACACAGGGTATGCTGGATTAAATCACTTGTTTAAAAAGGATGTTTGAATGTCGTTTCCGCATTTATTAGAACCCTTAGATCTGGGTTTTACCCAGTTAAAAAACCGTGTATTGATGGGCTCAATGCATACAGGTTTAGAAGAAGAAAAGGGCGGCTTTGAGAAACTGGCAGCGTTTTACAAAGAACGTGCACTAGGTGGTGTGGGCCTTATCGTTACCGGCGGTATTTCGCCTAACTTGCGTGGCCGCTTAGCGCCAAATGCCTGTCAGCTTAGTTTTCCGTGGCAAGTAAAGAAACACACTAAGGTCACTCAAGCTGTCCATGAGGCTGGCGGCAAAATTTGTATGCAGTTATTGCATGCTGGTCGTTATGGTTATCATCCTTTCTCTAGTGCGCCGAGTAAAATCAAATCACCTATCACCCCCTTCACTCCCTCAGCGATGTCGATAAGACAGGTTGCTGGCACTATCAAAGATTACGCAACCAGCGCAGCCTTAGCTAAAAAAGCAGGTTATGACGGCGTTGAAGTGATGGGAAGTGAAGGTTACTTGATAAATCAGTTTATTAGTTCTCGTACTAATAAACGTACTGATAAGTGGGGCGGGGCGTTTGAAAACCGTGCACAGTTTCCAATAGAAATTGTAAAACAAATTCGCGCCAAAGTTGGCGCTGACTTTATTATTATCTTTAGATTATCGATGTTGGACCTTGTCGATAATGGCTCAACTTGGGAAGAGGTGGTCAAGCTTGCTAAGTGGTTAGAGCAAGCTGGTGTTACCATTATTAATACTGGGATAGGTTGGCATGAAGCCAGAGTTCCAACAATTGCGACCAGTGTGCCTCGCGGCGCATTTGCTTGGGTAACCGAGCGATTAATGAAAGAGATGTCAATTCCACTGATTGCGACGAACCGTATTAACACACCAGAAATTGCAGAGCATATTATTTCATCCGGTCAGGCTGACATGGTATCAATGGCGCGCCCTTTCTTGGCCGATCCGGACTTTGTTAACAAAGCTGCGGCGAATACGCCTGAACTTATCAATACCTGTATTGGCTGTAATCAGGCTTGCCTTGATCATACCTTTGCGCTTAAGCGTGCAACGTGTTTAGTGAACCCTAGAGCCTGTTATGAAACTGAGCTTAATTTTACACCCGCTCAAAATAAGAAACGCATTGCAGTGATGGGCGCAGGACCTGCTGGAATGGCATTTTCTATCTACGCAGCAAGTCGTGGTCACGAGGTTGTTCTGTTTGAAGCTAAATCTGAAGTCGGTGGTCAATTCAACTTAGCACGTAAGATCCCTGGAAAAGAGGAGTTTAATGAAACCATTCGTTACTTCCTTAATCAGATTAAGCTGCATAAGGTTGAATTACGCTTAAACACTCGACTCGATGCCAGTGTGGTACGTGATGAGAAGTTTGATGAAATTGTTATTTCTTCAGGCGTGAAGCCAAGACCAATCGAGTTACCCGGTTTTGATAGCCCTAAAGTGGTTGATTATCAGAAAGTACTCAATGGTGAAGTGCAGATTGGCCAGAAAGTCGCACTTATCGGTGCGGGTGGAATTGGCTTTGATATGGCGCATTACTTGTGTGAGTCAGAATCTTCAACCCTCGATTTAAACCGTTGGTTAAAACAATGGGGCATAGATAAAGACTATAAAGAGCCCGGTGGTTTGACAGAGCCCGTTCCTGAAACTGAGCATAGAGAAGTGTATTTACTGCAGCGTAAAGCGACCAAGATGGGCAAGGGGCTAGGTAAAACGACTGGTTGGATCCATCGCTCTGTACTTAAACAGCACGAGGTGTCGATGAAAACCGGTGTCAGTTATGAGAAGTTTGACGACCAAGGTCTACATATCAAAATTGATGGGCAAGACGAGGTGCTTGATGTCGATAATGTCATCTTATGTGCAGGGCAAGTGTCAAACACTGAACTCGTCGATGAGATGAAGTCCACCGGTATTCCCGTACACCTTATTGGTGGTGTAGATGTTGCTGCAGAACTGGATGCCAAGCGAGCTATTCGTCAAGGCGCAGAGCTTGCTATTGCGCTGTAATACCTAAGTCAATGGCTAATCAAAAAACCTGCTTACGCTTAATGCGTTAGCAGGTTTTTTATTACAGTTTCAACCACATGTCTTGGGGCGCCTTATCTTTGGTTATTAACTGATTGATATGTTGTTTAAAAATCCAGAACTCGCCGTTTACAGCCATAAATGTTTTTCTGCTGTATTTTGCTATAAATGAAATAAAAACAGTGAATTAGTCCTATTTTAAAGTCAGAATTCACACTTACTTCACGACCTCCAAGCTATGCTATTGAATAAAAGTCAGCAGTAGAAGTTACATGTACTATAGTATTGATTACTAATGATAACGATAGATATAGGCTAATGTTGCCAAATGAAAAGTGACCTTGTTTGTTTAAAAATCGTTTTGGCTATAAATCGCAGATCTTGAGTCTAGTTGAGTCTAGTTGAGTCGAGTTTTGAGACTAGCGTGCGCGATTTCGTCATTTTGAAGCACAACTAAGTAGACCTAATCAACTTACTTGCAAAAGGTTGAGTGCAAGGTAGTTCATCATGGACTTCGTTTGCGTGACTTAAAGCAATTCAATATAAAAGTGTTAATTACCGAACCATAGGGGAATTCTTTCATGAAAAAAGTACTACTAATGAGCGCACTGATATTTGCATCATCAAGTGTTTTCGCAGCCCAAACAAGTGATCCAAAGGGCGGATTTATTGGCCCGAGTAATGTCAGCGTGAAGACAGTCGCTGTTGCTTTAGGCGCCAAGGATGACACTCCAGTAATATTAACGGGTTATATCGTGGCAAGTTTGGGAGATGAAGCTTACAAATTTAAGGATGATACAGGGGAAGTCATCGTTGAGATTGACGATCGTGACTGGAATGGCGTTGAAGCGACGCCTGAAACTAAGGTTGTCCTTGAAGGTGAGGTTGACAGCAGTTGGTCTTACACACAAATTGATGTGGACTCGGTTAAATTAGCAAAATAGAGTTGAGTACAACGCTAACACCCAATTAGACCAGTAGTACTTACTACTGGTCTTTTTATTTTAAAGCTTGATGTGATCTAGTGAAGCTCATGTTCAATACTAGGTTTTTAGAAGTACTAGAGCAGCTGTTGCTCCGTAAAGAGCACTTGCTGACAGTATGCTAGTCGGTGCCTTATGGCATCTAAGTACTGAGATGCTTGATTATCAACTAAATACCAAAAAGAGTTTGCTTGCTCTGGGGTTTGGTTGAAGAACATGAGCTCACAATCGAGTAGTTTTTCTTGGCTTGAATGGTGTAACCAGGTTTCGATGGGGCTTGTTGCTAAGTAGTTCAGTAAACAGAGGTTATCTGGCGTCGAGTTTTCATCTGCCACACTTGATTTAGACTGTGCCTGGTTATGTATTTTTTTGAGCAATAGAAAAGGGCAGTGAGCTATGTGGCGCTCCTTATGCTGCTCGTCGTTAAGGACCTGAACGGGCAATAGCTCCGGCTTGGGCAACATCAATTCAGGCCAGTCAAAACTTGCAAGTAAACCTAATGCAATACGACGTTCCCCTAACCAGTTGTGGACCATACAAGCTAAGTGTTCTTCACTTTGCATGGTCAATTGACGTTTAAGACTTGGCAGTAACGACATACGTTTAACTGTTAATTGGCAAGAGAGCTTTGTCATTAGTACCGCGGTCACCAATCCTGTTGATGGCCAGCAGTGAAGCTCTTTTTCTAATGACTCTGCTGTTTCAATAAGCTGCTGTGTTAATAATGCCAGCTCAGTATCAGTAAAATGGCCTGAAACAACAAAGGGGCTCTTTGAGCCAACAAATGGACCGTTAGAGATATTGATCAGCGTACTGGTTATTGGATCTTGTTTGTCTTGAGGTGTTGTACCGTTAAAAATGAAGGTCGCTCCACTCGATGGGATCTCCCACTTTCCGTTTGCATTACCGATAATGGTGACTTTACTTAGTATGCTTAATAGCTTAGTAGGACTAACTGTCTGCATTCTCGCCTTCAGATTAAAATTTATTTGCGCCTATAATACCAGTCAATTTAACAAAATAACCCAGCTGACCTTGATTGTTTAGCATTTGTATCGCCGCTAGCATGTGGTTATATAGCATTTATGTTGAAAGTAGAATGCACTATAAGCTGACATTTACAAACAACCAGTGTTGGTAGCGCTGTTAAGGCAGATATTAAAAGCCAAAAGGTATGAAGGAAGCTGTGACGAAGTGAAAAAGTGTAATTAAATTGCTTTTGTTGTCGGGGATTGTTGAGCTGGTGCACGTACAACGACTTCAGCCCCTTCGGCAGAGAGTACTAAATCGATATCTTCCTCAGGGATGCAGCAGCAAGGAAGACACTCATCTTGTTCCAGTGTAACAAGTGGTTCACGAAAGTAGCTAACCTTACCGCTTTTTACTTTAGTTTTACACTGTCCACAAAAGCCACTGCGACATTCAGAGAAGATTTTGACTTTCTTTAGCTCTAATGCTTCAAGCAAGCTGATGTGTTGCTCAGTAAACAGCAACACAGGCATGCCTTGAAGGCTCACAATCGGAGCCTTCTTAAAGCGAGCTTGACTAAAGTTTTGTGACTTAAAGGTCAAAGTCAGAGAACTCATCATCATCGATAGAAGAATCGATTTGGCCAACAAGATAAGAAGAGACTTCTACTTCTTGTGGGGCTACTTGTACTGAATCACTTTCTAACCAGTTCTTCATCCATGGAAGAGGGTTGGTTTGCTCTGGATATGGCGATGCAAAATTAACGGCTTTCATGCGCTCGTTGGTGATGTATTCAACATACTGGCACAGAATATGTTCGTTTAGCCCAATCATTGAACCATCTTTGAATAGGTATTTAGCCCACTCTTTTTCTTGCTCAGCGGCTTTGATAAAGATATCGATAGCCGTCTGCTCGCACTCTTTAGCGATTTCAGCCATTTCAGGGTCGTCTTTACCAGCGTGCATGATCTTCAAGATATGCTGAGTGCTGTTTAGATGCAGGGCTTCATCACGAGCGATAAGACGAATGATTTTCGCATTACCTTCCATGACCTTACGCTCTGCAAATGCGAACGAGCAAGCAAAGCTGACATAAAAACGGATAGCTTCAAGTACGTTGACCGATACCATACATAGGTAAAGGGCTTTTTTGATTTCACGTTTAGTGACTTCAATGATCTCACCATCAATTTCGTGACTACCTTCGCCCAACAAATGATAAGCCTGGCTCAGCTTGATCAAGTGATCGTAGTAGTTAGCGATATCACTTGCGCGCTTTAAAATCTCATCATTTTCAACGATGTCATCAAACACAACTGAAGGATCGTTAACGATATTACGAATAATATGAGTGTAAGAGCGCGAGTGAATAGTCTCAGAAAATGACCAGGTTTCAATCCAAGTCTCTAGCTCAGGTAGTGATACCAATGGCAAGAAGGCAACGTTTGGCGAACGACCTTGGATTGAATCAAGTAGTGTTTGATACTTAAGGTTCGAGATGAAGATATGCTTTTCATGCTCTGGTAGTGCCGCGTAGTCGATTTTGTCACGGCTGACATCGACTTCTTCTGGACGCCAGAAGAACGAAAGCTGCTTTTCGATCAGCTTTTCAAAAACTTCATATTTCTGTTGATCATAACGCGCTACGTTAACTGACTGCCCAAGAAACATAGGCTCTAGCATTGCGTTGTTAGGAGTTTGACAAAATGTTGAATAGGCCATTTTTCTATCTTCCGATAATGGGGGCTAAGCCCCCTTAAATTAACGTTTAATACTAATGATTAACTCTTGGGTTAAATCTTACATGCGCCGCCAGCGCAACTGTCATCTTCTTTCTCAATGGCAGTGATATCGTCATGACTATCTGAAGCCCCATCACGAGTATTGTGATAGTAAAGTGTCTTCACACCATATTTGTAAGCGGTTAATAAGTCTTTCAATAGTACCTTCATGGGTACTCTGCCACCCTCAAATCGAGTCGGGTCGTAGTTAGTGTTAGCTGAAATAGACTGATCGACAAATTTCTGCATCAATCCTACCAACTGCAAATAACCATCGTTATTAGGCATTTGCCATAATAACTCGTAGCTATACTGATATTTTTCAAAGTCAGGTACAACTTGCTTTAGCTGGCCATCTTTACTCGCTTTAACACTAATTAAACCGCGTGGTGGCTCAATACCGTTAGTAGCGTTAGAGATCTGTGAAGAGGTCTCTGATGGCATTAGCGCTGACAGGGTAGAGTTACGTAGACCGTGTGTCTTGATCTCTTCACGTAATGTTTCCCAGTCTAGATGTAATGGCTCATCGCAGATCTTATCTAGATCACGCTTGTAGGTATCAATCGGTAAAATACCCTTAGCATAAGTTGTTTCATGGAACGAGGGACAAGCACCTTGTTCTTGAGCAAGCTTCATAGAGGCTTTCAATAAATAGAATTGAATCGCTTCAAAAGTCTTGTGGGTAATGCCGTTAGCAGAACCGTCTGAGTAACGTACGCCTTCTTTTGCTAGGTAATTAGCGAAGTTAATTACGCCAATACCCAGTGTGCGGCGGTTCATCGATGCTTTTTCAGCAGAGATGATTGGGTAGTCTTGATAATCAAGTAAGTTATCGAGTGCACGCACGGCAAGATCAGCTAGTGGCTCAAGCTCTTCTAACTTCTTAATAGCACCTAAGTTCAATGCTGATAGTGTACAAAGTGCAATCTCACCGTCTGGATCGTTAATGTTATTTAACGGTTTAGTTGGCAAGGCAATTTCAAGACACAAGTTAGACTGACGTACAGGCGCAACCTTAGAGTCAAATGGACTATGAGTATTGCAGTGGTCAACGTTTTGAATGTAGATCCGGCCAGTCGAAGCGCGCTCTTGCATCATTAATGAGAACAGCTCTACAGCTTTTATCTGTTTTTTACGAATGCTGCTATCAGCTTCATATTTAAGGTACAGACGTTCGAACTCTTCTTGATCTTCAAAGAATGCATCGTACATTCCAGGCACATCTGATGGGCTAAATAAGCTGATCATGCCGCCCTGAATTAGGCGCTGATACATCACCTTGTTGATTTGAACGCCGTAGTCTAAGTGACGAATACGGTTATCATCAACACCACGGTTATTCTTTAATACCAATAGTGATTCAACTTCAAGATGCCACATTGGATAGAATAGGGTCGCTGCACCACCACGTACGCCGCCTTGAGAACAAGACTTAACCGCTGTTTGGAAGTACTTATAAAATGGTAAGCAACCTGTGTGGAAAGCTTCACCACCGCGAATAGGGCTACCTAGTGCGCGAATACGGCCTGCATTGACACCAATACCAGCACGTTGAGATACATACTTAACAATTGACGATGAGGTCGCGTTAATTGAATCTAGGCTATCGCCACATTCAATTAGAACGCATGAACTGAACTGACGAGTTGGCGTACGTACACCTGCCATGATAGGTGTAGGTAGCGAAATTTTAAATAATGAAGTTGCATCATAAAAGTCTTTAACGTACTTAAGGCGCGTCTCTTTGGGATACTTTGCGAATAGGCAAGCTGCAACCAAGATATACAGGAACTGAGCACTTTCATAAATTTCGTGGCTAACACGGTTTTGTACAAGATACTTACCCTCAAGCTGCTTTACAGCGGCATAAGAGAAGTTCATGTCTCGCCAGTGATCGATATAGGTATCAAGAATTTCAATCTCTTCTTGAGAGTAATCTTCAAGAATGTGAGCATCGTACTTACCGAGCTCAACTAAATTGACCACGTGGTCATAAAGCTTAGGAGGTTCAAACTGGCCAAAGGCTTTCTTACGTAAATGGAACACAGCAAGACGTGCAGAAAGGAACTGATAATCAGGTGCTTCTGGTGAAATTAAGTCAGCTGCTGCTTTAATGATAGTCTCATGGATGGCTTCAGTTGCAATGCCGTCGAAAAATTGCAGGTGAGAACGGAGTTCTACTTCTGATACAGAGACATTATTAAGTCCCTTTGCCGCCCATTCAATAACGCGATGGATTTTGTCGAGATCGATAGTCTCACGTTCGCCACTACGCTTTGTGACTGTCATATTGCTATTCATTAAAGATAGACCTTGATTTTTATATTTATGAAAGTGACCAGTTCAGGTTCACCCTACGTTTCCCTGTAAACAAACAGTTTTTAACCGTAAAAACGGAGAGTTCCTTTTTGTTGACACAAACGACTAAATAGTGCCTGTTATTGTCACTCACACACAATATATGGTGTTTTGAGATTCAATAGCTACAAGATAGTGAGGTTATGGTATTTTTGCAAGTGGGAATTTATTGGACAAGTTGTGGATATCTTGGGGGTAATTGAACCTGTTAGTAATGGCTAACCCTTAAAGCTTGTTTTGATTTGATTTCCTCGGTGAAGAGTAATATTTGAGCAAATAAAAATGATCGATAAGATCGCTGCTAACTTGTGCGATCCTAACCGATCATTTGAGTACTTTTTTATGACGCTTAATAACTTAATTAACAAAGATTTTAAAGCAGCATATAAAGGGTGAATACGCTAGCGCTTATAGCAAAAAAAATCGGCTAAGCTGTCACCGTTTTCAAAACTTAAGTCAGCAGGCCAAAGACTCGGTTCGTCATCTGGTCCGATATACCCCCAGGCCGCTAAACCTGAGATCATATTCGCCGCCTTAGCAGCGATAAGATCACGTTCAGCATCGCCTAAATAAAGAATATGCTCAGGTAAAACCCTAAGCTGCTGTGCTGCTAACAGCATAGGAGCTGTATGGGGCTTTGAATGTTGAGTGGTATCGCCGCTGACCACAGCAGGCATTTTTGCTGTTAAACCGAGTTTATCTAGTAGAGGCCTTGCAAAGCGCGCTGGCTTGTTGGTGACGACCCCAAAGGGGATTGAAAGCTGGCTAAGCGTGTCCAGTAACCTATCTAACCCCTTAAATAAATCGCAATTATCTCCGTTGATCAGCTCATAATTGTCGAAAAGAGATTGCTGTAATGAAGGAATGCTAGCGTCATCAATGGCGGGGATGGCAGCTTTAATCATTGCGATACTGCCATGTGAGGCGCTCGCTCTAATGGCTTCAAATGGCACACGACTGTGACCATTCGCGGCTAAAGCCATATTAAGTGCCTCAATCATTTCTGGTGCCGTATCAGCGAGTGTGCCATCTAAATCAAATAGCACACCTTTAATAGTAAGTGCCTGTGCTTTAGTCATTTTTAACCGTAGCTATCATGTAGTTAACTTCAAGGCTCTTGGTGTATCTGAAGATGTCAGTAATAGGGTTATAGGTAATACCCACAGCATCTGTACAAAATAGCTCGGCGTTATCAGCCAAACCAATTAACTCTGATGGTTTGATAAATTTATTATGATCATGTGTGCCAACAGGCAACATCTTTAATAGGTATTCAGCACCTAGAATGGTTTCAACATAGGCACGGATGTTGCGGTTAATGGTTGAGAAAAACACAAAACCACCTGGTTTAACCATATCGGCGCAAGCTTGAATAACAGAGCTAGGGTCAGGAACATGCTCAAGCATTTCCATGCAAGTGACGACATCATAATGACCACGGTGTTGGTCTCTGTGTGCTTCAGCGGTATTTTTTACATAGTTAATCTCGACGCCTGTTTCTAGTGCGTGAAGTCTGGCGACATCAAGTGGTTCATCACCCATGTCTAGGCCAGTTACGTTAGCGCCAATTTTTGCCATGCTTTCAGACAAAATTCCGCCGCCACAGCCGACATCGAGAATTTGTTTACCAAAAATACCGCCTGCTGTTTGGTCAATATAGTTAAGGCGAAGTGGATTTAAGTTATGCAGTGGCTTAAATTCGCCGTTAGGGTCCCACCAAGTGGCGGCCATTTTCTCAAACTTCGCGATCTCTTGTGGATCAACATTATTATGTGTTTGCACTTAAATTACCTCAGAGCGAAAAATCTGTCTTTGGGCCACATTATAATGAATAGCACCAAGAAACAAAGCAGTTATGGAGCTGTTTGTTACTTATTGAACAAACTGAACAATTAATGCGCCTATGTCTTGATTTTAATCAAGTGAATTAGCTTTTTTGGCTTATTTAAAATGAATCGATATTTGGGTCTAGCGCCATAAAATAACTGTGTTAGAATGCCAAATCACGTTTTCAAGCATAGCTATTCTAGGAAATAGGAATAGCACGCTAAATTTCAGGGGATCGAGCAGTTTATGACTGATCTGGCTTCATCTATAACACCAATTAATATTGAAGACGAATTAAAAAATTCATACTTAGATTACGCTATGAGCGTAATTGTTGGCCGTGCACTGCCTGACGTTCGTGACGGTTTAAAACCGGTACATCGCCGCGTATTATTCGCCATGAGCGAATTGAAAAACGACTGGAATAAGCCTTATAAAAAGTCTGCCCGTGTCGTAGGTGATGTAATCGGTAAATATCACCCACATGGTGATACAGCGGTATATGACACAATCGTTCGTTTGGCCCAGCCTTTCTCTATGCGCTATCCACTTATTGACGGTCAAGGTAACTTCGGTTCAGTTGACGGCGATGCGGCGGCAGCAATGCGTTATACCGAAATCCGTATGGACAAGGTGGCACATCAGCTTTTAGCCGATCTAGAGAAAGAGACCGTTGACTTTGTGCCAAACTACGATGGCACCGAGTTTATTCCTGCTGTTTTACCTACACGGATCCCAACACTGCTGGTGAACGGTTCGTCAGGTATTGCTGTTGGTATGGCAACGAACATTCCTCCGCATAACATAAGCGAAGTGATTGCTGGTTGCTTAGCGCTAATCGAAGATCCTGCCTTATCTATTGAACAGCTGATGGACTACATTCCGGGTCCTGACTTCCCAACGGCTGCAATCATTAATGGCCGCAAGGGCATTATCGATGCATATAAGACAGGCCGTGGCCGCGCAGTGATGCGTGCACGTGCAGATATTGAAGAAGAGAATAGTCGTGAGCGTATTATTGTTCACGAAATTCCTTATCAAGTTAACAAAGCGCGTTTAATTGAAAAAATTGCCGAGCTTGTTAAAGATAAGAAAATTGAAGGTATCAGTGGCTTACGCGACGAGTCTGATAAAGACGGTATGCGTATTGTTATCGAAATCAAGCGTGGCGAAGTGGGTGAGGTTGTACTAAATAACCTTTATGCACAGACCCAAATGCAGTGCTCTTTTGGTATTAACATGGTTGCACTGACCAATGGTCAGCCTAAACTATTTAACCTTAAAGAGATGCTAGAGTGCTTTATTCTTCACCGTCGTGAAGTGGTAACGCGTCGTACGGTATTTGAACTGCGTAAAGCACGCGAACGCGCTCACATCCTTGAAGCGTTAGCAGTTGCATTAGCTAACATCGATCCAATTATTGCGTTGATTAAAGCCTCTCCAACGCCTGCTGAAGCAAAAGTTAAACTTGTTGCACAAGGCTGGGAGCTTGGACATGTTAAAGGCATGCTTGAAAAAGCAGGCGATGACGCAGCTCGTCCAGAATGGCTTGAACCTGAGTTCGGGATCCGTGACGACCAGTACTACCTGACTGAGCAGCAAGCTCAAGCGATCCTTGAACTACGTTTACACCGTTTAACCGGTCTAGAACATGACAAGATCATTGCTGAATATGAAGAGCTTCTAGAAATTATTGCTGCACTACTATTTATTCTTGGTAGTCCACAACGTTTGATGGAAGTGATTAAAGAAGAGCTTGAAGAAGTATTAACAAACTTTGGTGATGAGCGACGTACTGTTATTAACGCTAACGAAGTTGATATGAGTCTTGAAGATCTAATCAATGAAGAAGACGTTGTTGTGACGCTTTCTCACTTAGGTTATGCCAAATATCAAGTACTGTCTGATTACCAAGCCCAGCGTCGTGGTGGTAAAGGTAAAGCTGCAACTAAAGTGAAAGACGAAGATTTCGTTGAGAAACTATTGGTTGCTAACACCCATGATACCATCTTGTGCTTCTCTGATTTTGGTAAGATGTACTGGCTTAAAGTCTATCAATTACCATTGGCAAGCCGTACAGCTCGTGGTCGCCCAATCGTTAACCTATTGCCATTGGCTGAAGGTGAGCGTATTACTGCAATTCTACCTGTACGTGAATATGCTGAAGATAAGTACATTATCATGGCAACATCACACGGTACGGTTAAGAAAACTGCACTAACGGCTTACAGCAATCCTCGTGCAAACGGTATTATTGCGGTTAACCTAAAAGATGGCGATCAGCTGATTGGTGTTGATATTACCGATGGTAATGACGATATCATGCTGTTCTCTAACGAAGGTAAAGTTGTCCGTTTTAACGAGAAGGCTCGTAGCTCTGAAACTGGTGAAGTTAAGATTGATCCAGAAACAGGCGAAGAGGTTGTTGCGCTACGTGCTATGGGACGTACTGCAACGGGTGTGCGTGGTATTAAGCTGGAAGATGGCCAAACGGTTGTATCGCTAATCGTACCTAAAGGCGATGGCGCAATCTTAACGGTAACTGAAAACGGTTACGGTAAGCGTACTGATCTATCTGAGTACCCAGCGAAGAGCCGCGGTACTAAAGGTGTGGTTTCAATTAAAGTTAGCGAACGTAACGGCGCCGTAGTGGGTGCAGTACAAGTTGGCGGCAATGATGAAATCATGTTGATCAGTAACAAAGGTACCTTGGTAAGAACACCTGCTGAAGGTGTATCGACCATTGGCCGTAACACCCAGGGCGTTACTATCATCCGTACAGCGGAAGATGAAAAAGTCGTGGGCCTACAGCGTATCGATGAAATTCAAGTTCCTGAAGTTGAGCTAGATGAAGAGGGAAACCCAATCATCACTGAAGCGACTGCAGAAACTGAAGGTCAAGCTGATGTAAGCACTACTGATGTATCAGATGCAGCAGCGCAGAGCGATGAAACGCCAACAACTGAAGACTAATATCAATCAATTTGATTATTAATCTCAATAAAAAAGGATGCCATTGGCATCCTTTTTTGTTTTCGGCATCAACATAAATACAGGGGGACTTTTTAGAATCAAAGCTCTGCAATATACATCCCTTGAGTATTCTATATTGCTCTATTTATAGTATTAAATGAGGCGTCAATTACCTGCTTTATCGGCTTGCTTAAAAGCATCACGCCAAAACTCAGAGCTTAATTTCGCAATAACTCGTGACTCGCCATTTAATAACATAGCCATACCGATATTTAACTCTGGAGAGTAGGAAACTTCAGCGACATAACCAGCAACCCAGCCCGCATGATAAATAAGTGGTCGACCGTCAAACTCATATACGCGCCAGCCTTTGCCGTAATGGGCGCTATTAAGATACGCTCGCCAATCACGACGATGCAACTCTTTGGTGGTCTTGACCCCTGGGGTGGTTACATCTAGCAATACCGTTTCACTGAGCACCTCAGGATTTTGGCCTAAATTTGCTATAAGCCATTTTGATAGATCAGTAATACTGGCATTAACACCTGCGGCGGGAGCCAGTTGATAATAATTTGATTTTACCTTTACTTGTTTAAAGCCATATTTTGTTTTGATATGAGGCTCTGCGCGATTGCTGGTTTGTTGAAAAGCGTTAAAGCCAACCGATGCGGTGTCCATCGCTAACGGCGAGAAAATGCGTTGTTGCAGTAAGTCTGGGTAACTGGATGCAGATTGCTGCTCAATTGCGGTTTGGATAAAGGAGAACGCGACATTTTGGTAGCCATAACATACGCCGGGTTTACAGATAGGGGTTAGCTCATCAAACTTGCTGATGATTTTAGTCACCTTGACGTTACTATCGACTAGGTTGTCATAACTATTGGGCATTAAGCCTGTGCTGTGGCCGATCACGTGGCCGAGATTAATTTGCTTAGCCATCTGCTGTTTAGCTAAAGTGAATTCGGGTAAATAGTTCACTATAGGTTGTTGCCAGTCTAACTTATTTTCTTCAACCAATATGCTCGCTAACGTGCCTGCAAAGGTTTTAGAAACAGAAGCGAGTCTAAACACGGTATTAGCATTAACATTTTTGTTGCTGCCTTTGCTGCGCTTGCCATAACTGCTTAATTTGATCACTTTGTCAGCATCAACGATGACAAAAGCGCCGCCGGGCACTTTATTGACTTTTAACTCTCGATGGAAACGTTGTTTGAAGCTATCAGCAAGCGTCGTATATTGAGAGGGGGCGGCATAGGCATGCTGCAGAGTAAAAGTCGCACCGATTGATAATGTGCCGATAACCAACATCGATTTAAAAAACATGGACAGATCCAATATGCCGTTAAAACGGTCTGTTTAGTATATTCGTTGCAACTTAACCAACTAACAATGCATGTTTATGCTGATTGCTATCTGTTATTGTTAAGTACAAAATATTAGGCTACTCGTTGTGTGAGTAAGTGGTGTATCTAAGTGAGTGGTGTCATCAATACTCACAATTCGCTACTCACATCTAGCCTAGGTATTATTTTAACGATAATGCTAACAAAAGCAGTTATTAAATTTATAAATAGTGACTTGCTTACATCAACGTTAAGAGTGATTTTATTTTTATGTTAGCTTCTAAAGCGTTGGGATATAATGCTAAAAAGAATGCTAATACTCCACTATTTCTACTGATAATAATAGAAGGACAATACTGTGAGCGCGATTTTTAACTTCTGTGCAGGCCCTGCCATGTTACCCGCACCTGTAATGCAAAAGGCTCAGAAAGAGCTATTGAACTGGAATGACCAAGGTGTTTCCGTTATGGAGGTGAGTCATCGAAGTAAAGAATTTATCGCGTTAACTGAACAAGCTGACACTGATTTACGTCAGTTAATGGATATACCGGCCAATTATCACGTGTTGTTTATGCATGGTGGTGGTCGCGGCCAATTTTCGGCTGTTGTGAATAATTTTTTAGGCAACAATGGAAAAGCACTCTATTTAGTCGATGGTAGCTGGTCTCAGGCGGCGGTTGAAGAAGCAAAAAAAATAGCCGGTGAAGACAATGTTGATGTTATCGACATTGTCAGTGTTGTAGAGGGAAAGAAACAGATCTCGCTTCCTGACCTGACTCAAATTGATAAAGATTACCGATATGTACACTACTGTCCAAATGAGACCGTTGATGGTATCGAAATTTTTGAAAGCATTAACAGTCCTTGGCCTGTTATTGCTGATATGTCATCTAATATTTTGTCACGTACAATCGACGTGAGTCAGTTCGGGCTAATTTATGCTGGCGCGCAAAAGAACATTGGTCCATCGGGCTTAAGTATCGTTATTGTGCGTGATGATATGCTTTCTTTATCGAGCTTGCCGCAATCGTCAATTATGGATTATCGCTTAGCGGTTAAACATGACTCCATGTACAACACGCCACCGACGTTTGCTTGGTATTTGGCCGCAGAAGTCTTTAGCTGGTTGAAAAGTGTTGGTGGTGTTTCCCAGATGGAACAGATCAATATTGAAAAGGCTGCGCGCCTATATCAGTGTATTGATGAATTAGGTTTTTATGTCTGTGACGTTGCAAAACAAAATCGAAGCCGCATGAATGTCACTTTTAAACTGACAAATGCTGATTTAGATTCGAAGTTTCTAGAGGATGCAAAAGCTGCAGGCCTCGTAGCCTTAAAAGGTCATCGAAGCGTTGGTGGTATGCGGGCTAGTTTATACAATGCTATGCCATTGGCCGGTGTAGATGCGTTAGTTAACTTTATGAAAGCGTTTGCTGCGAAACATAGCTAGACATCGTTTAAAACTAAATCAAAAAAGCCGATAATAGCGATATTATCGGCTTTTTAGTTATTGTTCTAATGAGGTTCACGTTAAATTTAATCAAGCTTGAACGAATCGTTTACCTCTATACTAAGAAATCACTTTCGCAATTGATTCTGCGAGGTAATCAATATTCCCAGTTCCAATGCCTGCAATACTAATCCGGCTTGAGTCTACCATGTAGACGCTATAATGCTCTTGCAGTTCAGCAACCTCTGTTGGGGTTATCCCAAGAAAAGAGAACATGCCTTTTTGCTTGGCGATAAAGTCAAAGTTACGTTGAACGCCTTTCTCTTTAAGCTTATTAACCAGCATTACACGGTTACCGTTAATACGCTCACGCATTACGGTTAATTCGTTTAACCATTCTTGTTTTAGTGTGTCTGAACCTAAAATGGTTTCGACAATAGCAGCGCCATGAGCTGGCGGCATTGAGTAGATACAACGTACTACGTACAAAAGCACTGAAAATGCGATATCTGCGCGTATTGCATCACTGCCGATAATTGAGCAGGATCCAATTCGTTCACGGTATAAGCCAAAATTCTTAGAGCAAGAACTACACAGGATCATATTGTTAACCGCTGCAGCCATTTTACGCACGCCATAGGCATCTTCATCAACACCATCACCAAAACCCTGGTAAGCCATATCGATAAGAGGAGTGAAACCTTGTCGACTGGTGAGTGAAATAATCTCATCCCACTGTGATGGACTTAAGTCCATACCACTTGGGTTATGACAGCATGCATGCAGTAGCACAACATCTTCTTCGCTCACCTTGGCCAAGGCGGCTTTCATCTCGTCAAACTTGAGTGACTTTGTATCGTAGTTATAATAGGGATAGGTTTTAACTGTGATCCCCGCCGCTTCAAACAGGCCAGTATGATTTGCCCAAGTAGGATCGCTAACCCAGAGTATGGCATTTGGATTGCATCGCTTGATAAAATCAGCAGCAACTCGAAGTGCCCCAGTACCGCCAGGGGTCGACACTGTACGAACTCGGTTGGCTAAAATAACCGGGTTATCTAAACCAAAAGCGAGCTCAGTAATTAACCTGTTGAAATCACCTGAACCTGTAGGGCCGATGTAAACTTTAGTTGACTCTGTCTCTAATCTAAACTTTTCTGCTTTTTTAACACAAGACAAAATTGGGGTGTGACCCGACTCATCTTTATAGACTCCAACACCTAAGTCTACTTTTTGGCAATGGTCATCTTCACGATATTTAGTCAGTAACCCAAGGATTGGATCGGCAGGCATAGCGGTCAATTTGTTGAACATGGCTCCATTTACCTTCTCTGTTGTTGGCTGTTTTATTGATCATTATCTTTATTAACTTAGAGTAACGTATATAACCTAGCGATGAACAGTATTGCGGTATATTTTGATCCTGAAAGTTGTTGGAATATTATGATTCCACTTAAAGTTAATAGGTAATAATTGGCTGTTGTAAGCCGAGTGAAACTGTGAATTATTACTACTTGAGTATAATTTGTCTTGTAAAGGATGATTTTTATAAAAAAGTGTTGAATCCTGCGCAGCAATGAGTAACTTTATATCTACGAAGTTCAAACAAACGCGTAGACGGCTGTCATTTTGTCGTGATGACCTTAAATCCTATCAAATTAGGAGTAATGCTGTCTTGCATGAACATCTACTGTTAACCCGCAGGCGAGTTTGACTCCTGCAGTAATAATAAGAAGTACGCAATGAATCAATTACGTTTAGAGCCGATAAAAAAAGTATCAGGTACGGTTAATATTCCTGGTTCAAAGAGCATTTCAAATCGTGCTTTATTATTGGCGACTCTCGCTAGTGGAACCACGACACTCACCAATTTACTCGACTCAGACGATATTCGTTATATGTTGGCCTCACTTAAGCAACTCGGCGTCAACTATCGTTTATCGAATAACAATACCGTGTGTGAATTAGATGGCTTAGCCGGTACTTTAAACGCGAGTGAGCCGCAAAGCTTGTTTTTAGGAAACGCAGGTACAGCAATGCGCCCATTATGTGCTGCACTAACATTAGGCCAAGGTGAGTTTACGTTAACAGGTGAGCCGCGTATGGAAGAGCGTCCTATTGGCGATCTGGTCGATGCGCTGCGCCAACTCGGTGCCGAAGTGAGTTACCTTAAAAATGAGGGTTTTCCGCCACTGCATATTACCTCAACGGGGTTAAATGGTGGCAATGTTGAGATAGCTGGCGATCTGTCCAGCCAGTTTTTAACCGCACTGCTGATGGTTGCACCGCTAGCTCAAGACGATGTAAATATTCAAATTAAAGGTGAGCTAGTCTCAAAACCTTATATCGATATTACCTTAGCCTTAATGGAGCAGTTTGGCGTTAAGGTTACAAATAACGACTACGCTTCATTTGAGATCAAGACTGGTCAACGTTATGTCTCTCCAGGCAAAGTACTGGTTGAAGGTGACGCGTCATCGGCTTCTTATTTTCTTGCCGCCGGTGCGATTCAAGGTGGAGAAGTTAAGGTCACAGGTGTAGGCAAGCTCAGCATTCAAGGTGATGTTAAGTTTGCAGACGTACTCGAAAAAATGGGGGCTGAGATAGAGTGGGGCGATGATTATATTATTGCTCGTCAAGCTAAGCTAACAGCAGTTGATCTTGATATGAACCATATACCAGACGCAGCAATGACAATTGCGACGGCGGCACTGTTTGCGACCGGTACAACCCGTATTCGTAATATTTATAATTGGCGGATTAAAGAAACCGACCGTTTAGCGGCAATGGCAACTGAACTGCGAAAGGTCGGTGCTATAGTCGATGAAGGACATGACTATATCAGCGTAACGCCACCCGCTAAGCTAAATACTGCAGCAATTGATACCTATAATGATCACCGAATGGCGATGTGTTTCTCTATGATGGCGTTTGCGGATTGCGGGATCACCATTAATGAGCCTGAATGTACCTCTAAGACATTCCCAGATTATTTCAAACAATTTAACGCGCTTGCTAGATAAGCGTTACCCCAACAAGCAGTAATACGCTTCAGGTTAACCTTGGCTAACCTGAAGATTTGCTGAACCAAGTTCCCGAATATTTGAATTTTTTGCCGCTTTCTAAACTTACATGGTTTATAATGCGCGCGCTCATTTTTCGGTTATATCAAGGAAGATGGAATTTCTTGTGGAGGATTTTATGTCAGAAAGGGCGCCTGTTGTCACTGTTGACGGCCCAAGCGGTGCGGGAAAAGGTACTATTAGTCAGTTACTTGCTGAGCGATTAGGCTACAAGTTACTCGATAGTGGTGCGATTTACCGTGTATTAGCCTTAGCCGCTATTCATCACAACGTAGAACTAGATAATGAAGAGTCGTTAACCTTACTTGCCGCACATTTAGATGTGCAGTTTGTGACGGGTAATGAAGCTAAAGGGATTAAAGTCGTTTTAGAGGGTGAGGATGTATCAATAACCATCCGCAGCCAAGAATGCTCTAACGCGGCATCAAAAGTTGCGGCATTCCCACGAGTTAGGGAAGCGCTATTGCGTCGTCAGCGTGCATTTGCAGAAGCACCAGGCTTGATTGCTGACGGCCGTGATATGGGAACGATCGTATTTCCAGCTACGCCAGCTAAATTGTATTTGACAGCAACGGCGGAAGAAAGGGCGCAAAGGCGCTATAATCAGTTGCAGGACAAGGGCTTCGATGTTAATATCGATCAACTTTTGTCTGAGATAAAAGAGCGTGACGACCGCGATATGAATCGTAGTGTCGCTCCTTTGGTACCTGCCGAAGACGCACTGATTATCGATACGACTAACATTAATATTGAAGATGTGTTGGACTTAGCACTAACGCATATTCATCAAAAGCTCCAAGTACCAGCGTAAGCGGGTACTTAACTATTCGTCACATGGATGAGATGAATTATTATACTGACTCCACGTCCAGGATGGTCCGTGGTTTATTAAAGAAAGTAACTTAAACATGACTGAATCTTTTGCTGATCTATTTGAACAATCCCTTGAAACTCTAGAGTTCCGTCCAGGTTCTATCGTACGTGGTGTAGTTGTAGCCATCGAAAACGGTATGGTACTTGTTGACGCAGGTCTTAAGTCTGAAAGCCCAATCCCAGCTGAACAGTTCAAGAACGCTCAAGGCGCTCTAGAAATCGCAGTTGGCGACGAAGTTGACGTAGCACTTGACTCTGTAGAAGATGGTTTCGGTGAGACTCAACTTTCTCGTGAGAAAGCTAAGCGTCACGAAGCTTGGATCGTTCTAGAAAAAGCGTACGAAGATGCTGAAACTGTAATCGGTATCATCAATGGTAAGGTTAAAGGCGGTTTCACTGTTGAATTAAACGGTATCCGTGCATTCCTACCAGGTTCTCTAGTTGACGTTCGCCCAGTTCGCGATACAGCTCACCTAGAAAACAAAGAATTAGAATTCAAAGTTATCAAGCTTGACCAGAAGCGTAACAACGTTGTTGTTTCTCGTCGTGCAGTTATCGAATCAGAAAGCAGTGCAGAGCGTGATGCTCTTCTTGAGAACCTTCAAGAAGGTCAAGCAGTTAAGGGTATCGTTAAGAACCTTACTGACTACGGTGCATTCGTTGATCTTGGTGGTGTTGACGGTCTTCTACATATCACTGATATGGCTTGGAAGCGTGTTAAGCACCCATCTGAAATCGTTAATGTTGGTGACGAAATCAACGTTAAAGTTCTTAAGTATGACCGTGAGCGTACACGCGTATCACTAGGTCTTAAGCAACTTGGCGAAGATCCATGGTTAGAAATCAGCAAGCGCTACCCAGAAAACACACGTTTGACTGGTCGCGTAACTAACCTAACTGACTACGGTTGTTTCGTTGAAATTGAAGAAGGCGTTGAAGGTCTTGTTCACGTTTCTGAAATGGATTGGACTAACAAGAACATCCACCCATCTAAGGTTGTTAACCTAGGTGATGAAGTTGAAGTTCTAGTTCTTGACATCGATGAAGAGCGTCGTCGTATTTCTCTAGGTCTTAAGCAATGTAAAGTTAACCCATGGGATGATTTCGCTGAGCGTTTCAACAAAGGCGACAAGGTTTCTGGTAAGATCAAGTCAATCACTGACTTCGGTATCTTCATCGGTCTTGACGGCGGCATCGACGGTCTAGTTCACCTTTCTGACATTTCTTGGAACGGTACTGGCGAAGATGCAGTTTCTGAATACAAGAAAGGCGATGAAATCCACGCTGTAGTTCTTTCTGTAGACCCAGAGCGCGAGCGCATCAGTTTAGGCGTTAAGCAAACTGAAGACGATCCATTCAACGCATACCTTGCTGATAAGAAGAAAGGTGTTGTAGTAAATGGTGTTGTTACTGCAGTTGACGCAAAAGGTGTTACAATTGAACTAGCTGAGACTGTTGAAGGTTACCTTCGCGTTTCAGATATCTCTCGTGAGCGTATCGAAGATGCATCAACAGTTTACTCTGTAGGTGACAAAGTCGAGTCTAAGTTCATGGGTGTGGATCGTAAGAACCGCACTATCAGCCTATCTATCCGTGCGAAAGATGAAGCTGAAGAGAAAGAAGCAATGGCTAGCTTGAACAGCCAAGATGACGCTGTAATGAGCAGCGCTATGGCTGAAGCGTTCAAAGCAGCTCGTAAATAATCGCCTTGACGTTCAGGGGTGCTTGCACCCCTAAAAGGTGACTGTATTTGGCTTGATAATAGAGGGTATAGGATGACTAAGTCCGAGCTAATCGAAAAACTTGCCACTAGGCAGTCGCAGCTGTCTGCGAAAGAAGTGGAAGCCGCTATCAAAGAAATGTTGGAGCAAATGGCTGATACATTGGAAACTGGAGATCGTATAGAGATCCGTGGATTTGGTAGTTTCTCACTTCATTATCGTGCACCACGCACTGGCCGTAACCCAAAGACTGGTACTTCAGTCGAATTGGAAGGCAAGTATGTACCGCACTTTAAGCCAGGCAAAGAACTGCGCGAACGTGTTGATGCAATCAACGCGTAATTTACATCGTATTAAAAGCCTCCATTAGGAGGCTTTTTTATACCTAAAACTTAGGTATAACTAGCTAGTTTACTCATTTTCTTAGATAATCAAAGCTTACCAACGCGTTCATGGAGCTTAACGTGAAGTCATTTATCATTGCCTTTTTAGTCGCTGCATTTTTTTTCTTAGCGCTTATTTTTGGTGCTCGTAACGAACAAGTCGTGACAATTAGTTACTTTGTTGCTCAAGGTGAATTTAGATTACCTGTGGTTCTTGCATTTGTGTTTTTAGCTGGCTTTCTAGTGAGCTGGATATTTGCCATGTACCATATCGCGGGTCTTAAATTAGCCCTACGTCGTGCGAATAAAAAGTTGCACAACGCTCAAGAGAAACAAGAATTAAATCAAGCAACTGAATCTAAAGTTAAGACCATGGTTGTTAATCCAAGCGCAGACAAAGAAGTAGACGCTTAATATGTTAGAGATCCTCTTTCTGCTTCTTCCTATAGCTGCCGGGTATGGTTGGTATATGGGACGCAGAAGTGTCAGGCAAAAACAGACAAATCAAAGAAAGCAGCTAAGTCGTGACTACTTCACAGGGCTTAACTTTCTTTTGTCGAACGAATCAGATAAAGCGGTTGATTTGTTTATCAGCATGCTTGATGTAGACGATGACACTATTGATACCCATCTCTCCTTAGGTTCGCTATTTAGAAAGCGAGGCGAAGTAGATCGCTCGATCCGCATTCATCAAAACCTTATCGCAAGACCAAGCCTCACCACTGAGCAACGAGATCTAGCCATGATGGAACTGGGTAAGGATTATCTCGCTGCAGGTTTTTATGACAGAGCAGAAGAGATCTTTATCAATCTCGTTAATCAGGACGATCATAGTGAAGAAGCTGAAACTCAACTGATTGCTATCTATCAAGTGACCAAAGATTGGCAAAAAGCGATAGATATTATCAAGAAGTTGAAGCGTAAACGTCAGCACGACCTTAAACACGATACTGCGCATTTTTACTGTGAACTCGCCGACGAGACTGAAGATGTCGCATTAAAACTTAAGAACCTTCAGCTAGCGATTAAGCAAGATAGTCGATGTGCACGAGCCTTGTTAGCACTTGCGGAGCAATACTTAAAGCAAGAAGAGTTTAAGGCATGCAAGCAAAGCATAGAGAAATTGCTCACCACTGATATCGATTTTTTGCCTGATGCATTAGCAATAGCAAAACAAGCCTACTTAGTGACCAATGATAGCAGCGGTTATCAAGAGCTTCTAAGAGAAGCAATAGAGAATGGTGCTGGTGCCAGTATAACCATAACCCTTGCTCAGCACATGATTGAGCAAGGTCATCCCAAAGACGCAGAAAAATTAATCATGGAAGGCCTGATTAGGCATCCGACGATGAAAAGCTTTCAGCACCTTATGAAAATGCATCTACAGCAAGCTGAAGAAGGACAAGCCAAACAGAGTTTGACCATGCTTGAGCAGTTAGTAGAGCAACAGATTAAATATAGACCTGGATATCGCTGCAGAGAATGTGGCTTCCCATCCCATAGGCTATATTGGCATTGCCCCTCATGTAAGCATTGGGGGAGTATAAAAAGGATTAGAGGCCTAGACGGTGAATAACCGTTAGTGCTGCTGATTGACCAACAAAAAATAATACAACTTACACCGCAAAGCGATTGGAGAAACAATGACTGACAAGCCTATTTTAGTTGCCCTAGACTACGATAATAAAAATGATGCTTTGCAGCTTATCGATCAATTAGACCCGGACATGTGCAGACTGAAAGTCGGCAAAGAGATGTTTACGCTGTTTGGCCCACAATTAGTTACTGACATTCATAATCGTGGCTTTGATTTGTTCCTGGATCTTAAGTTTCACGACATACCAAACACAGTCGCTAAAGCGGTAACTGCAGCTGCAGAGCTTGGCGTTTGGATGACGAACATCCATGCATCAGGTGGACTCGCAATGATGCAAGCTGCTAAGCGTGCACTAGAACCCTACGGTGATAACGCGCCTTTGTTAATCGCTGTGACGGTATTAACATCAATGAGCGATGAAGAGCTGAAGCTACTTGGCATCAATGTACCGGCTTCAGAACATGTTTTACGCTTAGCGGCGTTGACTAAACAAGCTGGTCTTGATGGTGTAGTTTGTTCAGCACAGGAATCTAGCATATTAAAGGCTACGTTCGGTGATGACTTCAAACTCATCACACCGGGTATTCGCCCTGCGGGTTCTGACAAAGGCGATCAACATCGAGTGATGACACCCGCTGAAGCGCTTGCTGCAGGTTCTGATTATTTAGTGATTGGCCGTCCAATTACAAAAGCAGCAGATCCGCTTAAGGCATTGCAAGCAATCTATCAAACGATTGCATAATTAGCTTTCGCCTTGTAGGTTAGTTTCAAATTGTTATTTACTGGTTTGAAATAAACTTAATGAGGAGAAGTGACCATGTTTAGCTATCAAGGAAAGAATGTTGTCGTTGTTGGCGGTACCAGTGGCATAAACTTAGGTATCGCTATTCGCTTCTCTCAAGCCGGTGCAAATGTGGCAGTGGCGAGTCGCAGCGCAACTAAAGTCGATGCCGCTGTTGAGCAATTAAAACTCGCTAATCCAGAAGGAAAGCATTTCGGTGTTTGTTTTGACGTAAGAGATCTCGAAGCATTGAAACTGGGCTTTGCTGTAATTGCTGATACATTTGTTCATATTGATGTCTTAGTCAGTGGCGCTGCGGGTAACTTCCCATCATCGGCAGAGAACCTGTCAGAGAATGGTTTTAAGTCAGTCATGGACATAGACCTTTTAGGTAGCTTTCAGGTGCTTAAGCAAGGCTTTGCACTGATTAAAGAGCAGGGCGGCGCCATCATTCAGATCTCTGCACCACAAGCTTATGTACCCATGCCAATGCAGGTGCATGTTTGCGCGGCTAAAGCTGGGGTCGATATGCTGACCAAGACATTGGCGATAGAGTGGGGCTGCAAGGGCATTAGGATCAACTCAATTGTTCCTGGGCCGATTGCAGGAACGGAAGGCTTTGATAGGTTAGCCCCTACCGCCGAGTTACAAGCTCATGTTGCTAAAGGCGTGCCTTTAAGACGTAACGGCAGTTGTGATGATATTGCCAATGCGGCACTATTTCTAGCATCTGACATGGCGTCCTACATTACGGGTACTGTTTTACCTGTTGATGGTGGATGGTCTCTAGGTGGTGCGGGCGCGGCTATTGCCGAGATAGGGCAATTAGCTAAACGCAATTATGTAAAAGAATAAGTCGATTAAGAGTAATCGTTAAATTAGAGATTTATAGTTATGGCAAATCCATTTCAAGAGCAGTTGTTAAAAGCTGGCTTAGTCAGTAAGCAAAAAGTTAGAGATACTAAAACTCAGAAGCGTCGCGATAGAAAGGCTAAAGTCGACGATGGCTCTGATACACTGAAACAAGAAATAGCAGCTAAAAAACAAGCTCAGATTGATAAAGATAAGCAACTGAACGAGCAACGTTTTGCAGAAGCGTCTGAGAAAGGTTTAGTACGTGGATTGGTAACAGAATTTAGAAATTGTGTTATTAAGCCGCCAAAAGATGCTGAAATTAAGTTTAACTTCACTTTTGAAAATAAAATCTTCTCACTTTATGTAAATGAGAAAATGCAAAGTGAATTGCTTAACGGCCATTTAGGTATTGTCAGACACGAAGAGGTGAGTTACTTAGTACCGCATAAGCTGGCTGAACGAGTGAACCTTCTTGTACCTACTTGGATTGGCTACTTATGGTCTCAAGAAGATAATACAGAGATTGTAGAAGAAGATGATCCGTATGCAGATTATGTTATTCCAGACGATCTTATGTGGTAAGCATTACTGTATATTTACCCATTGACATAGCCTCGTTCATTTAAAGGTCGCAATTTTTCGTTGCGGCCTTTTTTATGTCTGATATTTGCCTATTTACTTCAATTCAAGTTGAAATTGTTTCACTTTGAATACTGTATATCATTTGTTACATTTTTGTTGCGTTAAGCATTTCAAATAGCTGAAAGGGTATTTCATCTATTCAAACAGCCATCAAAAAAATAAAAACAGTGTTAGGAGTGGATATGAACCATAGTTACCAAACAAGGAGTGTTAGCCGCACCCATATTTTAAAACCATTAAGTTTAGTGGTTGCACTTAGTTTATCAGCTTGCGGTAGTGATCCTAAAGACGAAGTGTTAGAACTCATTGAGCCAAGCCCGGCACCAGTTGAAACCATTATCGGCGAAGCGTTAACGTTAGATTCTGTAAAAGAGCATATTAATACCAACGAACCGCTTTCTTTTTATGTTGATGTTGAGACCGCAGCTCCAACATTGTTGATCAGCTTATTTAGCGGTATTGAAAATGAGAATTTAGGCGATCCAGATATTTATGTTCGTTACGAAAGCACTGCAACTACAGGTGAGAATGGCGAGTTTGACTGTGTTTCTTACAATGCTTCAGATTATAACGAAACGTGCATAATCGATGATATTCAACCTGGTCGTTATCATATTGTTGTTGATGCTAATTCAGATAAACCGACAGTCGATGCATCCATTCTTGCTACAGCATCATTATTTCAGCATAGCCTTTTGTGTAACGAGTCAGTCAGGATCCGCAGCCAAAAGTTAACAGCAACACAAGTACAAGAAGCATGTGAAATTGTGACTGAAACTAAGCAAAAATTCGACACTGTACTGGGCGCTAACATTGCCCCAGAGTTTGGTATACCGGTAGATAATGATTTGAATGAAGTCACTAACATTAATATATTTAGTAGCTTATCAAATTACGCCGCTTGGGCAGAGCATCTATTTGATACGAGTAACTCAAGCGGGATTTATTTCGAAACCTCTCCAACTGAGTGGTGGCATGACTCAACTATTCTCACTTTTAACGCGCTAGAGTGGAGCGGTGGACGTAATGTTATTCGCTCTTTAAGCCATGAGTACATTCATGCGTTAGATGCCCGGTATAACAAAGAAGGCGCATATAAATCAGATATGGCGTGGTGGAGCGAGGGCTTAGCTGAATACATAGGTACCTTCTATCAAAAACAATACCAAAGTATTGTAACTGCCAATGAAGACACGACTTACACTTTACAACAGATCTTTGACGGTGAGAGTAATAGCTATTCGTGGGGTAAATTAGCCGTAGCCTTTTTGATTGAAACCCAGCCTGCTCGTGTTACCTCTATGCTCACTGAAATGCGTGCGGGTAACTGGGAGGTATTTAATACTTTATTGCAAGAAATTGCCAGTAGTCACCAGCAAGAGTTCGTGACTTGGTACCAACAAACACTCACTGAACAATTTGCCGCCAGTGATACTGCATTATCACTAGGTGAATATGCCTCGATTAACGGTCGAGGAGGCTGGTTATACTCAGTTGAGGTTGCAGATGGAACAGACTCACTCAAGTTCAGCACCCAAGGCGGTTCGGGTAATGTTGATATGTGGGTTAACTATGCTTCTGCTGCACACCCAAGTTTAACTTCACAAGTCACTTGTCGTTCTGAAACGGCTGACTCGAATGAAGAAACTTGTATTATAGATTCCCCTGATGCCGGTCAGTATTTTATTACTATTGGTTCTGACTTTGTGGGCGGTGATATTGTTGACCTATATCTTTCAGCTTGTGCAGGAAATGATTGCAGTGTTTCGTTGCCGGAGCAGCAGCCTTTAAATGCAATTGAAGAACCTTATTTACCACATTGGCCAGAGAAGGGAATACTCGGCACTTGTAGTCTGGCAGAAACCTACCGTACTTCTTATGATTATGCTGAAGACGTGGCGATAACAAATACTACCGATACAGAAGTTAAAGTGTATTGGTTAAGTACCACAAAAGCTGATAAATCAGGTGGTTCATACATGACGCTAGCACAAGGTGATAGCTTTACACCTGAATACTGGTACATTGGCGAGAGGGTGATGTTAACCGATAAGACTGATAACTGCCTCAGTGTGGCGATTTTAAATGATGAAAATAACCAATTCGAAATTAAAGCTGAGCATGTGGTGGGAGCTGTTGATGAAGTCGAGATCCCAGCTGCTACTGCAGAGATAGGCAGTTGTGATCTTGCTGTGCCATATACTAGAGAGTCTGAATATGCTCCGGAGTTTATCGTAGCAAATACGTCAACAACGCCTTATAACTTATACTGGGTAGACTATGATTCTGGTCAACCAAACTTAAGTAATAACTATGCGACACTTGGCGAAAATGAAATGTACACAGCAGATTTCTGGACGATTGGTGACCGAATGATGGTAACGGATAGTGAAAATCAATGCATTGGCGTGCTTAGCTTAAATGACAGTAGCAACATCTTTGTTCTAGATTAATTATTGAAATCTAACTTTAAACGTTAAGCCCGGGTGTAACCGGGCTTTTTTATGTTCAAAACATGTAGGTTGCAGGAGCTTTACCTTCGCTTTTCAGTAGATTTAACAAATAAAGATTTACGTCTTAAATGCCTATCAGTAGAATGCGCCATCATTTTCAGTACCCCTCATCAGTGATGTCAATTGATGAGCCTATAGCGTGAGTCTAATCGGCCATGAACCCCATATTTATCAGTATCTCTTTGCTTGTTTGCAGCAATATTTTTATGACATTTGCCTGGTATGCTCACTTAAAAGAGCTGAACAATAAACCATGGATTATTGCTGCACTCATTAGCTGGGGAATTGCGCTGTTTGAATACTTACTTCAAGTTCCAGCTAATCGAATTGGCTATACGGAGTTAAATGTCGGACAGTTAAAAATTCTGCAAGAAGTGATTACCTTGATGGTATTTGTCCCGTTCTCGGTATTTTATTTAAGAGAGCCATTAAAGTTAGATTATCTATGGGCAGGGCTTTGTTTAGTCGGAGCCGTTTACTTTGCTTTCAGAAGTAAGTTTGCTTAATACTTGGAATAATTTGGCGATTTTCATCTCCAGTCATCGCTGCAGTTGTTACAATTCATGCCACTAGCTGATAACACTAGCCTTTAACGCCACCATTAAACGTGGCGTTTTTGCATCTAAAAACAATGATTTTAAACGTGATTCTTTACAATAAAGCGACAAAAATATTATAGCCAACGCTTTATCTTAAAAAACCAAAAGGTTGCAGCCGCACTGGCAAACATAAGCGCTATGGACCAGGGGTAGCCATAATGCCAATGTACCTCAGGCATATTGTCAAAATTCATACCATAGGTACTTGCTATCAATGTTGGCGGGAGAAACACTACCGCGGCAACGGAAAATATTTTACTGATTTTGTTTTGCTGCAAACCCGTAAAGCCCATAGCAGCATCCATCAAAAAGTTTAGCTTTTCAAAAAGAAACTGAGTATGCGGGATCAATGAAGATATATCAGACAGCATATTACCGATGTCTTTAGTTTCTTCACTAGACAGGTTTTGTTGGTAAACACGCAGCATGTAATTCAGTGCACGTTGAGTATCAAGTAAATTCAAACGAACTTTACCATTAGTGTCTTCTCTTATAGTGATCAGTTTAAACACCTCATCGATACGGTCTTTTTCGAAGACTTCATGGCCAATATTTTCCAAAGCGCTGTAAGTATCTTCAATGAGATCGGCTAAATGGTCGACTTTCATTTTAAATAACTGAATGAATAATTGCTGGGGTGTAACAGGGACGGAAGACTTTTGAAGGTTTGTGGCTAATGAGTCTATCAAACGCTGATCATCATCTCTGATGGTGATCAATAAGTCTGCTCTAAGGTTAAAATAAATATTAATAGAGCTTAGTGTCTGTGCAGACTTTTGACTAAATAATGAGTTAACGTGTAAACCATCTTTATTTTGGTAAAAACGTGAAGAGTCCTCAATTTCATTCCTATCTTCTCTATCTGGTACCTCGTCAGTAGAAAAGCTAGCCAACCAAAGTCTTTCTGCTTCAATGGGTCGATAAATGTCTAACCATATTGTTGTTTCTGGTAAAGGTTCGTCAATATTAAGAGTTGTTGTAGTGACTTGCTGTTGTTGGTAGCAATACGCTGTGATCATGTTGGCTCCATCGCAAAAAGTATGTATTAGTCGAAACCGATAATTAAATATTAGTCAATGATTGCAAAGATATAGTATTTAGATATGGAATGATATTTGTCTCATAAAAAGCTGAAGCAAATTGTACAGTCGCAATACAAGAGGTGAAATATGTCGACCTTTAATGTTTACTCTCAGTTGTCGATAAAACTAAGGTGACAAATAAGGTAAATACGAATGCAAGTAAGCTAAAAGATTTACGCTAAAAGGGTGTCATTTGCTGCGACTTCTGATAGATTTGAAACAACTGTTTAAATCCATTGTTTAAGAGTCCGATATGAACCCGTATAACGCCCCATTAGCAGAAATGCGTTTTCTTCTTGAGAAAGTCTTTGACGCCCCAAAAACGTGGTCTGAGATGCCAGCAATGGCCGAGACTGTCGATATGGATACTGCAGCAGCAATTTTAGATGAAGCAGATAAGATTAGCCGCGAATTAATCCATCCTATTAACCGTAGCGGTGATGAGCAAGGTGTTCGGCACGAAGCTGATAGGGTGATCACACCTGATGGCTATAAAGCGGTATATGACCAATACGCTGAAGGTGGCTGGGTAGGGCTATGTGGTGATCCTGAGCTAGGTGGCATGGGCATGCCTAAGATGCTCGGTGTACTAGTCGATGAAATGGCTTATAGCGCATGTAACGCGTTTACTCTATATGGTTCATTAACCGCTGGTGCAGCACTAGCTATTCATGCCCATGGCAGCGAAGAGATTAAGCAGCAGTATCTGCCTATGCTATACAGCGGCGAATGGTCTGGCGCCATGGATATGACAGAGCCTCAAGCGGGTTCAGATCTGCGGAACATTAGAACTAAGGCTGTTCCTAATGATGATGGCAGCTATCAGATCACGGGTAGCAAGATTTTCATTACTGGTGGAGATCATGATTTAACTGAAAACGTTATTCACTTAGTACTCGCCAAATTACCCAATACCAGTGGCATTTCATTGTTTTTAGTGCCAAAGATTAAAGTGAATGCGGACAATACTCTAGGTGAAGCCAATGGCGTGACTGTCGGTTCTATCGAACACAAGATGGGGCTTAAAGGTTCTGCAACGTGTGTGATGAATTTTGACGATGCAGAAGGTTACCTTATCGGCAGAGCTAATCGTGGTTTAGTATGCATGTTCACCATGATGAACTATGAACGTTTGGCTATTGGTATACAAGGTTTAGGGACGTCACAAGCGGCTTACCAAATGGCTGCTGAATACGCTAAAGAGCGCACCCAAGGTGTAGCGGCTGGTGGCTCGCCGACAGGCGCTGCAAGCGACCCTATTATTGTTCACGGTGATGTCAGGCGAATGTTGTTAACGATCCGTACGTTAACTGAAGCGGGACGTGCATTATCTGTATATACCGGGCAACAACTCGATTTAGCCAAGTATTCAGATGATAGTGATGCTAAGGCGAAGGCTAGTCGTTATGTTGGATTGTTAACACCAGTATCAAAAGCGTTTTTAAGTGATCGAGGTCTTGATGCTGCGATTATGGCGCAACAGGTATTTGGTGGCCATGGTTACATCCGTGAGACAGGCATTGAACAATTAGTGCGTGATACCCGAATTGCCCAGATCTACGAAGGCACCAACGGCATTCAAGCGATTGATTTCTTAGGTCGTAAAGTAACGGGTGATAACGTCGCCGCTTTATCTGAATTTGTTGCAGAGCAGATCGCTAAAATTAATGGGTATGCTCATGTTGCCGATGGCGATAAAGCAACACTATTGGCATTACTCGAACAGCTACTAGAGGTGGCGAATCAAGTTAATGACAATAAATTAAGTCAACCAGCTTTGATTAACTCATGTGCAGTCGATTACCTCGACGCATTTGGTTATGTCCTTTATGGCTGCTTCTGGTTAGCGATGAATGATGCGGCACATGATCATGAAGATGAAAACTTTAAGCTACAAAAAGCACATCTTGGGCGTTTTTACTTTGATAAGCTATTGGCTAAGGCCGAGTATCATTTATCACAGGTGAAGACAGGGGATGCGTCGATAATGCAAATAGATGAAAGCTTGTTCTAAATAAGACGATTTCTAACTTCGAATAAAAAACGCCACTTAACGTTAATGCCGTTCACTTAAGGTGAACGGCATTTTTATTTTTGGCATACCGTTGAGGCCTTGGTTTTACTGTTCTGGG
>NZ_JBRILW010000034.1:0-47173 GCF_052977125.1 Shewanella sp. 30m-14 | reverse complement strand
TGAGAGTTCAGAGCGAGTGACAAAATTGTGTTCTAGGGATTGGGCAAGTGTGACCAGTTAATTTTCCAGTTTGGTATTACCATTAAAGTGCTCCAAGCTTCTTCGATTTACTTCTTTAGGCTACAATAGTTGTTTTCCCCTAAATGATATCCAAATGCCAACCAGCCCACTTTATTCCCTTCAAGACTTTAATACTTTCGCTTTAGCCCATGGCTGTCAGCAATTAGTTCATGCTACGACATCAAATGTGTTGGTTGATACTTGCTGCAAACTTTATCAAGCGCAGCAACCTATGCTTATTTTAGGTGGCGGTAGTAATATTATTTTATGTGAAGATTTTCAAGGGACTGTGGTATTAGTCGAAACTAAAGGGATTGATATTACGGACGATGAGAATTATCACTATCTGAGTGTAGCGGCTGGAGAGAATTGGCATGATCTTGTTAGTTTTTGCTTAAGAAATAGATTCAGTGGTCTAGAAAATCTAGCGTTGATCCCGGGGACTGTTGGCGCTGCTCCGATTCAGAATATTGGTGCATACGGCGTCGAATTAAACGATTTTTGTGATTGGGTTGAGTACGTTGATTTGCGAGATGGCCACTTGGTACGTTTAGCTGCCAATGCTTGTGATTTCGGTTATCGAGACTCTATCTTTAAGAAAGAGTTGTTAGGTAAGGCGGTGATCACCAAGGTTGGTTTTAAGCTACCAAAGCGTTGGGTTCCACGATTAGATTATGGCCCTCTTAGATCGTTTAAAGCTGAACAAGTCACTGCTCAGCAAGTGTTTGATAGCATTTGTGAAACTCGTCGAGAAAAATTACCTGATCCAGCGGAGTTTGGCAATGCGGGGAGCTTCTTTAAAAACCCGATAATCGATAAGGCTGACTTTGATCGGCTTGTCGGCGTATTTCCAGATATCGTCGGCTATCCTCACGGCGATGAACAAGTAAAAGTGGCTGCTGGTTGGCTTATTGATAAATCGGGTTTAAAGGGACGCCAACTTGGTGGTGCTGCTGTGCACCAGAACCAGGCATTAGTGTTAATAAATAAACATAATGCGACCAGTGAAGATGTACTTTCGTTGGCGAGATTGATTGTTGAGAAAATTGAAGCACAATTTGGTATTAGGCTTGATCCTGAACCTCGAATGATCACTGCCAATGGTGAAAGGAGTTTATAGATGGCTGAGCAATGGAGTCGAAAACGCGAGATACTATCTGAATTGGCCGCAGGGTCATTTGTATCTGGAGAGGCTTTGGCCTCTCTTTTAGGGGTTTCTCGTACCGCTGTAAGTAACCATATTGCTGGACTGGAAGAGTATGGCGTTGATATATACAGTGTCAAAGGCAAGGGCTACCGCTTAAACGGACCTATATCGTTAGTTGATGAAGTGAAGCTAAAACAACAAATTAGCAATCGTTGCTTTTATTTTGACGAAATCCCCAGTACTAACGCTTTTATTTTAAAACACGCAGAAGACTTAGTTTCGGGCGATATCTGTGTTGCTGAGTATCAATCGGCAGGGCGAGGTCGACGTGGTCGTGTTTGGGTTTCGCCTTATGGTTGTCACTTGTATTTCTCTATGTATTGGCAATTTCCGCAAGGAATGGCGCAAGCGATGGGGTTAAGCCTAGTTGTGGCATGCTCGATTGTTACCGTACTTGAAAAGCTTGGCATTAAAGATGTTGGGGTAAAGTGGCCTAACGATATCTACCTTGAAAGTAAAAAACTCGCTGGCGTGTTGATTGAGATGAGTGGTCATACAGATAGTGAGTGCAATTTAGTCATAGGTATCGGCTTGAATATGGCCATGGGTGAGCAACATGCAGCACTGATTGATCAGCCTTGGAGTGATTTAACCGGTCAAGCAAGTCTGCCAGATAAAACGGCTTTGTTAGCTCTGCTGCAGAAGCAATTACAGCAAGATCTTAATCTATTTCAACAGTCTGGACTCACACCGTTTCAAGATCGTTGGCGCGAAGCTGATCTCTTTCAAGGAAAGTCGGTAAAGTTACTGATGGGCCAAGATGAGATTTATGGTGTCTGTATGGGGGTCGATGAGCAAGGGGCTGTTGTCTTAGAAACAGAGTCGGGATTGCAAAGCTATATTGGTGGTGAGATTAGCCTGCGTAAAGCAGACTAATCAGTATTAGCTTTTATACATAGCAGGTTCTCTATTTGCGCAATAGGACTTGATCCATCATATGGTCAGGTCCTTTTTGTAAGATAAGGTGTGCTCTTTCGCGCGTAGGCAATATATTTAGAGTGAGGTTAGGGCCGTTAATTGAGTCCCAAATGTTTGAAGCTGTCGCGGTTGCTTCAGAGTCATCGAGCTTTGAGTAATGATGGAAGTAAGAATCTTCACTACTGAACGCCCCGGTTCTGAACTGTAAAAAACGGTCGACATACCACTCTTTTAGTAACGCCTCATGGGCATCGACATAGATCGAGAAATCGACAAAGTCAGAAACAAATGGACGCTGGGTATCAACAGGTGAGTCTTGGCCAGTTTGCAAAACATTGAGTCCTTCAATGATTAAAATATCTGGCTGTCTGATCCATTGTTTTTCATCTTGAATGCGGTCATAGGTAATATGTGAGTATATCGGTGCACTGACTGCCGACTCACCAGCCTTAATCGCTGAAATAAACTCAACTAAGGCTTTCATATCGTAACTTTCTGGAAAACCTTTTCGCTGTAATAGGCCACGTCGCTTAAGCTCTGCTAACGGATACAAAAAGCCATCAGTGGTAATTAAATCGACTTTTGGATGCTCAGGCCAATGGCTGAGCAGTGCTTGTAGAATACGGGCTGTAGTGCTCTTACCAACAGCTACGCTGCCTGCGATACTGATAATATAGGGGCGTTTAGGCGGTACATGTCCGAGAAACTCATTTAACGCCAAACCTCTTTGCTGCTTTGCGCCAACATTTAAATTTAATAGACGACTCAGCGGCAGATAAATATCGGTGACTTCAGATAAGGATATTTTTTCATTAATACCACGTAAATCTGCCAAATCATTTTCACTGAGTGTTAATGGCACAGACTCTCTCAGTCCTGCCCACTGTAGGCGCTGAAAAGCGAGATAAAGAGCGTTGTGAATTTGGTTTGGTTGCGACATTGCGAAGTTCTCCGTTCAGGAGGGCACAGTACACTATGAATTTATTATGAACAACTGCAATGAGAACTGCGATGCTGGCTTTAAGTACTAATTTGATTTAATTGCTTCAAAAGTATACTTGAAAGTAGCGTTAAGCATAAAAAAACGCCATTTAACTCACTTTTTTAATAATATTTCACTTTTGCTATTGCACTTAGGCTCACATTTCCATAATATCCGCTACCGAAATGACACGCCGGCATAGCTCAGTTGGTAGAGCAACTGACTTGTAATCAGTAGGTCCCGAGTTCGACTCTTGGTGCCGGCACCATTTCTCTGGAGGGGTTCCCGAGTGGCCAAAGGGATCAGACTGTAAATCTGACGGCTCAGCCTTCGAAGGTTCGAATCCTTCTCCCTCCACCATATTCTAGGTAGTTAGGTAACCTGAAGTAGGTTCCGCGGATGTCGTATAATGGTATTACTCCAGCCTTCCAAGCTGATAACGCGGGTTCGATTCCCGCCATCCGCTCCAAAATCTTGCTGATAATACTTAATCAGTAGAAAGCACTCGGTCTCGAGTGCTTTTTCCCGTTTAAGACTACCTATCAGCTCCTCCCTGCTTCTCACCATTCTGATTATCTTACTAACTGATTCGATGACATTTTAATGCATCGGATTTTTTGCTATATGCAGTTTCATCACCAAAATACTTGGATTGGGGCAATACCATGGCTAAAGAAAAATTTGAACGCGTAAAACCACACGTAAACGTTGGTACCATTGGACACGTTGACCATGGTAAAACTACTCTAACTGCCGCTATCTCTTCTGTGTTAACGAAGACTTACGGTGGTACTGCACGTGATTTCGCACAGATCGATAACGCTCCAGAAGAGCGTGAGCGCGGTATTACAATTAATACTTCTCACATCGAATATGACACTCCATCACGTCACTACGCACACGTAGACTGTCCAGGTCACGCGGATTATGTTAAAAACATGATCACTGGTGCTGCACAGATGGACGGCGCGATTCTAGTAGTTGCTTCTACAGATGGTCCAATGCCACAAACACGTGAGCACATCCTGCTTTCACGTCAGGTTGGCGTTCCATTCATCATCGTATTCATGAACAAGTGTGACATGGTTGATGACGAAGAGCTTCTAGAGCTAGTAGAAATGGAAGTTCGTGAACTTCTATCTGAGTACGACTTCCCAGGTGATGACTTACCAGTTATCCAGGGTTCTGCTCTTAAAGCTCTTGAAGGCGAGCCAGAGTGGGAAGCTAAGATCCTTGAACTAGCTGAAGCTCTAGACACATACATCCCTGAGCCAGAGCGTGCTATCGATGGTGCATTCATTCTTCCAATTGAAGATGTTTTCTCAATCGCTGGTCGTGGTACTGTTGTTACTGGTCGTGTAGAGCGCGGTATCATCAAAGTTGGTGAAGAAGTAGAAATCGTTGGTATCAAAGATACAACTAAGTCTACTTGTACTGGTGTTGAAATGTTCCGTAAGCTTCTTGACGAAGGTCGTGCTGGCGAGAACTGTGGTGTTCTTCTACGTGGTATCAAGCGTGAAGACGTTGAACGTGGTCAAGTATTGGCAGCACCTGGTTCAATCACTCCACACACTACTTTCAAGTCAGAAATCTATGTTCTGTCTAAAGAAGAAGGCGGACGTCACACTCCATTCTTCAAAGGCTACCGTCCACAGTTCTACTTCCGTACAACTGACGTAACCGGTACTATCGAATTGCCAGAAGGCGTAGAGATGGTAATGCCTGGTGACAACGTAGCTATGACAGTAACTCTAATCTGCCCAATCGCGATGGACGAAGGTTTACGCTTCGCAATCCGTGAAGGTGGCCGTACAGTTGGTGCTGGTGTTGTAGCTGAGATCGTTGCTTAATTAGCAATCGTCTTAACTCGATACTGAAAAAGGCAGCTTAGGCTGCCTTTTTTGTTTTTATTGTATTTAGGTTTAATTTGTTAGTGAAGCTGGGCTATGTATTCTTGCCAAATAAGTGGAATAAGAATACAATCTATGACCGATTTTTGACTCGTTGAGTATACTTAACTAAGTATGTTGGACAGTCGCCAGTTCGGATAGCGAGTCTGACTGAATTTTTCACTGAGCAAAATGCTATTTATAGTGTCACTTGACTCAGAACGTAGTGAGTAACGGAATTAACCGATGACAACAAATACTGAAAGCCAGGGTAACTCTCTGGATATCGTAAAGTGGGGCCTAGTCGTAATCTTGTTGGCTGCTGCAATTATTGGCAATCAATATTTTAATGAAGCAAGTGTTGTAGTGCGCGCCCTAGGTGTCGTCGTGACTTTTGCTATCGCTGGTTTCATCGCGTTGCAAACAGAAAAAGGCAAGCAAGCTTTAACTTTTGCTCGTGAATCACAGATTGAAGTTCGTAAAGTGGTTTGGCCTACGCGTCAAGAAGCACTCAATACAACTTTCATTGTATTAGCTGCAACAGCCGTTTTAGGTTTAATCCTTTGGGGCCTAGATGCAGTATTGCTTAGAATTGTTAATTTTATTACAGGCGTATAGGCATTAAGTATGACTGAAGCTACTGAAGCTAAAAAAAGATGGTATGTAATTCAAGCGTTTTCCGGTTATGAAGGCCGTGTGTGTAAAACGTTGCTTGAGCATATCAGAATGCACGAAATGGAAGCTTACTTTGGTGAGGTTTTAGTACCGACTGAAGAAGTGGTAGAAATGCGTGCAGGCCAACGTCGTAAAAGCGAACGTAAGTTTTTCCCTGGCTATGTATTAGTTCAGATGGAAATGAATGATGAAAGCTGGCACTTGGTGAAAAGTATCCCTCGTGTAATGGGCTTCATCGGTGGTACGTCTGATCGTCCTGCCCCAATTTCTGATAAAGAAGCTGATGCAATTCTTCAGCGTCTGCAAGAAACTACTGAGTCTCCAACGCATCGCGTTATGTTTGAGCCAGGTGAAGTTGTTCGTGTTACTGACGGACCTTTTGCTGACTTTAACGGTACGGTTGAAGAAGTGGATTATGAGAAGAACCGCGTTAAGGTTTCTGTGATGATCTTCGGTCGTTCAACACCAGTAGAACTTGATTTTAGTCAGATTGAAAAAAGCTGATTAAATAAAGCACAAATACTGTTTGGAAATGGGAGCGAATTTATATATAATTCGCTCCCATATTTTTCGGGGAGCTGTTCAGCATAGTGCTGATAGCGTTTGTACCCAAACTTGAGGAAATGTCTCATGGCAAAGAAAGTTGATGGTTACATCAAACTGCAAGTCGCAGCCGGTGCTGCAAACCCGTCGCCACCAGTAGGCCCAGCATTGGGTCAGAAAGGTGTTAACATCATGGAATTCTGTAAAGCATTCAACGCTCGTACTGAAAAGTTCGAGAAAGGTATGCCAATTCCTGTAGTTATCACTGTTTACTCTGATCGCTCTTTCACTTTCGAAACTAAGACTCCACCTGCGTCTTTCCTACTGCTTAAAGCAGCTGGTCTGAAATCAGGTTCTGGCCGTCCTAACACTGAAAAAGTGGGAACTATCAAGCGTAGCGCTGTCCAGGAAATTGCTGAGACTAAAGCCGCTGATATGACTGGTGCTGATATTGAAGCGATGACTCGCTCAATTGAAGGTACTGCGCGTTCAATGGGTTTGGTAGTAGAGGATTAAGATTATGGCAAAGCTAACTAAACGCGCTCGTCTAATTCGCGAGAAAGTTGAAGCGACTAAAAGCTACGACATCAATGAAGCTGTTGCACTACTTAAAGAACTAGCTACTGCTAAGTTCCTTGAAAGTGTTGACGTTGCGGTTAACCTTGGTGTTGATCCACGTAAATCTGATCAAAACGTTCGTGGCGCTACTGTGCTACCACACGGTACTGGTCGTGACGTACGTGTTGCTGTGTTCACTCAAGGTGCTAACGCTGAAGCTGCTACAGCAGCTGGTGCTGAGCTTGTTGGTATGGACGAGCTTGCTGCACAGATTAAAGCTGGCGAAATGAACTTCGACGTAGTTATCGCATCTCCAGATGCAATGCGCGTTGTTGGTCAGTTAGGTCAAATCTTAGGCCCACGCGGTCTAATGCCTAACCCAAAAACTGGTACTGTAACGCCAAACGTTGCTGAAGCAGTTAAGAACGCAAAAGCGGGTCAAGTACGCTACCGTAACGATAAGAACGGTATCATCCACACTACTATCGGTAAAGTGGACTTTGAACCAGCTCAACTTAAAGAAAACTTAGAAGCACTACTTGGCGCACTTAAAAAAGCCAAGCCAGCTGCAGCTAAAGGCGTTTTCATTAAGAAAGTAAGCATCTCTACCACTATGGGTGCAGGTGTTGCGGTTGACCAGGGTACTCTGGAAGACGCAAAGTAAATTTACAAAGCTCGCGCATTAGTCTATAATGCGCGCACTTTGTAGGGTTGAGGCTGAGAGTTAACCTTTTAGGTTGATTATTAGTCTCCGTCCAAGACCGTAGGTGTTGCTCAAGTAGTTAACTTAATTTCCTGCGTAGACGGTGTCGGACCCCAGATAGATTTTTGTCTGCTGGAATTTTTCGCGCCGTAAGTCGCTAAGTATCTATGATATTTAGCATGGTAATTGCTAGGGAATTTCCCTAGATAGAATCCAGGAGTATACCAATGGCGTTAGGACTCGAAGACAAAAAAGCGATTGTTGCTGAAGTCAACGAAGCTGCCAAAGGTGCTTTATCTGCAGTTGTAGCCGATTCACGTGGCGTAACTGTAGCTAATATGACCGGACTTCGTAAAGCAGCTCGTGAAGCTGGAGTGTACATTCGTGTTGTACGTAACACTCTTGTTAAGCGCGCTGTAGCTGGTACTGATTTTGAGTGCCTAAGCGATACGTTTACTGGTCCTACTTTGATTGCATTCTCTTCTGAGCACCCAGGTGCAGCTGCGCGTCTTCTTAAAGATTTCGCTAAAGCGCAAGAGAATTTTGAAATCAAAGCAGCAGCCTTTGAAGGGGAATTAATCCCTGCAGAAAATATTGATCGTTTAGCAAAACTACCAACTTACGAAGAAGCACTAGCTCAGTTCATGATGACTCTAAAAGAAGCATCTGCTGGCAAGTTCGTTCGTACATTGGCCGCTCTACGCGATCAGAAAGAAGCTGCTTAATTTTAAGCCGCTTTAATTTAAAATTGAATTCAGTACAATTAGGAAACTTTTGTTATGTCTATCACTAAAGACCAAATCTTAGAAGCCCTTGCAGCAATGTCTGTAATGGAAGTTGTTGAACTAATCGAAGCAATGGAAGAGAAGTTCGGCGTATCTGCAGCTGCTGCTGTTGTTTCTGGTGGTGGCGATGCTGCTGCTGCTGAAGAGAAAACAGAATTCGACGTAATTCTTACTTCTCACGGCGACAACAAAGTTGCAGTAATTAAAGCTCTTCGCGCTGCTACAGGTCTTGGCCTGAAAGAAGCTAAAGGCATGGCTGAAGCTGCTCCAGTAGCAGTTAAAGAAGCTATCTCTAAAGAAGAAGCTGATGCTCTTAAAGCTGATCTAGAAGCGGCTGGTGCTGCAGTAGAGATCAAGTAAGTTATACTATAACTTACAACCACCCGAGTAATCGGGCGGAGGCTGGCGGTTTTTTAACCGTCGGCCTTTTTTGCGCTGTAAGCGCAGGCGATTTTTTTTTCACCGTTTATCGCCAGATTTCGCAGTTCCTAGCAGAGATTACTGGTTGGGTTCTTGCTTTCAACGGTGATGGGCAAACGCGCTGTTTCGACATTTTAAGTCGTTTCAGTCTTGGTCACATCTCGCAATCAGAGGAAACCCATGGTTTACTCCTATTCTGAAAAGAAGCGTATTCGCAAAGACTTTGGTAAGCGTCCACGTGTTTTGGATATCCCTTACCTTTTGTCAATCCAGTTGGACTCTTTTAAGAAGTTCACCGATCAAGATCCTACAGGTGAGCGTGGCTTTGAAGCTGCCTTCCGTAGCGTTTTTCCCATCAAGAGCTTTTCTGGTAATTCTGAGCTGCAATATGTCAGTTATAAGCTAGGCGAGCCAGTTTTTGATGTGAAAGAGTGTCAAATTCGCGGTGTTACATACGCAGCTCCATTGCGCGTTAAGTTACGCATGGTTCTGTATGACCGTGAAGCAGCACCTGGCACAGTAAAAGACATTAAAGAACAAGAAGTTTACATGGGTGATATACCCATGATGACTGACAACGGTACCTTTGTAATTAATGGTACTGAGCGTGTAATCGTATCTCAGCTACATCGTAGCCCAGGCGTATTCTTTGATCATGACCGTGGTAAAACCCACTCTTCAGGTAAGGTGCTGTATAACGCACGTATTATTCCTTACCGTGGTTCTTGGTTAGATTTTGAATTCGATCCGAAAGATGCATTGTTTGTTCGTATTGACCGTCGTCGTAAGTTGGCGGCATCGATCATTCTGCGCGCTTTAGATTATTCAACTCAAGATATTCTTGACCTGTTCTTCGATCGCGTAAACTTTAAGATCAAGAAAGATTCACTAGTAATGGATCTTGTTGCTGACCGTCTACGTGGCGAAACTGCAAGTTATGATATTAAAGACGCTGAAGGCACTGTTCTTGTTGAGAAGGGTCGTCGCATTACTGCACGCCATATTCGTCAACTTGAAAAGTCAAATACTACCGAGCTTGAAGTACCAGTTGAGTACATCTCTGGTAAGATTTCTGGTCAAGATTATATCGATCCAGATACAGGCGAAGTATTGGTTTCAGCTAACGCTGAGATCAGCCTAGAAGATCTTGCTAAGTTATCTATGGCTGGCATCAAAGAGATCAGTACACTGTATATCAACGAACTTGATAACGGTGCATACATCTCTGACACGCTACGTATCGATTCAACAACTAACCGCCTAGAAGCGCTAGTTGAAATCTATCGTATGATGCGTCCTGGTGAGCCACCAACCAAAGATGCAGCAGAAGCACTATTTAACAATTTATTCTTCAGTGAAGAACGTTATGATCTATCTAAAGTAGGTCGTATGAAGTTCAACCGTCGTCTAAGCATTGATGACGATGAAGGTACGGGTATTCTTTCTAAAGAAGATATCGTTGCCGTAATGAAGAACATTATTGCTATTCGCAACGGTTTTGACGAAGTCGATGATATCGATCACTTGGGTAACCGTCGTATCCGTAGTGTTGGCGAAATGGCTGAAAACCAGTTCCGTGTTGGTCTTGTTCGTGTTGAACGTGCCGTACGTGAGCGTTTAAGCCTTGGCGATCTAAATGAGCTAATGCCTCAAGATTTGATCAATGCTAAGCCAATCTCTGCAGCTGTTAAAGAATTCTTTGGCTCTTCACAGCTTTCACAGTTTATGGACCAAAACAACCCATTGTCAGAAGTAACGCATAAGCGTCGTATTTCTGCTCTAGGTCCAGGTGGTCTAACTCGTGAACGTGCTGGTTTCGAAGTTCGAGACGTACACCCGACTCACTACGGTCGTCTATGTCCAATCGAAACGCCTGAAGGTCCAAACATTGGTTTGATCAACTCGTTGTCAACCTTTGCGCGTACTAACAACTATGGTTTCCTTGAAACACCTTACCGCAAGGTTATCGATGGTGTGGTTACTGATGAAGTAGATTACTTATCAGCAATCGAAGAAGGCCGTTACGTTATTGCACAGGCTATCGTTCAGTTAGATGAGAACGGTCGTATGATGGATGAGCTTATTGCTTGTCGTCATAAAGGTGATTCTACCTTTATGGGCGCAGCTGACATCCAGTATATGGACGTTTCACCACAACAGATTATTTCTGTTGCGGCATCGCTAATTCCGTTCCTAGAACACGATGATGCTAACCGTGCATTGATGGGTGCGAACATGCAACGTCAGGCCGTTCCAACACTACGTGCTGATAAGCCGTTAGTTGGTACAGGTATTGAGCGTACACTTGCTGTTGACTCTGGCGTGGTTGTTGCTGCTAAACGTGGTGGTTATGTTGACTACGTTGATGCAAGCCGTATCGTTGTTAAAGTTAACGAATCTGAGTTAACTCCAGGCGAAGCGGGCATCGATATTTACAACTTGACTAAATACACGCGTTCTAACCAGAACACATGTATTAACCAACGTCCTTGTTGTTCAGTCGGTGACCCAATTGTTCGTGGCGACGTACTTGCTGATGGCCCATCTACCGATTTAGGTGATTTGGCACTTGGTCAGAACATGCGTATCGCGTTCATGCCTTGGAACGGTTACAACTTCGAAGATTCGATCTTAATCTCTGAGCGTGTAGCTCAGGAAGACCGTTTCACGACTATCCACATTCAAGAGCTTTCGTGTATTGCTCGTGATACTAAGTTGGGTAGCGAAGAGATCACTGCTGATATTCCAAACGTTGGTGAGTCTGCGCTTTCTAAGCTAGATGAATCAGGTATCGTTTATATCGGTGCAGAAGTGAAGGGTGGCGACATCCTAGTTGGTAAAGTAACACCTAAAGGTGAAACTCAGCTGACTCCAGAAGAGAAGCTCCTCCGAGCAATCTTCGGCGAAAAAGCATCTGACGTTAAAGACAGCTCACTACGCGTACCTAATTCTGTTAAAGGTACTATCATCGACGTACAAGTATTTACTCGTGACGGCGTTGAGAAAGACAAGCGTGCTGTAGAAATCGAAGAGATGCATATCGCTCAGGCGAAGAAGGATTTGACTGAAGAGTTCCAAATTCTTGAAGAAGGTGTTCTTGGTCGTGCTCGCAACCTATTACTAGGTGCTGGTTTCGATGAAGCCCATCTTGCAGCAATTCCACGCTCACAATTGTTGGTTCAAACCATCGATGACGAAGCGAAGCAAACTGAGCTAGAACAACTAGCTGAGCAAGCGGAAGAGCTGAAAGCAGATTTCGATAAGAAGTTTGAAATCAAGCGTCGTAAGATCACTCAAGGTGATGACTTAGCGCCTGGCGTACTAAAAATTGTTAAGGTTTACTTAGCCGTTAAACGTACTATCCAGCCTGGTGATAAGATGGCGGGTCGTCATGGTAACAAGGGTGTAATCTCTAAGATTTGTCCTGTTGAAGATATGCCATACGACGAAAAAGGTAACCCAGTTGATATCGTTTTGAATCCACTAGGTGTACCTTCACGTATGAACATCGGTCAGGTACTTGAAGTTCATATGGGCGCAGCAGCAAAAGGCATCGGTAATCGTATTACTGAAATGCTTGAAGAGCAGCGCGAACTGGCAGAACTTCGCGGATACATCAAGCAGGTTTATGAACTAGGTGACGAAGTAATTCAAAAAGTCGACATCGATTCATTTACTGATGATGAAATCTTGCGTCTTGCTAAAAACCTTAAAGGCGGTGTTCCAATTGCTACACCTGCGTTTGATGGCGCCAAAGAGAAAGAGATCAAGCAGATGCTTGAGCTTGCAGGCCTACCAAAATCTGGTCAGTTAACACTGATTGATGGTCGTACAGGTAACGAATTTGAGCGTAAGGTAACCGTTGGTTACATGTATATGCTTAAGCTTAACCACTTGGTTGACGATAAGATGCACGCCCGTTCTACCGGTTCGTACAGTCTTGTTACTCAGCAACCATTGGGTGGTAAAGCACAGTTCGGTGGTCAGCGTTTCGGTGAGATGGAAGTATGGGCACTTGAAGCTTACGGTGCTGCATATACCCTTCAGGAAATGCTAACTGTTAAGTCGGATGATGTGAACGGTCGTACTCAGATGTATAAGAACATCGTCGACGGTAACCATCAGATGCAACCAGGTATGCCTGAATCTTTCAACGTATTGTTGAAAGAGATCCGTTCACTTGGTATCAACATTGAGTTAGATACTAAGTAAAACAGGTTACCGCCTCTATTTGGCAAAATCGGTGCTCTGTATATGCAGGGCACCTGATTTAACTCCTTCAGGAGAGAAACGTGAAAGATTTATTAAAGTTTCTAAAACAGCAAAGTAAGACTGAGGAATTTGAAGGTATCAAGATCGGCCTAGCGTCGCCTGATCTGATCCGTTCTTGGTCATTTGGTGAAGTTAAGAAGCCAGAAACCATTAACTACCGTACATTCAAGCCTGAGCGTGAAGGTTTGTTCTGTGCGCGTATTTTTGGTCCTGTAAAAGATTATGAATGTTTATGCGGTAAGTATAAGCGTCTTAAGCACCGTGGTGTGATCTGTGAAAAGTGTGGCGTTGAAGTTACACAGACTAAAGTACGTCGTGAGCGTATGGGTCACATCGATCTTGCTAGCCCTGTTGCGCACATTTGGTTCTTGAAGTCTCTTCCGTCACGTATCGGTTTGATGCTAGACATGACTCTTCGTGATATCGAACGTGTACTTTACTTCGAATCTTTCGTAGTAATCGAGCCTGGCATGACCAGTCTTGAACGTGGTCAAATGCTAACAGAAGAAAACTATCTGGATGCATTGGAAGAGTACGGCGATGAATTCGACGCCAAGATGGGTGCTGAAGCAGTTCTAGAATTGCTACGTGCTATCGATCTTGAGAAAGAAATTGAAATGATGCGCGAAGAATTGCCATCTATCAATTCTGAAACTCGTCGTAAGAAGGTCACTAAGCGTCTTAAGCTTATTGAGGCATTCTTCACTTCTGGCAACAAGCCTGAGTGGATGATCCTTAAAGTGTTACCGGTTCTGCCACCAGATCTACGTCCTCTAGTTCCACTAGATGGCGGACGTTTTGCTACGTCTGATTTGAACGACCTTTACCGTCGTGTAATCAACCGTAACAACCGTCTAAAGCGTCTGTTAGACCTAGCTGCTCCAGATATCATCGTACGTAACGAAAAGCGTATGTTGCAAGAATCTGTTGATGCGCTATTAGATAACGGCCGTCGTGGTCGTGCTATTACAGGTTCTAACAAGCGTCCGCTTAAATCTTTGGCTGATATGATCAAAGGTAAGCAAGGTCGTTTCCGTCAGAACTTGCTAGGTAAGCGTGTTGACTATTCTGGTCGTTCGGTAATTACCGTAGGTCCAACTTTACGTCTACACCAGTGTGGTCTTCCTAAGAAGATGGCACTTGAGTTATTTAAGCCATTCATCTATGGCAAGCTAGAAGGTCGTGGCCTAGCTACAACTATTAAAGCTGCAAAGAAGATGGTTGAGCGCGAAGTTCCAGAAGTTTGGGACGTACTAGATGACGTGATCCGCGAACACCCAGTGATGCTTAACCGTGCACCAACACTGCACAGACTAGGTATCCAGGCGTTTGAGCCAGTACTAATCGAAGGTAAGGCGATTCAGCTTCACCCATTGGTTTGTGCGGCATACAACGCCGACTTCGACGGTGACCAAATGGCTGTTCACGTGCCACTAACGCTTGAAGCGCAGTTAGAAGCACGTTCACTAATGATGTCGACCAACAACATCTTGTCACCAGCAAACGGTGAGCCGGTGATTACACCATCTCAAGACGTTGTATTGGGTCTTTACTACACGAGCCGTGAGCGAATTAACGGCAAGGGTGAAGGCATGGCATTTGCTGATGTGGCTGAAGTTGAAAAAGCTTACCGCACCGGTGTTGCAGAGCTACACGCTCGCGTTAAGGTACGTATTACCGAGACTGCGACCACTGAAGCTGGCGAAAAAGTGAAGACACGTCGTATCGTAGATACAACGGTTGGTCGTGCATTGCTTTCAACGATCCTGCCTAAAGGTCTTTCTTATGATTTGGTTAACCAAAACATGGGTAAGAAGCAGATCTCTAAGCTATTGAACACTTGTTACCGTCAACTAGGTCTTAAAGATACCGTTATCTTTGCTGACCAATTGATGTATACCGGTTTCCATTATGCAACTGTGTCAGGTGCCTCTGTAGGTATCGACGATATGGTTATTCCTGATGAGAAATACACCTTAGTTGCTGATGCTGAAGCGGAAGTTCTTGAAATTCAAGAGCAGTTCCAATCTGGTCTAGTAACTGCTGGTGAGCGTTACAACAAAGTAATTGATATCTGGGCAAGTGCCAACGAGAAAGTTTCTAAAGCGATGATGGCTAACCTGTCTACAGAGACAGTGATTAACCGTGATGGCGTTGAGGAACAGCAAGAATCGTTTAACAGCATCTATATGATGGCTGACTCGGGCGCTCGTGGTAGTGCTGCACAGATTCGTCAGTTGGCGGGTATGCGTGGTCTGATGGCTAAACCAGATGGTTCAATCATCGAGACTCCAATTACCGCTAACTTCCGTGAAGGTCTAAACGTATCTCAGTACTTTATTTCTACTCACGGTGCGCGTAAAGGTCTTGCGGATACGGCATTGAAGACAGCTAACTCTGGTTACCTAACTCGTCGTCTAGTTGACGTTGCTCAAGATTTAGTTGTAATTGAAGATGACTGTGGCACGTTTGAAGGTCTAACTATGAAACCGCTGATTGAAGGTGGTGATGTAGTTGAGCCGTTACGTGAACGTGTTCTTGGTCGTGTTGTTGCACAAGATGTGTTGAAGCCTGGTACTGAACAAGTACTTGTACCACGCAACACGCTTCTTGACGAAGCATGGTGTGACATCATCGAAGAGAATTCTATCGATGAAATGATTGTTCGCTCAGTGATTAGCTGTGATACAGACTTCGGCGTTTGTAAGTTCTGTTACGGTCGTGATTTGGCTCGTGGTCATATCATTAACCAAGGCGAAGCGATTGGTGTTGTTGCTGCTCAGTCAATTGGTGAGCCAGGAACACAGCTTACGATGCGTACTTTCCACATCGGTGGTGCGGCATCACGAGCTTCTGCAGAGAACAATGTTCAAGTTAAGAACTCTGGTACGCTTAAGTTACACAACGCTAAGTTTGTAACTAACAGCAACGGCAAATTGGTAATTGTTTCTCGTTCTTCTGAACTTGCAATTATTGATGAGCTTGGCCGTGAGAAAGAACGTTATAAGGTTCCTTACGGTACAGTTCTTGAGAAATTGGAAGATGATGGTGTTGCTGCTGGCGAAATTATCGCTAAGTGGGATCCGCATACTCACCCAATTATCACTGAAGTGGCGGGTAGTATTAAGTTCGTAGATATGATTGAAGGTGTCACTATGACACGTCAAACAGACGAACTAACTGGTCTATCTTCAATCGTAGTGCTTGAAGTTGGTCAACGTCCAACAGCTGGTAAAGAGATGCGTCCGATGATCCGTCTAGTTGCTGCTGATGGTAGCGATTTGATGATCCCCGGTACTGAAGTACCAGCGCAATACTTCTTGCCTGGACAAGCGATTGTTAACCTTGACGATAACGCACCAATTAACGTTGGTGATGCATTAGCACGTATTCCTCAAGAATCTTCAAAGACTCGCGATATTACCGGTGGTCTACCACGCGTTGCGGACTTATTTGAAGCGCGTAAGCCAAAAGAGCCTGCTATTCTTGCTGAAGTATCGGGAACTATCTCGTTCGGTAAAGAAACCAAAGGTAAGCGTCGTCTAGTTATCACCCCAGCTGATGGTGGTGAGCACTATGAAGAGATGATCCCTAAGTGGCGTAACCTTAACGTGTTCGAAGGTGAAAAAGTTGAACGCGGTGAAGTTATTGCTGATGGTGCAGAAGCAGCTCACGACATTCTACGTCTACGTGGTATCCACAATGTGGCTAACTACATCGTGAATGAAGTACAGGACGTTTACCGTCTACAGGGCGTTAAGATCAACGATAAGCACATTGAGGTGATCATTCGCCAGATGCTGCGTAAGTGTGAGATCGTAGACGCTGGTGATAGTGAATTCCTACCGGGTGAACAGGCGGAAGTTTCTCGCGTTAAGATCGCCAACCGCGAACTTGAAGCGCAGGGTAAGCAGCCAGCAACATTCGAGCGTGAACTTCTTGGTATTACCAAGGCGTCACTAGCAACAGAATCGTTCATCTCTGCAGCATCGTTCCAGGAGACCACTCGTGTTCTTACTGAAGCGGCTGTTGGTGGTAAGAGCGATAAGTTACGTGGTCTAAAAGAGAACGTAATTGTTGGTCGTCTAATCCCTGCTGGTACGGGTTACTCATACCACCAGAAGCGTGCTGAAGCTGCAGTTAAACCTGCGGCTTCTGAAGCGCCAGCGATTAGCGCAAGTGAAGCTGAGCAGAATCTTGCTGATCTACTTAATCTAGCTGGTAGCAACGATTAATCGGTGCTGAAAAGTAAATAGATTGTAAAAAAGGCGCGTTTAGCGCCTTTTTTTTACTTTAAATCGGTTAAAAGTTGTCTATTTCTTGACAGATACTCCATACACTTCTAAAATTTCGCGTCCCACACCTGTGGGATATAGATTTTTCACACCTTACTGTTGATTTAGTCAACTGATTCGGAGCTATACATGGCAACTGTAAACCAGTTGGTACGTAAGCCTCGCGCACCGAAAGTCGATAAGACTAACGTTCCTGCGCTAGCTGCGTGTCCACAAAAGCGTGGTGTTTGTACTCGCGTATATACAACAACACCTAAAAAACCTAACTCTGCACTACGTAAAGTAGCTCGTGTGCGTCTAACTAACGGTTTCGAAGTTACTTCGTACATCGGCGGTGAAGGCCACAACCTGCAGGAACACAGCGTAATTCTAATCCGTGGCGGTCGTGTAAAAGACTTACCGGGTGTGCGTTACCACACTGTACGCGGCGCATTAGACTGTGCTGGTGTAAGTGAACGTCGTCAAGGTCGTTCTAAGTACGGTGCTAAGCGTCCTAAGTCTTAACGTTTTCCGTTAAGTAAGGCCAAGCTAGTTTTTATTGAGATTCCAGTTTTGGGGTCCCTGAAGCATACGGAGAAATTGTTATGCCAAGACGTCGCGTTGTAGGACAACGTAAAATCCTACCAGATCCAAAGTTCAAAAGTGAGTTGCTGGCTAAGTTCATCAACGTCATTATGCAGGACGGCAAAAAGTCGACTGCAGAAAAAATTATCTACAAGGCACTAGATACTGCGTCTGAAAAGAAAGGCGAAGATCATTTAGTAATCCTTGAAGCAGCCCTGGACAACGTACGTCCATCAGTCGAGGTTAAATCTCGTCGTGTTGGTGGTTCTACTTACCAGGTACCATGTGAAGTTCGTCCAGTGCGTCGTAACGCACTAGCGATGCGCTGGTTGGTTGAAGCTGCACGTAAGCGTGGTGAAAAATCTATGGCTTTACGTCTAGCAGGTGAAATGTTAGACGCATCTGAAAACAAAGGTACTGCTGTTAAGAAGCGCGAAGACGTGCATCGTATGGCAGAAGCAAACAAAGCGTTTGCTCATTACCGCTGGTAATATCTTGGCGTGGGTTATACCCCACGCCTTACTTGCATTGCTAACACTCAGATTAAGCTAAGAGGGTATAAATCGTGGCTCGTACAACTCCAATTGAGCGCTACCGTAATATCGGTATCTGTGCTCATGTTGATGCTGGTAAAACCACTACAACTGAACGTGTTCTGTTCTACACTGGCTTATCTCATAAGATCGGTGAAGTTCATGATGGCTGTGCCACTATGGATTGGATGGAACAAGAGCAGGAACGTGGTATTACCATCACCTCAGCCGCAACGACTACTTTCTGGCGCGGAATGGATGCGCAGTTCACTGAGCACCGCATAAACATCATCGACACTCCGGGTCACGTTGACTTCACTATTGAAGTAGAGCGTTCTTTGAGAGTACTTGATGGTGCTGTGGTTGTTTTTTGTGGCTCATCAGGGGTAGAACCTCAATCTGAGACTGTTTGGCGACAAGCTGATAAGTATCATGTGCCGCGCTTAGTGTTCGTCAATAAGATGGACCGCGCAGGTGCAAACTTTGATAGCGTAGTCGACCAGATCCGTAATCGCCTTGGTGCGACTTGTGTACCGATTCAAATGAATATTGGTGCGGAAGAGGATTTTAACGGTGTTATCGATTTGATCAAAATGAAAGCGATTAACTGGTCTGAAGAAGATCAGGGAATGACTTTCTCTTATGAAGCTATCCCAGAGCATTTAGCCGAGAAAGCGGCAGAAATGCGCGAGTATTTGGTTGAGAGTGCAGCTGAAGCGACAGAAGAATTGATGGAAAAGTACCTAGAAGATGGGGAACTTTCAGAAGATGAGATCAAAAAGGCACTACGTATACGCACCTTAAACAATGAAATCGTATTGGCAACCTGTGGTTCTGCATTTAAGAACAAGGGTGTACAAGCGGTTCTTGATGCTGTGGTAGATTTTCTGCCATCGCCTGTCGAAGTTCCCGCAATTAAGGGGATTGATGACAATGAAGAAGAGACTTGTCGTCAAGCTGACGATAATGCTCCATTTGCGGCGTTAGCATTTAAGATTGCAACAGACCCATTCGTGGGTACCTTAACCTTTATTCGTGTTTATTCAGGCGTATTGGAGTCAGGTGCTGGCGTTTATAACTCTGTTAAGCAAAAGCGTGAACGTATTGGTCGTATGGTGCAAATGCACGCTAATGATCGTCAAGAGATTAAAGAAGTGCGCGCTGGCGACATCGCAGCTCTTATTGGTCTTAAAGACGTGACTACTGGCGATACATTGTGCGATATCGATCACAAAGTAATTCTAGAGCGCATGGAGTTTCCTGAGCCTGTAATTACTATCGCTGTTGAACCAAGAACCAAGGCAGACCAGGACAAGATGGGGATGGCATTGCAAAAACTTGCAATGGAAGATCCGTCATTCCGTGTTGAGACTGATGAAGAATCGGGACAAACACTGATCTCTGGTATGGGTGAGCTACACTTAGACATCATCGTAGACCGTATGCGTCGCGAGTTCGGTGTTGAATGTAATGTAGGTAAACCACAAGTTGCATATCGTGAGACTATCCGCAAAACAGTGGAAGTCGAAGGTAAATTCGTACGTCAATCTGGTGGTCGAGGTCAATTCGGACACGTTTGGTTGAAACTAGAGCCTCAAGAAGAAGGTTTTGGTTACGAATTCGTCAACGACATTGTTGGTGGTGTGGTTCCTAAGGAATACATCCCAGCAGTTGATAAGGGTATTCAAGAGCAGATGAAGAGCGGCGTATTAGCTGGCTTCCCTGTTCTCGACATAAAGGTTACTTTGTATGACGGTTCATATCATGATGTGGACTCGAACGAAATGGCCTTTAAAGTCGCTGGTTCAATGGGCTTTAAAAAGGGTGCGCTTGAAGCAGACCCTGCCTTACTTGAACCTTGCATGAAAGTTGAAGTTACAACACCTGAAGATTATATGGGTGATGTGGTCGGAGACTTGAACCGTCGTCGTGGCCTTATTGAAGGTATGGATGATGGCATTGCAGGTGTTAAACTTGTGCATGCAACAGTACCGTTATCTGAAATGTTCGGTTATGCAACCGACTTGCGCTCTGCTAGTCAGGGACGTGCCTCATACTCTATGGAGTTTTTGAAGTACTCTGATGCACCGCAAAATGTTACTAAAGCAATAATAGAGGCCAGAGGCTAAACTGTCTCACTCTATTGTTGATATACTTAATTGCTATTGCTCGGTTTTAAGCCGAGCATTTTCTGAAAAGAAAGGAATATATCGTGGCTAAAGAAAAATTTGAACGCGTAAAACCGCATGTTAACGTTGGTACTATCGGACACGTTGACCATGGTAAAACTACTCTAACTGCTGCTATCTCTTCTGTGTTAACGAAGACTTACGGTGGTACTAAGCGTGACTTCGCACAGATCGATAACGCTCCTGAAGAGCGTGAGCGCGGTATTACAATTAATACTTCTCACATCGAATATGATACTCCATCACGTCACTACGCACACGTAGATTGTCCAGGTCACGCCGATTATGTTAAAAACATGATCACTGGTGCTGCACAGATGGACGGCGCAATCCTAGTAGTTGCTTCTACAGATGGTCCAATGCCACAAACTCGTGAGCACATCCTGCTTTCACGTCAGGTTGGCGTACCATTCATCATCGTATTCATGAACAAGTGTGACATGGTTGATGACGAAGAGCTTCTAGAGCTAGTAGAAATGGAAGTTCGTGAACTTCTAACTGAATATGACTTCCCAGGTGATGACTTACCAGTTATCCAAGGTTCTGCGCTTAAAGCCCTTGAAGGCGAGCCAGAGTGGGAAGCTAAGATCCTTGAGCTTGCAGAAGCACTAGATACTTATATTCCTGAGCCAGAGCGTGCTATCGATGGTGCATTCATTCTTCCAATCGAAGATGTTTTCTCAATCGCTGGTCGTGGTACTGTTGTTACTGGTCGTGTAGAGCGCGGTATCATCAAAGTTGGTGAAGAAGTAGAAATCGTTGGTATCAAAGATACAACTAAGTCTACTTGTACTGGTGTTGAAATGTTCCGTAAGCTTCTTGACGAAGGTCGTGCTGGCGAGAACTGTGGTGTTCTTCTACGTGGTATCAAGCGTGAAGACGTTGAACGTGGTCAAGTATTGGCTGCACCTGGTTCAATCACTCCACACACTACTTTCAAGTCAGAAATCTATGTTCTGTCTAAAGAAGAAGGCGGACGTCACACTCCATTCTTCAAAGGCTACCGTCCACAGTTCTACTTCCGTACAACTGACGTAACCGGTACTATCGAATTGCCAGAAGGCGTAGAGATGGTAATGCCTGGTGACAACGTAGCTATGACAGTAACTCTTATTGCTCCAATCGCGATGGACGAAGGTTTACGCTTCGCAATCCGTGAAGGTGGCCGTACAGTTGGTGCTGGTGTTGTAGCTGAGATCGTTGCTTAATTAGCAATCGTCTTAACTCGATACTGAAAAAGGCAGCTTAGGCTGCCTTTTTTGTTGCCTGAAGAAAAGTGAGGGCAGGGCTAGCATTCCAGATCTGACTGTGTATAATGACGCCACTTTGTTGAAATGAGTCAATTTGACGGTATTTCACACAACGGGCTTGATCTCAGCGATGAAATCAGTATAATAGCCCCTCGCCTTAACCATTAGGCGATTTAAATTGGTCTGCCTTCGGGTTTGACGTAAAAAAAACAGCGACTCCGATTGTGAGTCGAACGGTTAAATCATCTCACTCTGCTTTTTCTATAAGGAAAATTGCTAGAGGGTGGTTTTTTTGTGTACATTTTAGGAGCTCTGGTCAATGCAGAACCAAAGAATCCGTATCCGCTTAAAAGGATTTGATCATCGTTTGATTGATCAGTCTACTGCGGAAATCGTTGAAACTGCTAAGCGTACCGGCGCGCAGGTTCGTGGTCCAATTCCACTACCAACGCGTAAAGAACGTTATACCATTTTGACTTCTCCACACGTTAATAAAGATGCACGTGATCAGTACGAACTACGTACTCACAAGCGTCTTGTTGACATCGTTGAGCCGACTGAAAAGACTGTAGACGCACTTATGCGTTTAGATCTTGCGGCTGGTGTTGACGTTCAGATTAGCTTGGGTTAATTGAGATCCTTAGAAGAGGTTTGAGAGATGGCTATCGGTCTTATCGGTCGTAAAGTAGGTATGACTCGCATCTTCAATGAAGATGGCGCGTCGGTACCTGTAACAGTAATTGAAATTGCTGCTAACCGCGTAACCCAAGTGAGAACTTTGGATACAGATGGTTACCGTGCACTTCAAGTTACTACTGGTACCAAAAAAGCTAATCGCATCACTAAACCAGAAGCAGGTCACTTTGCTAAGGCAGGCGTTGAAGCCGGTCGTGGTTTATGGGAAATGCGTTTGGCAGATGGTGAAGGCGAGGGCATCGAAGTTGGTGCTGAGCTTAATGTAGATATCTTCGCTGACATAGCGAAAGTTGATGTTACTGGTCAATCTAAGGGTAAGGGCTTCCAAGGCGGTATTAAGCGCTGGAACTTCGCTACTCAAGATGCAACACATGGTAACTCACTGGCACATAGAGCTAACGGTTCTATTGGTCAAAACCAAACACCTGGTCGCGTTTTCAAAGGTAAGAAAATGTCTGGCCACATGGGTGCAGAGCGTGTTACGACACAGAATCTAGAAGTAATTCGTGTAGATGCTGAACGTAACCTGCTTTTGGTTAAGGGTGCAGTTCCAGGCGCTACTAATGGCGACCTGATCATCAAACCAGCTGTTAAAGCTTAAGGTCTGAGGAGATAGTAATGGAATTGGTATTGAAAGACGCACAGAGTGCTCTTGAAGTTTCCGAAGCTACCTTTGGCCGTGACTTTAATGAAGCACTGGTTCATCAGGTAGTTGTAGCTTACGCTGCAAACGCGCGTCAGGGCACTCGTGCTCAAAAGACTCGCGCAGAAGTAACTGGCTCTGGCAAGAAGCCATGGCGCCAAAAAGGTACTGGCCGCGCACGTGCTGGTACTGTTAAAGGCCCAATCTGGCGTGGCGGTGGCGTAACATTCGCTGCTAAAACACAAGATCACAGCCAAAAAGTTAACAAAAAGATGTACCGCGGAGCGCTGAAAAGCATTTTCTCTGAATTGGTACGTCAAGACCGTCTTATCGTTGTTGAGTCATTTGGCGTTGAAGCTCCTAAAACTAAAGAGCTAAAAGCTAAACTGAACGAAATGCAACTTGAAGACGTGTTGATTGTTACTCCAGAAGTTGACGAGAACTTGTTCTTAGCTGCTCGTAACTTGTACAAAGTTGACGTACGTGATGTTGCTGGTATTGATCCAGTTAGCCTTATCGCATTCAACAAAGTACTCGTAACCGCTGAAGCTATTAAGCAAATCGAGGAGATGCTGGGATGATAAGCGAAGAACGTTTGTTAAAAGTTATTCTTGCTCCACACATCTCTGAAAAGAGCACTGTGAATGCAGAGAAGAACAATACAGTTGTTTTCCGTGTAGCTATCGATGCAACTAAAGCTGAAGTTAAAGCTGCAGTAGCACAGCTATTCGAAGTTGAAGTCGATTCAGTTCGCACTTTGGTTAACAAAGGTAAAACTAAACGCACCGGCGCCCGTGTTGGCCGTCGTAGCGATTGGAAAAAAGCCTATGTTACTCTAGCTGAAGGTGCTGACATCGATTTCGTCGGCGGCGCTGAATAAGGCAAAGGAGAATTATCATGGCAGTTATTAAGTGTAAGCCAACCTCTCCAGGTCGTCGCCACTTAGTTAAAGTGGTGAACAGCGATTTGCATAAAGGTAAACCTTTTGCAGGCCTGTTGGCGAAAAAATCAAAAAGTGGTGGCCGTAATAATACGGGTCGTATCACTGTCCGTCACATTGGTGGTGGTCATAAGCAACATTATCGTCTAATCGACTTTAAGCGTAACAAAGACGGTATCCCTGCGAAGGTTGAGCGTTTGGAATATGATCCAAACCGTACAGCTAACATCGCTTTGGTACTATACGCTGATGGTGAGCGTCGTTATATTCTTGCTGCTAAAGGCATGAAAGCTGGTGATAAGATCCAGTCAGGTATCGATGCAGAGATCAAGAGCGGTAACGCACTGCCTCTACGCAATATCCCAGTGGGTAGCGTAGTACACGCAGTAGAAATGAAGCCTGCTAAAGGTGCTCAAATCGCGCGTTCAGCTGGTGCTTATGTACAAGTTATTGCTCGTGATGGCGCATACGCCACTCTACGTCTTCGCTCTGGCGAAATGCGTAAAGTGCCGGTTGATTGCCGCGCGACATTGGGTGAAGTTGGTAATGCCGAGCATATGCTACGCCAGTTAGGTAAAGCAGGTGCTAAACGCTGGAGAGGCGTACGCCCAACAGTTCGTGGTGTTGCAATGAACCCAGTAGATCACCCACATGGTGGTGGTGAAGGCCGTACTTCTGGTGGCCGTCACCCTGTATCACCTTGGGGTCAGCCTACTAAGGGTTATAAGACTCGTAGTAATAAACGCACCGACAAGTACATTGTACGTCGTCGCAATAAAAAGTAAGAGGATTCGCCATGCCACGTTCTCTCAAGAAAGGTCCATTCATTGACCTACACTTGCTGAAGAAGGTAGAGAAAGCGATGGAAGCGGGAGATAAAAAGCCAATTAAAACTTGGTCTCGTCGCTCTATGATCATTCCTAACATGATTGGAATGACCATCGCTGTCCATAATGGTCGTCAGCACGTACCTGTGTTCGTAACTGACGAAATGATCGGCCACAAGCTTGGTGAATTTTCACCAACTCGCACTTATCGCGGCCATGCTGCAGATAAGAAAGCGAAGAAGCGTTAATACGGGAGACATAAGATGGAAGTTTTAGCTAAACATCGTTTTGCCCGTACGTCGCCTCAAAAGTGTCGTTTGGTTGCAGATCAAATCCGTGGACTGCCTGTTGCTAAGGCTCTCGAAATTCTAACTTTCAGCCCTAAGAAAGCTGCAGTACTTGTTAAAAAAGTACTGGACTCTGCTATCGCCAATGCTGAGCACAATGAAGGTGCTGACATTGACGAATTAAGAGTTGGAGCGATTATGATCGATGAAGGTCCAACTATGAAACGTATCATGCCACGTGCCAAAGGCCGTGCTGATCGTATAATCAAGCGTACCAGCCACATTACTGTGGTTGTATCAGATCGCTAGGAGTTAGCAATGGGACAGAAAGTACATCCTAATGGTATCCGTCTGGGTATCACTAAGCCTTGGATCTCGACCTGGTACGCTGACAAGTCAGACTATGCCAATAACTTGAGCAGTGACTGGGAAGTGCGTAAGTTTCTTGAAAAGAAACTTAAGCAAGCATCAGTTTCTAAGATTGTTATCGAGCGTCCAGCAAAGAGTGTTCGCGTTACTATTCACACTGCCCGTCCAGGTGTTGTGATTGGTAAGAAAGGCGAAGACGTTGAGAAGCTACGCAACGCAGTTGCAAAGCTGACTGGTATTCCAGCTCAAATCAACATCGCTGAGATCCGTAAGCCTGAGCTAGATGCTAAGCTTGTTGCCGATGGCATCGCTTCGCAGCTAGAGCGTCGTGTTATGTTCCGTCGTGCTATGAAGCGCGCAGTTCAAAACGCAATGCGTCTTGGTGCTAAGGGTATCAAAGTTGAAGTGAGTGGCCGTCTAGGCGGCGCTGAGATTGCGCGTTCAGAGTGGTATCGTGAAGGTCGTGTACCTTTGCATACACTGCGTGCTGATATCGACTATTCTACTTCTGAGAGTCACACTCAATACGGTGTGATTGGCGTTAAAGTTTGGGTCTTCAAAGGCGAAGTTCTAGACGGCGTTCTACCTCAGCACGAAGAGCCGAAACAGCAGCCGAAGCGTAAGCCTCGCGGTAAATAGGAGAGCTGGCAATGCTGCAACCAAAAAGAATGAAGTTTCGCAAAATGTTCAAGGGCCGTAACCGCGGTCTAGCGAACGGCACTGAAGTTAGCTTCGGTGAATTCGGTTTGAAAGCTGTTGGACGTGGTCGTCTAACTGCTCGTCAAATTGAAGCTGCGCGTCGTGCTATGACACGTCACATTAAACGTCAAGGTCAGATCTGGATTCGCGTATTCCCTGACAAGCCAATTACCTCTAAGCCTCTTGAAGTGCGTATGGGTAAAGGTAAGGGTAACGTTGAATATTGGGTTTGCCAGATTCAACCTGGTAAGGTTCTTTACGAGATGAATGGTGTATCTGAGGAGTTAGCTCGTGAAGCTTTCACCCTAGCTGCTGCTAAACTACCTCTGAAGACTACCTTCGTAACTAAGACGGTGATGTAATGAAAGCGAGCGAACTAACAGAAAAGAGCGTTGAAGAATTGAACGCTGAACTGCTTGGTCTGCTGCGTGAGCAGTTTAATCTGCGTATGCAACACGCCACTGGTCAGTTGACTCAGACTCATCAGCTTAAAATCGTGCGTCGCAACATTGCGCGCGTTAAGACCATTATTACTTCTAAGGCGGGTGCATAATGTCTGATACTATCCGTACTTTGCAAGGTCGAGTACTTAGCGACAAGATGGACAAGTCTATCACTGTAGCTATTGAACGTAAGGTAAAACACCCTTTATACGGTAAGTTTATCAAGCGTACTACTAAGATCCATGCACATGACGAACAAAATCAGTGTAATGCTGGCGATGTCGTGACTATTCGCGAATGTCGTCCGCTGTCTAAGACTAAGTCTTGGACTCTGGTTGAAGTAATAAGAAAAGCTTAATTTTATTAAGCACTTAAACGAACGGCTCCTAAAGTTGGGGCCGTTTTTATTATTAGTACTATCTATTCCTATTTTTAGGTGTTACACTTGCGCGCCAATTTTGACTAAATTAAAGTCAAAATTAGGGTAAAATGTAGCCCCTTTGTGGGATTGTGAAGTAACGATAGCGGAGCACTTAAAATGATCCAAATGCAATCGACTCTAGAAGTCGCCTGTAATAGCGGCGCTCGTAGAGTTCAGTGTATTAAGGTCTTGGGTGGCTCTCATCGTCGTTATGCCGGTATCGGCGACGTCATCAAGGTTTCTGTTAAAGAAGCTATTCCTCGCGGTAAAGCGAAGAAAGGTGATGTATATAACGCGGTGGTAGTCCGTACTAAGAAAGGCGTACGTCGTCCAGACGGTTCTGTCATTCGCTTCGATCGGAACGCAGCGGTATTGCTTAACGCAAACCTTGCACCGATTGGTACTCGTATCTTTGGACCTGTGACACGTGAGCTGCGTACTGAGCAGTTTATGAAGATTGTGTCATTGGCACCAGAAGTACTGTAAGGAGCTTCAAAATGGCAGCTAAAATACGTCGTCAAGACGAAGTAATTGTACTAGCAGGTAAAGACCAGGGTAAACGCGGTAAGGTTTCTCAGGTTCTTCCAACTGGTAAATTAATTGTAGAAGGTCTTAACCTTGTCAAGAAACACCAAAAGCCAAACCCACAATTGGGCGTAGCTGGCGGTATTGTTGAGCAAGAAGCACCGATACAAGCATCAAACGTAGCGATTTTCAACTCTGCCACTGGCAAAGCTGATCGCGTTGGTTTCCGATTTGAAGACGGCAAAAAAGTTCGTTTCTTTAAGTCGAACAGTGAACTCGTTAAGTAATTTGGAGTAAACGATGGCGAAACTGCATGATAAATACAAAGAGACTGTTAGTCCTGAACTTGTAACCAAGTTTGGTTTTACCAGTGTCATGCAAGTCCCTCGGATTGAAAAGATCACCCTTAATATGGGTGTTGGCGAAGCAGTAGCAGATAAGAAAGTTATGGAGCATGCGCTTCGTGACATGACTGCTATCGCTGGTCAGAAGCCAGTAGTGACTGTAGCTCGTAAGTCAGTTGCTGGTTTTAAAATCCGTGAAGGCTACCCAATTGGCTGTAAGGTTACACTGCGCGGTGAGCGTATGTGGGAATTCTTAGAGCGTTTAGTTGATATCGCGATCCCTCGTATTCGTGACTTCCGTGGTTTGAGCGCTAAGTCGTTCGATGGCCGTGGTAACTATGCGATGGGCGTACGTGAGCAAATCATCTTCCCAGAGATCCAATACGATAAAATCGATAAGATCCGCGGTATGGATATTGTAATCACTACTTCTGCGACGAATGATGAAGAAGGCCGAGCTTTGCTCGAAGGCTTTAACTTCCCATTCAAGAAATAAGGGTAGCGTAATGGCAAAAAGTTCAATGAAAGCACGTGAAGCAAAACGTGCACAGCTCGTAGCAAAGTTCGCTGAAAAGCGCGCTGCACTTAAAGCTATCATTAGCAGTCCAGCAACATCTGATGATGATCGTTGGGATGCAGTACTTAAGTTACAAGCTCTACCACGTGACTCTAGCGCGGCGCGTCAGCGCAATCGCTGTAGTCAAACTGGTCGCCCACATGGTTTCCTACGTAAATTCGGCCTTAGCCGTATTAAATTACGTGAAGCAACTATGCGCGGTGAAGTTCCTGGTCTACGCAAGGCCAGCTGGTAAGCACTTGTCACGGAGTAAGCTAATATGAGCATGCAAGATCCTATTGCGGATATGTTAACACGTATTCGTAACGGCCAAGCTGCTAAACACGTATCTGTGAAGATGCCTTCTGCTAAGCTTAAAATCGCTATCGCGAAAATGCTTAAAGAAGAAGGTTATATCACTGACTACGCCGTAGCAGATGAAGCCAAGCCTGAATTGGAAATCACTTTAAAGTATTTCCAAGGTCAGCCAGTCGTTGAGACTATCCAGCGCGTTAGCCGTCCTGGTCTTCGTATTTACAAAGGTAAAAACGAACTTCCAAAGGTTATGGGCGGACTGGGTGTCGCTATTGTGTCCACTTCTCAAGGTTTGATGACTGATCGTACTGCCCGCCAAAATGGCATGGGCGGGGAAGTTATCTGCTACGTAGCATAAGGAGCTAGCAATGTCTCGTGTCGCAAAAGCACCAGTCGCTATCCCTGCAGGCGTAGAAGTGACTTTAAACGAACAAACTATCACCGTAAAAGGTACTAAAGGTAGTTTGACTCGAGTTATTAACTCTGACGTTTCTGTTGTTGTTGAAGACAATGAAATCAAGTGTTCACCAGTTGAAAGCGCTAAAACCGCTGCTCAAGCTGGTACAGCTCGTGCATTAATCAACAACATGGTTGTTGGTGTTACTGACGGTTTCGTTAAGAAGCTACAGTTAGTTGGTGTTGGTTACCGTGCAAAACTTGCCGGTAAAGATATCGATTTGACTCTAGGTTTTTCACATCCTTTGGTTCACAAACTTCCTGACGGCGTAACAGCTGAATGTCCATCACAAACTGAAATCGTACTTTCTGGTACTGATAAGCAGTTGATCGGACAAGTAGCAGCTGAGATTCGCGGTTACCGTCCACCAGAGCCTTACAAAGGTAAAGGTGTTCGCTATGCTGACGAACAAGTACGCCGTAAAGAGGCTAAGAAGAAGTAAGGTAATACGATATGGATAAGAAAACATCTCGCTTACGCCGCGCTCTACGTGCCCGTAAGAAGATCCAAGAGCTGGGCGTTAATCGTCTGGTTGTACATCGTACACCACGTCACACTTACGCTCAGGTCATTAGCCCTGAAAACGTAGTGTTGGCGGCAGCTTCTACTGCTGAAAAAGCAGTAACCGAGCAGCTAAAGTACACAGGTAACGTAGATGCAGCTAAAGTAGTGGGTAAAACCGTTGCTGAGCGCGCTATCGAAAAAGGCGTAGCTGTAGTTGCATTCGATCGTTCCGGCTTCAAGTATCACGGACGCGTTGCTGCATTAGCAGACGCTGCTCGTGAAGCTGGCCTCAAGTTCTAAGGAATGATGAAAAATGGCTAAATTTGAAGCTCAACAGCAAAAAGACGATCTGCAAGAGAAATTAGTTGCAGTAAATCGTGTTTCTAAAGTAGTTAAAGGCGGACGTATCTTTAGCTTCACTGCACTAACTGTAGTGGGTGATGGTAACGGTAAAGTCGGTTATGGCTATGGTAAAGCGCGTGAAGTACCAGCAGCAATTCAGAAAGCAATGGAAAAGGCTCGCCGTAACATTGTAAACGTTGAATTGAACAATGGTACTTTGCACCACCCTGTAAAGGGTCGTCACACTGGTTCACGTGTTTACATGCAACCAGCCTCTGACGGTACCGGTATTATTGCCGGTGGCGCAATGCGTGCCGTATTGGAAGTAGCAGGCGTTCATAACGTTCTGTCAAAAGCATACGGTTCTACTAACCCGATTAACATCGTTCGCGCTACTGTCGATGCGTTGGTGAATATGAAATCACCTTCACAAATCGCAGCTAAGCGTGGCCTGAATGTTACTGAAATTCGAGGTTAATGCACCATGGCTACTAAAACACTTAAAGTAACTCAGACTAAAAGTTCAATCGGCCGCTTACCAAAGCACCGTGCAACTTTGACAGGTCTTGGTCTACGCCGCATTAATCACACTGTTGAACTAGAAGATACTCCTTCAGTTCGCGGTATGATTAACAAGGTTTACTACATGGTTTCGGTGGAGGAAGTATAAGATGCGTCTAAATACTCTATCACCTGCTGCAGGTGCTAAGTCAGCAGCTAAGCGTGTAGGTCGCGGTATCGGTTCAGGCACTGGTAAAACTTGTGGCCGTGGTCACAAAGGCCAGAAGTCTCGTTCTGGTGGCGGCGTTCGCGTCGGTTTCGAGGGTGGTCAAATGCCACTTAAGATTCGTTTGCCTAAGTTTGGTTTTACCTCGCGTAAAGCGTTGGTATCTGCCGAAATTCGCATTAGCGAGTTGGCTAAAGTTAACGGTGATGTTATCGACCTAAATGCGCTGAAAGATGCGAATCTAGTTACTCGCAACATACAGTTTGCTAAAATCGTTCTTTCAGGTACCATTGAGCGCCCTGTGACCGTTAAAGGTCTGAAGGTAACCCAAGGTGCACGTGCAGCTATTGAAGCTGCCGGTGGCAAGATCGAGGAATAATACGTCGATGGCAAAACCAGGACTTGATTTAAAAAGCGCGAAAGGCGGTTTATCAGAATTGAAAACCCGTCTCCTGTTCGTGATTGGTGCAATTATCGTCTTTAGAGCCGGTTCGTTTGTACCAATTCCTGGTATTGACGCTGCTGTATTAGCAGAGCTGTTTAATCAGCAAAAGGGGACCATCCTAGGCATGTTTAACATGTTCTCTGGTGGTGCCCTTGAACGTGCCTCTATCTTCGCATTAGGTATCATGCCGTATATTTCGGCATCGATCATAATGCAGTTGTTGACTGTGGTTCATCCTGCACTTGCTGAATTGAAAAAAGAAGGCGAGTCGGGAAGAAAGAAAATCAGTCAATATACTCGATACGGCACATTGGTCCTGGGTACGTTCCAGGCAATCGGTATCGCAACAGGTCTACCAAACTTGGTTCCAGGGTTAGTTGTTAACCTAGGATTCAGTTTCTACTTCGTTGCTGTAGTGAGCTTAGTGACAGGAACAATGTTCCTAATGTGGCTAGGTGAGCAAATTACCGAAAGAGGCATAGGTAACGGTATCTCGATTCTTATTTTCGCAGGTATTGTTGCTGGTCTGCCATCTGCTATCGGCCAAACAGCCGAGCAGGCGCGTCAAGGCGACTTGAATGTACTAGTATTGTTGTTGCTAGCAGTGATTGTTTTCGCTGTTACTTATTTTGTGGTTTTCGTTGAGCGTGGACAACGTCGTATCGTTGTTAACTATGCAAAGCGTCAGCAGGGCCGTAAGGTTTTTGCAGCGCAGAGCACTCACTTACCGCTTAAGATTAATATGGCTGGTGTAATCCCGCCTATTTTTGCGTCCAGCATCATTTTGTTCCCAGGCACACTGGCTCAGTGGTTTGGTCAAAATGAGTCCATGTCATGGTTAAGTGATTTTTCACTGGCTGTGTCACCAGGACAACCGCTGTACTCATTATTATATGCAACAGCGATTATTTTCTTCTGTTTCTTCTATACTGCGTTGGTATTTAACCCTCGCGAAACAGCAGATAACTTGAAGAAGAGTGGTGCGTTTATTCCCGGGATTCGTCCTGGAGAACAGACTTCGCGTTATATTGATAAAGTTATGACCCGCCTAACATTAGCTGGCGCGTTATATATAACCTTTATCTGCTTAATTCCGGAGTTCATGTTAATTGCGTGGAAAGTACAGTTCTATTTTGGCGGTACTTCACTACTAATTATGGTAGTCGTAATCATGGACTTCATGGCTCAGGTTCAGACGCATATGATGTCTCATCAGTATGAGTCTGTAATGAAGAAGGCTAACTTGGTAAACAAAGCGAATTTAGATCGCTTTGGTCGCTAAGATAGCAATCTCGGAGTGATGAAATGAAAGTTCGAGCTTCCGTGAAGAAGATCTGCCGTAACTGCAAGATCGTAAAGCGTAGTGGCGTTGTACGTGTGATTTGTGTTGAACCTAAACACAAACAGCGTCAAGGCTAAACAAAAATTGACCAGCCCAGTCCGGGCTGGTCAAAATATTATTTGCTAAATTGTCGTCTGTCGAGTATCCTACCGGGCTTTTCACAGATGACCTTTAACTTAAGGAGTGCATAGTGGCCCGTATCGCTGGCATTAACATTCCTGATCAAAAGCATACAGTCATTGCATTGACTGCTATCTACGGCATCGGTCGTACTCGCGCACAAGCTATTTGCGCGGCTACTTCTATTGCTGAAGATGCTAAGATCAAGGAATTGAGCGAAGCTCAAATTGATACTCTACGCGAAGAAGTTGCCAACTACATTGTAGAAGGTGATTTACGTCGTGAAGTTTCCATGAACATCAAGCGTCTTATGGACCTTGGTTGTTACCGTGGCCTTCGCCATCGTCGTAGCCTTCCCCTTCGTGGGCAACGTACTAAGACCAATGCGCGTACGCGTAAAGGTCCACGTAAACCAATCAGAAAGTAACGGGGTAATCCAGAATGGCTAAAGTTCCGTCACGTTCTCCGCGTAAGCGTGTACGTAAACAGGTTGCTGATGGTATGGCGCATATCCATGCGTCTTTCAACAACACAATTATTACCATTACAGATCGTCAAGGTAACGCACTATCTTGGGCAACTTCTGGTGGTTCAGGTTTCCGTGGTTCACGTAAATCTACCCCATTTGCTGCACAGGTTGCTGCTGAGCGTGCAGGTACTGCTGCTCAGGACTACGGTGTTAAAAACCTAGAAGTTTTTGTGAAGGGTCCAGGTCCAGGACGCGAATCAGCGATTCGTGCACTAAACTCGGTTGGTTATAAGATTACTAACATTACCGATGTGACGCCTATCCCTCATAATGGTTGTCGTCCTCCTAAGAAACGTCGCGTTTAATTCGTCGTTTTTAATAGGATAGTTGGAGAAAGAACATGGCAAGATACTTGGGTCCAAAGCTCAAGCTCAGCCGCAGAGAAGGTACAGACCTTTTCCTAAAAAGCGGCGTGAGAGCAATCGATTCGAAGTGTAAGCTTGAAACTGCACCTGGACAACACGGCGCTCGTAAGACCCGTCTGTCTGAGTATGGTGTTCAGCTACGCGAGAAACAAAAAGTTCGTCGTATTTATGGTGTGCTAGAAAAGCAATTCCGTAACTACTACAAAGATGCTGCACGTACTAAAGGTAACACTGGTGAAAACCTACTTACTCTTTTAGAAACCCGTCTAGATAACGTTGTTTATCGCATGGGCTTTGGTGCAACACGCGCTGAATCACGTCAGCTAGTTAGCCATAAGTCAATTATGGTTAATGGTAGCGTCGTTAACATTCCATCATTCAAAGTGTCTGCGAATGATGTAGTGAGCGTTCGTGAAAAGTCTCGCACTCAAGCTCGTATTAAAGCGGCTTTAGAAGTGTCGGCTCAACGCGAAAAGCCAACATGGGTTGAAGTTGACAACACTAAGATGGAAGGTGCTTTCAAGCGCATTCCTGAGCGTAGTGATTTGTCTGCGGAAATTAACGAACAGCTGATCGTCGAACTTTACTCTAAGTAAGGTTAAAACAAAAGAGAGGACACAATGCAGGGTTCTGTTACAGAATTTCTTAAACCGCGTCTCGTTGATATCGAGCAGGTTAATCCAACACGTGCCAGGGTTACACTGGAGCCGCTTGAGCGTGGTTTTGGTCACACTCTAGGTAACGCGTTGCGTCGTATCCTATTGTCGTCTATGCCAGGCTGCGCGGTTACCGAAGTAGAGATTGATGGTGTACTGCATGAATACAGTAGCAAGGAAGGCGTGCAAGAGGATATCCTTGAGATACTACTAAACCTTAAAGGTTTGGCAGTAGTTATCGAAGGGAAAGACGAAGCTATGCTTACGCTAAGTAAGTCAGGCGCAGGCCCTGTTACTGCAGCAGATATCACGCATGATGGTGATGTTACTATCATGAATCCTGACCATGTTATCTGTCATTTGACAGGTAATAATGACGTCAGCATGCGTATCCGCGTAGAGCGTGGTCGTGGTTATGTACCGGCTTCTGCCCGTGCACAAACCGAAGACGATGATCGCCCTATCGGCCGTTTGTTGGTTGATTCTTCGTTCTCACCTGTTGCTCGCATTGCATACAATGTAGAAGCAGCTCGTGTTGAGCAGCGTACAGACTTAGACAAACTCGTTATTGATATGACCACAAATGGTACTATCGATCCTGAGGAAGCTATCCGTCGCTCTGCAACAATTCTTGCTGAACAGCTAGATGCGTTTGTTGAGTTACGTGATGTGACTGAGACTGCACCAGTAGAAGAGAAGCCGGAGTTCGATCCGATATTGTTGCGTCCTGTCGACGATTTAGAGCTAACTGTACGTTCAGCCAACTGTTTGAAGGCTGAAGCGATTCATTACATCGGCGATCTGGTACAACGCACTGAAGTTGAGCTGCTTAAGACTCCTAACTTAGGTAAGAAATCTCTTACTGAAATTAAGGATGTTTTAGCGTCTCGCGGACTGTCGTTAGGTATGCGTCTGGAAAACTGGCCTCCAGCTAGTTTAGCAGACGACCTTTAAGTCCAGATTAGTACAGATATAGGTAATAAGGATTAGGTCATGCGCCATCGTAAGAGTGGTCGTCAACTAAACCGTAACAGCAGTCATCGTCAAGCTATGTTCCGTAACATGGCTTGCTCAATAGTTCGTCACGAAGTGATTAAAACTACTGTAGCTAAAGCGAAAGAACTGCGTCGCGTAGTTGAACCTCTAATAACACTTGCTAAGAGTGATAGCGTTGCAAACCGCCGTTTGGCATTTGCTCGTACTCGCGACGCTGAAGTCGTTGGTAAGTTATTTACTGAATTGGGTCCACGTTTCCAGGAACGTCCTGGTGGATATACCCGTATTCTTAAGTGCGGTCTACGTACTGGTGATAAAGCGCCTATGGCGTATATTGAACTAGTAGGTCGTCCTGAAGCAGCTGAAGCTGTTGAAGACACTGCAGAGTAAATAAGTCTTAGTTTTAAAAGGCCGAACAATAGTTCGGCCTTTTTTATGCCTGAAATAAATTAATTTAATATGCTTCCCCTCTTTAGAAACCGCTCGATACTCATTAAGTATAAACATGCGATGATTCAGAGTGGGTCTAATGCTTCTGTAAAAATGATATTGATGGCTCCATGTTTCAGCCATCTTCGGTAACGGTTCCAGCTAGACTTTACCTGCTCCATCCCTCCGGTATATTTTACCTGCTATACCTATATAGCCGTTCAATACTGAGATTCGTAGAGTGTGAATTCAATATATCGGAAAGATGCTTATTTAATGTCAGTACGATGCAAGGTCATGCTGCTCGCAACCAGCTAAGATCATAGTTGGCCTGTTATACCAATCAGTATAAAGATTTGGTCGCTCAGCAAGAGTTTAGCGGCACTGAGACAAGGTCATTAAATGCTCATCGGTAACTGCTCCTGCGTTACTCTACCTCCTATATCCATATAGTCGTGCAGTAATGACATTCACCACATCTGACCTTCAGGGATGGAGGAAATGTCTTATGTATGTCGGGAACATACAAGACCATGTGGTTTGCAACGAGTGAAGAGCATAGTAATTCTACGTTTAAGCTCGTTAATACAGTATCAGAGCCGCTAAAACTCGCTATTCTGGCGCGTTTTTGGCTGCCTACTTCTGCGTTGAACAACTTCACAACGGAGTAACCATTCTTTCAGTTATTCGCCTTGAATTAGTTTGCCAAAAAACGTTCTGAGTAGATCAACTTCTTATACTGATTGGTATTAACGCAGCATTCGCGGCGTTAGCCTTGTTCAAAGTTGAAGTGCAGTACGGAGTATTTATGGCTGCTTACTTCAGTGTTGAATGATGTTTCAAGGGGGCAACAGTCCCATCATGTATTTGACTAGACATAATTTGCCTAAAATACTCTGGTAGAGCGCTTTATTATAGTGATTATAATTATCTCAGGAAGTTTTCAGTTAGCTAACGCCATGAGCCAAGATGTTAGCGATATCCACAGGCTAGTCGTTGCTGATTTGACTGCAATGCTAAGAACATGGAGTATGAATACTCAACGAGAAACGTAAACAGTGTTATCCGCAATATCAATTGATATAAGCAGGTGTTCTACTTAAAGTTAGTTCCCGGCATAATTAAGTAACTATCTGACTGTTCGGACGCATTATTTTTAGGTCACTTAACGCTGAGTGGGGACATAACAACAGTAGAAGCAGATCTTTGATGTGAACCCTATTTAATCGTACTCGATATGCCAAGGTGCTCGTTCGCTTTGTGAAGCGTAATGGTAGGACTGCATATGTGTGTTTTTCGGATGCCTTCCTATTGTGCATCTTCCTTTCGAGGGCTATAAAGCTTACTTCAAACCCAATCTCTTCAACCCAAACTTAATCTCAAGCTCAAGCATAACCTGACGCTGCCTCTATTCTTGAGCTCATTTAATACCTCTTTGATACTATTAGTTAGATTTGTAGGAATATCTATTTTTTTGGTTGGTTTCTAGATGTGATTTCTGGCCGTTTTTGATTATGTTGTACTAAGTAGGCCTATATCAGCCTTATCAATACGTTTAGACGATAAATAGCAAAGGTGTCACGGTTGTATAGTGTGTGATAGAGAGCGTTACTGGCGTCCGGATAGCCTAGCGGTTGAACCTTATCTATTTTGATAGATACAAAAAAGCCTTCATGACGAAGGCTTTTTGATTAAGATGATAACGAGCTAGGCTTAGTAACCGCCAGACTTTTGCTCTTGGTTATAATCCAGTTTCTCATGAGTTTGACCCATGGCTTCGGCAACTTCTGGTGGCATGTAGTTTTCATCATGCTTAGCCAGAACTTCAGTCGCTTGAAGTACGCCTGGGGCTGCAAGTACGCCCTGCGCCACAATGCCTTGTCCCTCACGGAATAGATCTGGTAATAGGTCGTCATAAGTTACGATGATTTCACCACCTGCAGCGTCATGTACAGCAAACTCTACATGCAAACTCTCAGGGTCACGTACCATAGAGCCAACGGTTACCATACCGCCGACACGAATACGTTGACCAATCTCAGGCATAACCCCAGTATCTTTCTTACCTTGTACAATTTCAGTGGGTGTAAAGAAAAGGTTCAAGTTTGAATTCAGCGCATATAAAAGCAAAGAAGCGATTGCTGCTACACCGACAATTAGGGCTACAGCAAGGGTAAGGCGTTTTTTACGTCTAGGATTCACTATTTAATACTCCGAGTTTCTTTAAGGCGATCTTCGCGTTGGATCTTCTTTGCGATTTCAACTAATACCTTACGTTTCTGTCTAACACTAAGGACAACCAGGGTACCTAGTGAAAGAAAAGTTACACCATAAGCCAACCATACATAAAAAGCATAGCCGCCCATGTTGAAAAATTCACTAATTGAGTCGAACTGCATTATTTGACCCCTTCTGCTTTAGCAAGTTCACGCACCCATGGACGCATTCCATTTCGTGCTAAAATTTCTGATCTAAATCTCACTAATGTAATCGCACCGATCATTAATCCGAAGCCTGCGATGTTAATCAATAACGGGTATAGCATTTCTGTTGGCATCGTAGATTTTTCTGTGATGCGTATAGTTGAAGGCTGATGTAGTGAGCTCCACCAATCAACAGAGTACTTGATGATTGGAATGTTAATAACACCTACGATTGCTAAGATCCCTGCGGCTCTTGCTGCAAGCACTTTATCTTCAAAAGATGCATATAAAGAGATCACACCCAAGTATAAAAACAACAAGACTAGTTCAGAGGTTAGTCGTGCATCCCATACCCACCAAGTGCCCCACATCGGCTTACCCCACGTTGCCCCCGTAATCAGTGCAATAAAGGTAATCACCGCACCAATAGGTGCAATCGCAGCGGCGGCCCAATCAGCAGATTTTATTTGCCACACTAGACCAATGAATGATGAAGTCGCCATTGCCATGTAAGCGGCCATTGACATCGACGCTGCAGGTACATGGATAAAGATGATTCTATAGCTGTCACCTTGCTGATAATCGGTTGGAGCAAATGCTAAGCCCCATACTGTACCAATACCGATAAAAGAGATGGCAAGCATGGCAAACCAAGGTAGTAGGGTGCCTGAGAGTTTGTAGGCGCGTTCAGGATCCGCGTATGGATGTAACCATTTCCACATTTTAGTTAGTACTCACTCGTAAGGATGCACCAATTGCAAAAGGTGCTAACGTTAATGAACCGACCAGCATTGCGCCAATAATAGCGAGCTGACCATCATAGGGTAAATTCATACCAGCAGCATCAATCGCGCTGGTAGCAAAAATTAAAACAGGAATATATAAAGGCAATATCAATAGGCTTAATAACACGCCGCCTTTACGTAAACCTACAGTTAGAGCTACACCAATGGCTCCCAGTAAACTTAATACCGGTGTACCGAGGGCTAGTGTCGCAATCAATGCGCCATAGCTATTACCGTCTAGATGCAGTAACACTGCTAATAAAGGTGCAACTAAAATTAAAGGTACACCTGTTAATATCCAATGCGCCAGTACTTTAGCCAATACCATCAAAGGTAAAGGTTGAGGACTCAGTAGCATTTGCTCCAAGCTACCATCAGCGTAATCCGCCTTAAATAAACGTTCGAGCGATAGCATTGATGCTAATAGTGCCGCAACCCAAATAATGCCAGGTGCAACGCGTGTTAATACTTGAGGCTCGGGTCCGATGCCAAGTGGGAACAGGGTAACCACTAGGACAAAAAACAGTAGCGGATTGAAAATATCACCGCGATGTCTTATAGCTATCTGCAGATCCCGCTTTAACAGCGTGTTAAACGCTTTGGTATAACTGATACCTTTCTTCATTGCCAAACCTTATACAAAGCGATAATCGAGACGAATTTTACGAAGAATATCATCACCAATCACACCCATATCTTGGTGTGTGGTCAATATTACGCATCCCCCCCGTTTTGCATGGGCTAAAAACAGGTGTTCGAGTTCTTCAACGCCTTTCTTATCGATAGCGGTAAAAGGCTCATCAAGTAGCCATATCTTACAGCTGGTATGCCATAGTCTAGCGAGTGCTGTTCGTCTATGTTGACCTGCTGATAAATGACCTGCGAGCGCTTCTTCAAAACCTGACAGATTGACTTTAGATAGAATTTCACGAGTATCGAATTCATCATACCCACTAATTCTTAAATTGAAGTTAAGATTTTCTTCGGCTGTTAACTCACTTTTAACACCTGCAAGGTGGCCAAGATACAATAACTCATCATTGTACTCGTCACGACAGCGGTTTATGTCTTCACCCTTAAAGTTGATTTGCCCGGCATAGGGGCGAGATAAACCGGCGATAATCCGCAAAAGACTTGTTTTGCCAGCACCGTTAGGACCTTCGATTTGAACGATCTCACCTTCAGAAATATCGAAGCTAAGTTCATCAAATAGAATACGTTCTTCTCTGATGCAGGTTAAGTTATTAGCTGATACCAGTGTTGTTGCTTTTGATTTTTCTACCACTGAGCCCTCTATATCAAGCTGTATGAAAACACAAGAGATACTAACACATACACTTTCAAGCGTTTAGTCTTGCTTGTTGCTAAGTGTCAGCAATTTGATGTAGTTCGAATATTATGTATTTTCTATGAACTTTTTAAACATTTGCTAATATATTAACCTTTTTGAGAGTTATGTCTTGCGAAAACCCCATTGTCGCGATTAATATCACAAAAAGATGCCATTTGTTGAACTTTGTAGTAACCTAGCCGAGATTTAAGAAGTCTGCCGAATTTTATGAGGGCAGCGTGAGCTTTGTTAGAATTTGCATTAGGAACGTATAAAATGAAAAAATTATTAGCACTGACTGCAGCTGCAGCTTTGACTCTGTCTACAAGCGCTTTTGCCCAAGATGGTAAGGCTGTATATGACAAGGCATGTCAAGTATGTCACAGCATGGGTGTTGCTGGCGCGCCAAAGTCACATGACGCAGCGGCATGGGAGCCACGCCTAGCTAAAGGCATGCCAGCTCTAGTATCTTCTGTTAAGTCAGGCCTAAATGCTATGCCACCAGGCGGCATGTGTACTGATTGCTCTGATGAAGATTACACGAAAGCAATCGAGTACATGTCTAAGTAACTTTTAGTTAGACATTAAAAAAAGCCGGCATTAGCCGGTTTTTTTGTACCTGTTATTTGGTCTGCCATGTTGTTAGGCCGGGCTATTAAGATGTTTTATACCAATTAGTATAAAGATTTGGTCGCTCAGCGAGAGTTTAGCGGCACTGAGACAAGGTCATCAAATGCTCCTCGGTAACTGCTCCTGCGTTACTCTACCTCCTATATCCATATAGTCGTGCATTAATGACATTCACCACATCTGACCTTCAGGGATAGAGGAAATGTCTTATGTATGTCGGGAACATACAAGACCATGTGGTTTGCAACGAGTGAAGCGCATAGTTGAACTAGGTTAAGCTCCCTCTTGTTCCATAAGAGTCACAGTATCAGAGCCGCTAAAACTCGCCATTCTGGTGCGTTTTTGGCTGCCTACTTCTGCGTTGAACAACTTCACAAGGGAACAACCATTCATTCAGTTATTAGCCTTGAATTAATTTGCCCAAAAACGTTCTGAGTAGATCAACTTCTTATACAGATTGGTATTAGCCATGCATAGTGAGGTGTAACTTCCTTTATCTTGAGGATCTGAATTGGCAGGCAAGGTATCCGTTTATATATTATCTAATGACTTTGGTGAACAATTTATAGAGTGGGATTTATTTGGGGTTTACGTGTAAGAACCATTCATTAGCTTGAATGAAGAATGTTTATACAAAATACCTGTCGTTAATGGAGCGGGTTTAACCTGACTATTTTGATGATGCTTAAGCTGAAAGGGGAGGCATCATCATCGGTACAATTTCCTGCCTCATAATATAGACATAAAAAAACCGGCTAATGCCGGTTTTCTCATTGGTAATTAGGATTTACTGTACTTGAGTATCTAGTACGAGTTGGCCAGTTTCACCGACTTTAACCATGGCTAGTGTGCCCTGGATATCACCAGTTTGCGCTCTAACGCTGCCATGTTTAGAAAGTACTGCAATGACTTCAACTGCTTTTGCGTCACTCAACTTAACGTTACCACCCATATTGGTGCTGTCGTCTAGCGTGATGGTTACCGGTAGAGACTCAGCAGAAACTTTAGTCGCTGCAAGTGGAACCTTTGGACCTTCAGTTGAACGAGCGAAGATGAATAACATATCAGTGCTAGACACTTTAGCTTGTAGTTCTGGAGAGATGGAGACTTCAACAGTAACAGTTTTAGCGGTTGCATCAGACTTTACATTCTTGTGAGCGTCATCATTTGGCATAACGCCTTCAGAGTTCATTCGCATTTTTGCGCTATCGATAGCGTTCATGATTGCACCACGATCTACGTCGCTGCGGTCGCTATCTAGGATTAGCTGCCATGCGTTAATCGCTTTTTGATAATCAGCTGTGAAGAATGAATCCATACCAACAAGTAATAATGTTGATGGGTCTTCAGCATCAAGTGCTAAAGCCTGATCAACGAGCGCTTGCACTGCTGGGGTCATCTGCTGGTTTGAACGGTAATAAAGGGCAGTGGCTTTAGGACCAAGCAGTTCAGCATGGACGCCGACAAGATCCATCGTCTTATCGAATGCTTTAATTGCATCATCGTAACGATTTGCAGAGATATAAGCGTGGCCTAGGCCAAACCATAATTGACTATTCTCTGGCTCAGCTTGTACTTGCGCTTCCATCATCTCTACACGCTGAGACATGATCTGCTCGGTTGTCTGGCCAGAATGTGGATCATTTGCAGTCATTGGTTGGTCTAGGTTTTTGTATGCACCCAAAGTTGAGTACATGTAACCGCAAATACCAATAATAACTGCAGACATGACTGAAGGCCAAAGAATACTTTTTGGCTTAAGGTTGTTAACGAGTGATTCATCGTTACCTTGTTTCATATCTTGAAGTAAGCTGATTTCGAGCTCTTTCTTTAGTGCGTCAAACTCAGGTTGATCGAGTCGCTCATCTTCAAGTTCTTTCTCTAATGTTGAAAGGCGTTCATTGAATAATTCAAGGTTGGTATCTTTACGAACACCCGCTTCTTCAGCTCTCAGCATACGCTGCTGGCGGAAGTGTGGGAACCAAATTAGCGCTAAGCTAACCAACAGGAATGAGGCTATTAAAATCCAGAATGTGGTCATTATGTCTATTTCACTTTCGTTTGCGAAAAAGCGGATTCACCGCTGAACTAGGGATAAGATTATACGTAAAGATTATTCATTGAACAGTAATATAACCTTAAAAGGTCATAGTTGAGTACTTGTTCACAAATTGATTCTATTTGTAAATCTTATTGAAACTTACGGGAACTTTGTCTGTCAGACCTTAAAATTCCGCTAAATATGCTCGGTTTACAGTGGAATGTGATCTGCAATTGTTTATGTGTGTTTGTTAATAAGATAGGGGAAGAATGCGACAAGTCACCCATATTTGTACGAAATAGGCAGACATTAACAATAGCAAATACTAAACTGAGCTAAAATTTGTACCTTTTAATAGTGTTAACTACTAACACGTATGTAATGATTAAGCGATAGCTTAACAATACATGATTTAGGACTGAGGAAAACCCATGATCCCAGAATTAGGACACTTTTCGCTGATTATCGGCCTGGCATTTGCCATGCTGTTAGCCATCGTTCCTTTAGTAGGTGTAGCTCGTAAAGACCAGTACCTAGTGCGCTATGCTTGGCCACTAAGTTACGGTATGTTCTTCTTTATTCTCTTCTCCGTTATTGCGCTTGGCTATAGCTTTGCCGTCGATGACTTCTCTGTTGCTTATGTAGCACATCACTCGAACTCTGAATTGCCAATCTTCTTTAAGATTGCTGCAGTATGGGGTGGCCATGAAGGTTCTTTGCTATTTTGGGTATTCTCACTAGCAGCTTGGGCCGCGGCAGTTGCACTATTTAGTAAAGGTTTAGAAGAAGTCTTTACTGCACGTGTTCTTGCTGTTCTAGCGATGATCTTAATCGGCTTTACGCTGTTTATGTTGCTAACGTCTAGCCCGTTTGAGCGCTTATTCCCTATTCCTATGGAAGGCCGTGACCTTAACCCAATGTTGCAAGACGTTGGATTGATTTTCCATCCTCCAATGCTTTATCTAGGTTATGTAGGTTTCTCTGTTAGCTTTGCTTTCGCAATAGCAGCATTGATGAGTGGCCGTCTTGATTCTGCTTGGGCTCGTTGGAGCCGTCCATGGACGCTAGCTGCTTGGGTATTCCTGACTGGCGGTATCTCATTGGGTTCTTGGTGGGCTTATTATGAGCTTGGCTGGGGTGGTTGGTGGTTCTGGGATCCAGTTGAGAACGCATCTTTCATGCCTTGGTTGATTGGTACAGCTCTACTTCACTCACTTATCGTAACTGAGAAGCGTGGCGCATTCCGTAACTGGACTGTATTGCTTTCAATCTTTGCATTCTCTTTAAGTTTACTGGGTACCTTCATTGTTCGTTCTGGTGTATTGACTTCAGTTCACTCGTTCGCGGCTGATCCAAGCCGAGGTATGTTCATTCTCTTATTGTTAGGTTTAGCTATTGGTGGTTCACTAACCTTATTCGCCTTTAGAGCGAGTGAGATGAGTAGCCCAGCCCGCTTTGAGCTTAAATCTAAAGAAACGATGCTATTAATCTGTAACCTATTGCTGACAGTTGCTTGCGGTACGGTATTACTTGGTACGTTATATCCACTGCTAATCGATGCATTAGGCATGGGTAAGATTTCTGTAGGCCCTCCATACTTCAACGCAGTATTTGTTCCTATCGTTCTAGTATTATTTGCCTTTATGGGAATTGGCCCGAATATTCGTTGGAAGAAGTCGAAAACGGGTGAACTTAAGCGTCAGATTATTGTTCCAGCAGTGATTGCCACAGTGGTTGGTCTAGCTGCACCTTTCTTGGCTGACGGTGAATTTAATATCTGGGTGGTATTCGGTATTGGTATTGCTGTATGGGTCATGTTGATGACATTCCGTGCCGCATACAACATCGTTAAGACTAAAGATGGTTCTATAGACATGACACGACTAGGTCGTAGTCAGTTAGGGATGATCATCGCTCACCTCGGTATTGCGGTATCAGTAGTAGGTGCCACTATGGTATCTAATTACTCAATAGAGAAGAGTGTACGTATGGGGCCTGGTATCTCTCAGGAGCTTGCGGGATACACATTCAACTATATTGAAACTAAGAATGTAGTAGGTCCTAATTACACTGCGCAGCAAGGTCAGATTGAAGTCTATCAAGGTGATGAATACGTCACATTGCTAAGACCGGATCGTCGCCAATATAATGTGCGCACTATGGATATGACTGAAGCTGGTATTGACTGGGGATTATTCCGCGACCTTTATGTGACGATGGGTGACCCAATTAGTCGTACCGAGTTTGCTGTACGTCTAAACTATAAGCCATTTGTTCGCTGGATTTGGTTTGGTTCTATCTTCATGATGGTTGGTGGTTTCTTCGCAGCTTCTGATAAGCGTTACCGTGTTAAGGCAACTAGTGCAGAAAAGAAAGCTGCTAAAGATGCCGATAAGTTAGCAACCGCTTAATTGGTATAGGGTAAGTATGAAAAAGCTAGTTTTATTTATTCCACTTGTCGTGTTTTTAGGTATGGGAGTGTTCCTGTATAAGGGGCTCTTCCTTAACCCACAAAAACTTGACTCAGCTTTAGAAGGAAAGCCGATCCCGGCTTTCCAGTTAGAAGTGTTAGAGTCTGGTGACACAGTTAGTAATGAAACACTGAAAGGTAAAGTTGGCTTACTTAATGTATGGGCAACTTGGTGCCCATCATGTAAGTATGAGCATCCTTTCTTGATGACTTTAGCGCGTAAGAATATTTTGCCTATCTACGGTATCAACTACCGTGATGATCGTCCTCTCGCTATCCGTGAGCTGAGTCGTGAAGGTAACCCATACGCTATCAACATCTATGATCATGATGGACGTTTAGGCTTAGATCTTGGTGTGTACGGTGCACCAGAAAGCTTCTTGGTCGACCATAAAGGTATTATTCGATACCGTTACGCAGGTCCAATTGATCGTAATGTCTGGAAGGAAACACTTTATCCAATGGTTCAACAGCTCCAGGCTGAAGCTGTGAAGGATGGTGCATCGTGATTAAATCATTAATGAAAGGCTTTACAGCTTTAGTGCTTTTGTTAAGCATGGCGTCACTCGCTAATGCCACACCAGTAGACACATATGAATTTAAGTCTGTTGCTAACCAAAAGCGCGCGTTAAGTCTTGCCCATTCTTTACGTTGTCCTCAGTGTCAAAACCAAAACCTAATCGATTCTAACTCTCCTGTTGCTCAAGACTTACGTCTTGAAGTTTATCAGATGGTCGATGAGGGTAAGGGGGATGATGAAATTGTTGAGTTTATGACGAGCCGTTACGGTGAATTCGTGCTTTATAAGCCAAGAATGGAAGCGAAAACATACGCGCTTTGGCTAGGACCGTTAGCGCTACTGTTATTTGGTGGCTTGATTGGATTCTTCTTCATTCGTAAGCAACGTATAGCAGAAGTAAACAATCAAGACTTAAGCACTGAAGATCAGCAAGAGCTCGATCGTCTATTAAAGAGAGATGCTAAATGAGATTGTCTATAGTTGGCCTGCTTGCAGCAACTATGTTGTTTGCTGTTGGCGCGCAAGCTTATCCAGGTATGGAGAAGCAAGCTGAAAGACAAGTTCAGTCAAGTGTCGATCTTATTAGTGTCTTACCTCAGCCATTTCCGATCGAAGCTGTACCTTTTAAAGACAGTAAAGGTAACGCCGTAGACTTTAGCCAGTATAAAGGCAAAGTTATCATGGTAAACATGTGGGCCACTTGGTGTCCTCCATGTGTTAGAGAGTTGCCGGCGATCAGTCGGTTCTCTGCCAAGATCGGATCGGATGATTTTGAAGTATTGCCAGTTTCAATCGATCTAGAAGGAAATAAGCAAGTTGAGCCATTTCTTAAATCGTTAGGAATGGAAGGCTTCAACACCTATTATGATAAAGAGCAAAAGCTAGGGCATGTATTTCCTTTGGAAACGATCCCAGCGACCTTTATCCTCAATAGGGAGGGGCAGTTAATTGCTTTTGTTCGTACTTTTGTCGATTGGGATGATGATAAGGCAGCGGCACTTATTAAGGGTTTCTTAGATCAACCTCTGCAACAAGTTAAAGCAGATTGACCCCAAGCACTCATAATCGTTAAAAAAAGGGGCTTTTAGCCCCTTTTTTGTACGTATCGTTTGTTAACTATGCATTTGATTCGATTATTCTAATTTAATTGAAAA
>NZ_JBRILW010000033.1:0-48448 GCF_052977125.1 Shewanella sp. 30m-14 | reverse complement strand
TGCAGTCATGCGAGTGATCTTGCAATAAGGCATCACTCACTGGCACGGCGTTGAAACAACACCTTTTATAGCGACGATTAAGCTGTAGTTTAAAGCCTCTGTCCGTTTAGTCTTTAGTCTTTAGCCTTTAGCCTTTAGCCTTTAGCCTTTAGCGTTTAGCGTTTCACTACAGCTGCAGTCATGCGAGAGATGCAGCATAGCTCACCGGCACTGTTATGGATTAGCACTTCCCACACCGAGCTACGTTTGCCTAAGTGGACCGCTTTTGCGGTGGCGGTAAGAATGCCATTACGCGAAGCTTTTAAGTGATTGGCGTTAATCTCTTGGCCAACGCAATAATAGTTTTCAAAGTCGACCGCGAAGTTAGCTGCATAACTGGCTACGGTTTCTGCTAGGGCCACGTTCGCCCCACCATGAACTATACCAAGTGGGTTATGTACTGCTGGGGTTGCCGGCATAGTGGCCTTCATATAGTCATCACCGATTTCAGAAATAGTGATCCCCATAGTTTGCATTAGCGTGCCTTTTCCGTGCATCCCCGCATCCATTTTCGCGCATACTTCCAAACTGACAGGCTTAAACCAAATCGACATATTGTGCTTCCACTCTTGTTATTAGTTGTTATTAGCTGTTGTTATTAGCTGTTGTTTATACTTATTACTGGGCACAGTCTACTTTGTCAGGCAGGATCTTTAAACCTGTAAGATGAGTGGTTTAAACAGGCATAGAAAGTATTGTCGAGCAGGATGTGTATTTACGCTCGGTTGATATGATGTTGGCTTACAGAGTATGAGTGAAGAGTTAAAGTTGGCCCGCGAGAATACTTAATATTTTTTGTCGATTACGCTAGAAACGTCCAACTTAGTGTGCATAATCGCGGGCCAGAGGGTAAAGAGATAAGCTGTTCTATGTTTCTTTGCTTGTTAGTGATCGCGCAGCCTATCTTGCTAAACTTAATTCTTTATTAAAGAAGATCTTCCACTGCATCTAACGTGAGCTTGATCATATCGTTTAGTGTTTGCTGGCGCTCTTCTGCAGTCAAATACAGGCCTTGGCGCAGGTGATCAGTTACCGTCATCATAGCCAATGCGTTAGCACCAAATTCAGTGGCAACACCATAAAGACCAGCGGCTTCCATTTCGACACCTAAAATGCCGTACTTTTCCATCAAGTCGTAACGGTTCTCATCACTGCTGTAGAACAGATCAGAAGAGTACAGGTTACCCACGTGATAGTTAGCACCTAACTTTTCTGCTGAGTCAGCAGCACGCTTTAGCAAGTTAAAATCGGCAATCATAGCAAAATCGGTGTCTGCAAAACGGGTTCTGTTAACCGCAGAGTCAGTACTCGCACCCATCGCCATCACTACATCCATCAACTTGATTTTGTTACTTACTGCGCCACATGAACCGATACGGATAATGTTTTGAACGCCATATTCGGTGATCAACTCTTTGGCATAGATTGAGATTGATGGAATACCCATACCAGAACCCATTACAGAGATCTTCTTACCTTTGTATTCACCGGTATAACCCAACATATTACGAACGTCAGTCACGAGCACTGCATTGTCTAAAAAGTTGTCAGCAATGTATTTAGCTCGTAGTGGGTCGCCAGGCATTAATACGGTTTTAGCAAATGCGCCATCAGCGGCATTGATATGTGGAGTCATGATACTTTCCTTACTCAAAATTAAATGCTTGCTTGCGCTATTAAACAAGCATTTCTCATTAAAAACTAACTAAAAAATAGGTTGTTTACCCAGCGGATCAACTCGCTAAACTATAAAGTAAACCTGCAATTGTACCGCTCATTAGGTTAGCTAAAGCCGCCGCAATAAGCGCCTTCATACCTAATGCACTTAAGTCGTGACGACGTTCAGGGCAAAGTGCAGCTAGGCCGCCAATCACCATGGCTAGAGAGCCTATATTGGCAAAACCACACAATGCGAAACTGATAATGATTTGCGTCTTTTCTGATAGCTGATCAGCCACTTTTAAGAAATCGATGTAAGCGACGAACTCGTTAATCACCATCTTTTGGCCGATAAATGATGCCGCTTGTGTCGCTTCGCTCCAAGGCACGCCCATCACCCATGCTAGTGGGGCAAGTATGTAACCTAAGATAGCTTGCATGGTTAGGTCTTCGATACCGAACCAGCCGCCTATACCGCCTAGCATGCCATTGACCATGGCGATAAGTGCGACAAACGATAATAGCAGTGCAGATACCGACAGTACTTGCTGCATACCCATTGCCGCACCATTAGCTGCGGCATCAAGCACGTTAGCTGGCTTGTCAGTCATATCGTCCATCACTTTCTTGATGTCGTTTAGCGGGGTTTCCGTCTCTGGCCACATCAATTTGGCAAACAGTAGACCAGCAGGCGCCGTCATAAACGCGGCAGTCAGTACGTATTTAACGTCAACACCCATCTGGATATAACCAATCATGGTGCCGCCAGCCACAGACGCTAAGCCCCCCGTCATTACCGCAAACAACTCTGAACGAGTCATATGCTTAACGAAAGGTCGCACCATAGATGGCGCTTCGATTGGGCCTACAAATATATTGGCTGTTGCTGACAATGATTCTGCGCGGCTAGAACCCAGTAGCTTAGATAAACCGCCACCGATAAGGCCAATAACCCATTGCATAATGCCGAGGTAATAAAGTACGGCAATTAACGAGCTAATAAATACCACCACAAATAGCACGTTAATCACGAAGATAAAGCCAACACCAAACTTAGCAAGGTCGCCAAATAAAAACCCTAAGCCTTCATTCGCATAGCCGATAACGTGCATCACACCATTTGATGCACCATCAAGCACCGCCTGCCCCATAGGAACATACATAACGAATGCACCAAAGGCGACTTGAAACGCCAATGCGCCGAGTACAGTTCTAAGATTAATTGCTTTTCTATTTTCAGATAGCGCTACCGCTAATCCTATAAGACAGAACATGCCGAACAAACTGATGAAAACTTCCATACATTTATTACCATTTAAATCTTGATATGACGGCAGTGTATACAGGCAGTATTTTGCTGCAAGGAAATTGGCTGAGATTGACGAAGATAAATTGAGTTTTTATCGGTTAGAGCAGCTAATTGAATCGAAACGGTAGAAAAGCATATAAATAGAAATAACCTTAAAACATAAATAATACGCAAACCCAACAGGAATGGCACACGTGGCCAGTTAAAGCAACAACAAAGCCAAAGGTTTCACTCGCAAGAACAAAGCTTAATTAGTCACAAAATGACTAATTTCAGATCCAAAAAATACAAAACTGAAAGTTTATAACTTTACTAATGACTAAAAATTATCATATTTGATGGCTAACTTAGTGTTTAACGCAAACTCTTACTTACGCACCTATTAAAAATGCTAGATATTAAGCGGAGATTAAATCTTAGCGTGTTTTTAGCAAACGTATTTAAGGTGAATGGATGATGTAATGCTTGTTCGCTTGTAAGGTCACTGAGTGCAGAAGTCGGACGCCAAAACACGCCTAAAAGGTGAGCTTTAGCGCTTCCGATACAGTGTTAACGAGCTTAAATTAAGCCTGACCATGCTCAGAGCTATGTTAAAATTAACTATACCACTACAGTTCAAAGCTATGTTCAGAGTAACGTTAGTCGTGTGAGTTTATGCTCAATACTGATAAATTCATTAGTTCAATGCATATAGATTAAGTTGGCTCTGGAATGATTGTGCCCAGCGCAGCAGTTCTACACGATTTCTCGCTTGAGTTTTTCTAAATATAGAAGAGATATGTGCCTTAACCGTATGCTCGCTAATACTCAGCTTACCTGCGATCTCTTTATTGCGTGCGCCACTCGATACCAATTGAATAATGGTTTTCTCACGATTAGTTAGCACCTCAAGTGATTCCGACTCTTCACTGGTCAAGGCTTCAGGTACATCCATTTTGCTGACTAATTGACGCAATACACTGCTCATCAACGGCCTATCGAACCATAACTCATCGGCTAACATCTTACGTAAGCCAGTTAGCAGCAGGTCCATACGTTCATTCAAAAACAGTAGACCACGGATCCCTTGCAGCAATGCAGCTTCTGCAGCAATACCTTCTCGTTCGACATGATAAAGCGCTACAGGAACATGCTTGACCAATTGAGTCGCCACCAACGGAATCCCATTAATATCGAGCGCTGCACCTTGTTGAGAAACCAGATAAAAGCAGTTATCACTACTATTGGCTTCAAGCTGTTCTACATTAGAGATAACCCGAGTTTTTAATCCGATTGACTCTGCAAGTATTGCCAAATGACAAGGGGACGCCATTTGATGCAGAAAGACGACTTCGTCAATTTTTCTCATCACTTTCCTCCCTGAAAAGTTTTGCCTGTCCGTTAAATAGAACAAACTAAAATCTAGATCCTGAAGTCATTCCCAGAACAGATTAACGCTTGTTAGCTTTAGAACGAAAGCACGATTTTAAATATTGGCCCGAGCCACATCATGTAACTCGTTATAAGCAGCAGAAGTATACAGAGTTTACCTAGTCTATGCCTAGGTAAACTGGTATAGCCAGCAAGCCTACTATGATTTTTACTGACTATGATTTTTACTGACTATGATTTTTACTGACTAAGTTTTGTGCTCAACTGCTTATCATGCAAACGGCTAAGCAACAGAATGGCTGATATTGCCCCTACTAGCGCCATTGCCATATCAGACTGCGTGTCCCATACGTACCCTTGGGTGCCTAAAAACGCTTCGGCATCTTCACCGGTCAGCTCCGCAACCCACCACTCTATAAGTTCATAGAAAGCAGAGAATGCTAAAGCAAAACAGATAGCTAGAAAGTTACACCAAGCTCCTAACTTAACAACACTGAGACGTATAAATACCTCGCGGGCCAAAATAGTCGGAATAAAACCTTGAGCAAAATGGCCGACTTTGTCGTAGTTATTACGCTGAGCGCCCGTCCAGTCGCTAATCCAATCAAATAGCGGCACTTCAGCATAGGTATAATGTCCACCCACCATCAAAATGATGCAGTGAATCAAAATCAAGCCATAAGCTAAACTCGTTAAAGCAAAACTATTGCGGGTATAGATCAGAATAGGTAATGCAATTAAGGCCGGTGCAACCTCTAAAAACCAGGTAAATTGATCTTTAGGATTAATACCTGACCAGATTAATACTGCGAAGAATATCACTAGCCACACAGCGCTTTTATTCAAAATATCGCCCTCATATACCATATTGTTCTAAATTAAGAATAAACACTTTAGCCATCTAGCCCTCCACAGTCAGTAAAAAAAGTGATACTTTGTTACCTCTGTTACGCTTTCGAAGTAAATATCAGTTGTGAAGGCTTTGCAGTCCTTAGTACATTGACAGTCTATACCCAAACCACTCCTACAACGTAGAGTTTAGTCGTCTCTGCGGTGGCACTAAGTATACATAATACATATAAACTAAAAGGGTACATAAATCATGGCGAAACATTCGCTGGACAAGGATAAAATTAAGATCCTGCTGTTGGAAGGCGTCCACCAATCTGCGGTAGATGTATTTGAACGTGCGGGTTACACCAACATTGAATATCACAAAGCATCACTCGCTGGAGACGAATTAGCCTCAGCGACTAAAGATGCCCACTTTATTGGTATCCGCTCCCGTACCCAATTGACTGAAGACGTATTATCCCAAGCCGACAAACTCGTTGGCATTGGTTGTTTCTGTATTGGTACTAACCAAGTCAGTCTCGCTGCAGCTGAAAAACTGGGGATCCCTGTATTTAACGCACCGTTCTCAAATACGCGTAGCGTAGCTGAACTCGTACTCGGTGAGATCATCATGTTATTTCGTGGGATCCCACAGCGTAATGCGCTAGCTCACCGTGGTGGCTGGCTAAAAAGCGCTTCAGGAAGCTATGAGGCTCGCGGTAAAACCTTAGGGGTTATCGGTTACGGCCATATTGGCACTCAGCTAGGTATTCTTGCTGAAACCTTAGGTATGCGCGTTGTCTTCTTTGATATTGAAGATAAACTGCCGCTGGGTAATGCACAGCAAGTGCACTCACTACAGCAACTGCTATCGATTGCCGATGTGGTGAGCCTACACGTACCTGAAACACCACAGACAAAAGAGATGATTAGCTATGAAGAGCTAGCTTCTATGCGTAAAGGCAGCATTTTAATTAATGCCTCTCGCGGCACAGTGGTTGATATCGATGCGTTAGCGGCATCACTAAAAGAGCAACACCTTGCTGGTGCCGCCATCGACGTGTTTCCTGTTGAGCCTAAATCTAATGACGATGAGTTTGTCAGCCCACTACGCGGCCTAGACAATGTCATACTCACTCCACATGTGGGCGGCAGTACGGCAGAGGCTCAAGAAAACATCGGTATCGAAGTCGCTGGCAAACTGGCTAAATACTCAGATAATGGTTCAACCATGACAGCGGTGAACTTCCCTGAAGTGTCACTGGCTCAACACTCTGGTACTTCGCGCTTACTGCATATTCACCGTAACCGTCCGGGGATTTTGATCCAGATTAACTCCGCGTTTGCAGAAAAAGGCATTAACATTGCTGCTCAGTATCTACAAACCACGGCTGAAATTGGTTACGTGGTGATGGAAGTCGATTCTGATAAGGCTGACGAAGCGCTAATAGAGATGCAAGCGATTGAAGGCACGATTAGAACTCGATTGCTTCACTAATAAAGTTCATTAAAGGTCAACAACGTCTAATTCACTAACTGAAGTTGAACGTCTAGTCCTTTAGCAAACTGCACTGAATAAGGCCGTATAATCACATTATACGGCCTTTTTTTTGTCTTGATGATAGCAATGAGTTTGAACTGCTGCGCTTGCGCAGTAAGATTTTAGCGGTACAATCATTGTCCTTATTGGTTTAATTCTTGGATCCTCTTATGACGCTGTCAACTTCTCAGCCAACTTGGCCTCTTAATGGACAACAGCCTGAACTGCTTTTTTCTGAATTAACACACTTAGGCTTAATCTCTGTCACTGGAGAGCAAGGCCGCAGCTTCATTCACGGCCAAGTGACCACCGATATCAGCTCGCTTGAAAGCGACCAATGGCGCTGGGGCGCTCATTGTGATCCTAAAGGTAAGATGCTGGCCAGCTTTAGAACCTTCGCTAAAGGTGACACCCTTTTCTTAATGATGCCAAAAGACACCTTGGCACTTGACCTACCACAACTGCAAAAATACGCCGTATTTAGTAAAGCTGAACTTAGCGACGCAAGCGATGCTTGGTTATTGTTAGGTGTGGCTGGTGAACAGGCAAAGGCTTGGTTAACCGCGCAGTTTGGTGAACTAAATAACGAGCTGACCTTAATCGATAACGGCATGATTATTCATGATGCAGGTCGTTATATCCTCGCGATTGCAGCAGAACAAGCCGCTAGCCTAGTGGCGAATATCGAGCAAGTTATTTTCGATGCTAGCGCATGGCAAGCCCTTGAAATCACTGCAGGATACCCTAATTTAGGCGCTAATCATCAAGGTCAATTTGTACCGCAGATGTGTAATTTACAGGCGGTCAATGGCATCAGCTTTAACAAGGGCTGCTACATGGGCCAAGAAACCATTGCTCGAATGAAGTATCGCGGTGGTAACAAACGCGCACTTTATATTGTTAGCGGTACCGTAACAGCGCCATTAACCAATGAAAGCCAACTTGAGATTGCACTAGAAGATGATGAAGGCTTCCGCCGTGCGGGGACTATCATCGAATCTGTACAGCGTGGCGAGCAAGTGTTGTTAACTGCAGTATTAGCCAACGATACCCAGCTCGATGCTAAGTTAAGAGTTGCTGCCGATGCTGGCTCTGAACTGAGCTTAATTGCACTGCCTTACTCGCTAGAAGAGCAAGACTGATAGTAATCACTATCAGTTCTGCAGTCGCTTTTTATCAGTGTAGGCAGTAACAAATAGACCGAAAAAAGGCGCGTTATGCGCCTTTTATATTTAATGCTCAGCAATCTTTACCATAGGCTCAATGCTACTCACTTTCGTTGTGGGCATCACGGATCTTAATTGCCTCATCAATTATCTGTTTAAAGTGTTCCACCAACTCAGGATCAAACTGTTTACCCGCCTCGCTCTCAATGAGTGCAACCGTTTCTTCCACACTCCATGCTTTTTTATAGGGGCGGATAGAAGTTAATGCATCAAACACATCCGCGATTGCTACAATGCGACCTTCTATCGGGATCTCTTCTCCCACTAATCCATTAGGATAACCGCTACCATCCCACTTTTCGTGATGCGTTAATGCTATTCGACGGGCCATTTCTAGCAGGGGGTCATTGTGATCACCAATGATTTCAGCTCCAATTTCGGCGTGGCGCTGCATCTCAACCCATTCATCCTCATCCAGTTTTCCAGGCTTTTTTAGAATAGAATCAGGCGTGCCTATTTTACCGATATCATGCATAGGTGCTGCGTTATAAATAAGTTCGCAATACTTATCGGGCAGGTCAGACTCTATCGCCAACAATCGAGCATAATGACTCATTCTTATAACATGCAGGCCAGTTTCATTATCTTTATATTCTGCAGCCCGGCCAAGGCGACGAATGATTTCAAAACGAGTCTCTTCTAACTCTTTTGTACGCACTTTCACTTCTTGTTCGAGCAGACGTTTTTGATCATACAAGGTTAAATGAGTTTTTACCCTCGCTTTCACAACGGGTGCACTAACAGGTTTAGTGATGTAATCAACTGCGCCTAGCTCAAACCCTTGAGTTTCGTCGGAAACATCGGCGAGAGCGGTCACAAATATCACTGGGATATGGCAGGTTAATGGATCTTGCTTAAGCCGTTTACACACCTCATAGCCATTCATTCCCGGCATCATCACATCAAGAAGAATAAGATCCGGTGTGGTTTTAGCCGCTAAAGCCAACGCTTTAGGGCCATCAATGGCCACCTTCACTTTATAATCTCCGCCTAGGATCCCCACCAAAATATCAATATTCTCAGGGGTATCATCCACTACTAAAATGGTGGCTTTATCCATTAAACCCGTTCTCCTTTTAGTGCTCATTGAAGAGGCGTATTTATCAATCTATTTGCTAAACTGTTACCCCGTCAAAGGGCATTATTGAGTGCTAAACGGTTATCCCGTCAAAGAAGCATTATTCAGTGCTAAACGGTTATCCCGTCAAAGGAGCATTATTCAGTGCTAAACGGTTATCCCGTCAAAGGAGCATTATTCAGTGCTAAACAGTGCTTCAATAAGCTCCGCGGCCTCATCAAATTGGTAACTGTTGACCATGTTTACCGCTGGGCTCATTTTTTGCCACACCGGCTCCGAAACCTGCTCGCGAATATCAGTCATTTTATCCACGGCGTCTGAATCCGCCTCTTCTAGCATAGTTAATAACTCACGCACTGCAGTTGCCAACTCTGCTTCAGACAATAAGGTCTTACTCTTTTCTGGCAGCTTTACATCATCTTGCTCAAGGCGTGATAACCATTTTGCAATGGCGTTACAAATCGAGTCGATAAGTTCGCCAAGTTCTACTAATTCAGCGTTAATATCTGCAGTCGTTGAGTCGAGTAACTTGGATTCTATTTGCTTAGCAAGCTCTACAAGTTGGGGCGAACACAAATTACCAGCAACCCCTTTTAACGTATGCGCATATCGAATCGCATCATTGCTTTTTCCCTGGCTTAAGGCGAGATCTATTTGTTCAGCCGTATGGATTTGACCATGATAAAAGCGCTCAAAAATCCTGCGATATAAGCGCACCGAATTCTGCACCAGCTGGAGGCCTTTATCGATATCTAATGCTTGATGCTGTGGCCAAAACAGCACCGCGTCGTCTACAACTCTTGCTGTAAAATCGGCAGGGGTAAATTCACTGTTACCCTCGCCCAAATATTCAAGCAAAGTGGTGTAAAGCAGCGACACCTCAATCGGTTTGGCAATATGATCATTCATACCGGCGCGCAGGCACATCTCACGATCCCCAGCCATTGCATTTGCGGTCATGGCAATCACAGGTAAGTTGGCAAGTTGTGGGATTTTTCTGAGTTCTTGAGTGGCTTGATAACCATCCATGACTGGCATTTGGCAATCCATCAACACCAAATCAAAGGTATGTAGAGCGAGTTTGTCTAGGGCAACTTGACCATTTTCTGCAATCGATAACACCACTCCGACTTGCTCAAGAAACTCTGTTGCCACCTCCTGATTCATCTCATTATCTTCAACCAATAAGATGCGCTTACCCTGCAATTGTGCCAGCAACTGCTGATTAACATCACAGCCCTTGCGCCTAACTGGCATGGCGCCATTCTTGCCTAGCGATAGCATGATACCGTCGAGCAAACGCGAAGCACTGATAGGCTTAGTGATATAACCTGCAATATCACTTTGCTCTATCTGCTCGATGAACGCCTCATTAGCGTGGGCAGAAACCAGTAACACTTTAGGCGGATTACTGTTTTCAGATATGATTTTAGTCGCCGCCTCTACACCGTTCATCTCTGGCATTAACCAGTCGATTAATGCCACCGGGTAGTCTTGATTCTTGCAGCGCTCTACCGCTTCCAAACCACTTCTAACCGTGTCGACTTCAAAGCCCATGCTCTCTAAGGTTGAGCGTAAAATATCTCGCGCAGTTGCATTATCATCAGCAACTAAGATCCGCATGCCTTCGACTTCTTGACTGACTTTGAGTAGTTTTTTATCCGCAATATTTAAGCGCACTGTAAAGTGGAAAGTACTGCCGTTTCCAAACTGGCTATCGACGCCAATTTCGCCGCCCATCAATTCCACCAGCTGTTTACTAATGGCCAAGCCTAACCCTGTGCCGCCATACTTACGTGTGGTTGACGTGTCGGCCTGACTAAATGATTTAAACAGTTTATTGCGCTGCTCTTCTGTCAGCCCGATGCCACTATCACGCACACTAAACTTGAGTAATATGTCGTCGTCAGCCTGTGCGAGCTGGCTAATAGACAGCAGAATTTCACCCTGCTCAGTGAACTTAATGGCGTTATTCATTAAGTTAATCAGCACCTGGCTTAAACGCAGCGGATCACCTTCTAAATGCCTAGGAATGTTGGGAGCAACCGCAAACAATAACTCTAGCTGCTTGTCTGCCGCTTTCGCTGAGAACATGTCACTGAGATCTTCGAGCATGGTATCGAGCTGAAAGGGTACGGATTCGATATCCAGTTTTCCGGCTTCAATTTTAGAGAAATCCAAAATATCATTGATAATGCCAAGTAAAGATTGAGAGGCTCGATCTATTTTCTCGACATAGTTCAGCTGTTTTTTATCAAGATGGGTTTGTAAGCAAAGCTGGGACATGCCGATAATGGCGTTCATCGGAGTGCGAATTTCATGGGACATATTCGCCAAAAAGTCGCTCTTAGCCTTACTGGCTGCATCAGCACTGTCCTTAGCCTGCTGCAGCTCAACCGATAGCTGCTTAAGCGAAGTAATATCAGCCATCGATAGCACGACTGACTTTGACTCGCCCTGTTTATCTTGTAATCGGGTCAAAGTGAGATCCATCCACATTAACTCGCCAGAATCGTTTAGTAATCTCACTTCGGTGGTAATGCTGTCATTACCATTTTCAGTAAGCTCCCGGAACAAGGCCTTGGCATCATCACGATCTTCGCTGTATTGATAGTCAAAGAAAGAACGTCCTTTGAGCTCAGACGTCGCCACTTGCATGTATTGACTAAATTGCTCGTTACAGTCGAGTATGCTCCCGCGTTCATCAACATTGACAATGCCGATCCCAGCATTATCAAATAATGCCCTAAAGTGAGCTTCGCGATCCTCGAGCTCTTTATCGATTTTCTTACGATCGGTAATATCCATTAAATAGCCATTCCAGGTAATGCAACCATCGGCGAGTACACTGCCGTGAGCACCAGCCTGTAGCCAGCGAATATCACCGATGGGATGACGATACCTAAACTCTTCGGTCCAGCGTAAACCCTTACTACTTTTACCCGCCAATGCCTCAATAATGCGTAAATGATCTTCACTGATGATGCGCTCTGCAACTTGATCAAAGTTATTGAGCACTTCATCGCGATGAAGACCTAAGGTGGCTATGCATGCGTTAGATAGGAAAGTAAATTTACGTTCGGTATTGCTACACCAATGTAACTGGTAAACCGTACTAGGGATAGACTCGGTAATCGTCTCAAGTTGTTGCTGGGATTGGGCAATTTCTTCTTGGGCTAATTTACTGCTGGTAATGTCGTTGATGCTGCCATCGAACCACAGCACATGCCCATCATCGCCATATATCGCGTTACCTTTTTCATGCACCCAATGGATACTGCCATCGCGATGTTTTATGCGATATTGCACTTCAAAACTTTTATGCGCTAATAGCGCATCTTCTATCGTTTGACTGGTGGATGCCAAATCCTGTTCAACAATCAAGCTGACAAAGCTACGAGTCGCATTCTCAATAAAATCCGATGCAGGAAACCCGGTAATATCGATGATGTTTTCGCTGACATACTCCATCACCCATAACTCACCAATACGCGTGCGATAAACAGCGCCAGGAATATTAGTGACTAAACCTCTAAAGCGATTTTCGCTGTCTTTTATACGCTGAGCGACTTCAAGTTCGACCGTCATATCTCTCACTGACGCCGCGATTTGACGCTTGCCATCGGCATCTACGGGGAGTAAACCTAGGCTTATTTCAACCGGAAACTCACTCCCATCTGCTTTCACTGCCATCAAGATAGAGGATGAGTCAAAGCCCATTTTTCGGTCGCGTCCTTCGGCGACAAACTGAGAACGGAAATCGGCATGATTGGCGCGGATTGCCTCTGGCACCAATTCATCTACTGACATCGCCAGCATCTGCTGCTCACTGTAACCAAATAGCAATTGGCAGCGGCTATTGGTAAACACCAGCTTGCCCGACTCATCCACAATAAGCATCGCCTCTGGTGCAGATTCGAGTACCGCATTCGACCATGCCGCGGCAGAAAACTGCTCAGTGACATCGTTAAATAATATCTCAATCGAAAGCAGCACTTTTTGGTCAGATAATAACGGCTGCATAAATACATCTAAATGACGTAATTTACCCGAAGCATCAATCATCTCTATCTGGTGTGGCGGTACATTTTCACCGAGCAATGCTCGGTCCATATACTGCCAATTAACTTCGTTTATGGGATTGTCGGAGAACATACGCTGATATTTACGTTTGAGTAGTTCAGCTGAGACACCTAAGACTTTCTCGACCCCTTCGCTCACCTGATCTATCTGACCACTTGGGTCAACCGAGCAATAAAATGACTTATCACTCATACCATCAATCAACTTAGCAAAACGATTACCGCGAGAATCAAGCAGCGCTTCTTCACGCTCTTCTAACACCTCAGCCATATCATTAAATTTATTGGTTAAGGTCGCGATTTCACTGGCGGCTCCGTGGGGTTTTTTTATCCGTTTGGTTTTTCCCGCACCGAAGGCAACAATCCCCGCTTCTAACTCTTCAATAGGCCGAGTTAAGCGCCGAGAGGTTATATAGCCCGTTAATAACAGCAAAATTGACAGTAACAATAAGTTGAGACTTAAAGAGGTAAAGTCACGAAGAAACTCGTTATGGAGATGACTTTCAGCGGTCATAATCACCACCCGCCAATTCAACGTAGGTACCACCCCAACGCTGGCTAGATATCGTTCTCCTAAGCTGTCTTCTATATAGGAATAACCTGCACTACCTCGGTTAACTAAATCGATAAACCCTTGGTTATCAGCTGTTTTAGCCAGCCATTTATCTGCACCTCTTTGCAGCAACAATCCCTGATTATGATGATAAATAAGTTGACCTTTTTCATCTATAACAACGATACGTTTGGGCGAGATCCCAACCATATTAGGAATTTCATTTAGCGCTAAATCAACCGTCACGACGCCCAAGAAAGGGGGCTGTTCACCAAAGGGTTGAGAAAAGCTCACCATCAACACATTACCCGCCCCTTCATCCACATAAGGTTGCGACCAATAACCATTGATATCATTGATGGCTTTACTCCACCAGTCCCACTCACCGTTGGTATAATCGTAGCTATCGGCGCCAATGTCTAAGGTCAAAACTTTGCCATTTTCTCGATAGGCGTAAGGTGCAAACAGTTCGCGGTTATCAATAGCGAATTTGCTAAACGCGATGGCACTGCCGTAGAAATCGGCATGCCTATCAAGGCGACGGGTTAGCAGCTGTTTAAGCGTCATTTCATCAGCGTATAAGTCATCGTCATCCGCTTCAGACAAAAAATCGGCAATAGAGCGCGTATCGGTTTCTGCGGTTTCTAAGAAATACTCTAAATGCAGGGCAGCGCTCTGCGCTTTTTGGCCAAGCTGCTCATAGATATCTTGCTCTTCATCTTGATAATTCAGCCAAGCATTAATACTAAAGACCACCGTCATAATAGCGATAAGAGGCAGCGCTATTTGCGATAAAATTCTACTACGAAAAGAACGAAGTCTGCTCATATCCATAATCCACAGTGGTTAACGTTTTATTGGCTTACAACAAAGAGCGGCCATACTATCTTGCTAGAAAGGCCTGTCACGCTCTTTAGCAAAAACACTCAAACACAGTGTAGGCAAGGCTGTGACTTTGCACCGAATAAAAGAGACCCATTTACTTCTTATTAGGCACTAACTCTATGATGAACTTGAAATAACGACTTCATTAAATCACCTCAAGCATCAGCATTCAACACAAAGCCAGTTTATTTATTGAGCAATGCAGTGTCGGTTTTTAGTCCATTCTGCAGTCAATATTGCTATCTACGAGCCGAAAAACAAATAAGTCAGTAAGGATACGATCCTATTAAGATACCAATACGTAATAACAAAATGCGTAATCACTAGGGAAGATTAAACATGACACATGAAACATGTTAAATTGATTATGGCTAGAGAAAGTAGTTCTTGTAACAGGGGAAGTCATGAGTACAGAAATTGTCAGCCTGAACCACGTATCTAAGGGCTTTACTGATGGTGATAAATATCATCAGGTATTAGCCGATATTAACTTAACGCTCAATGTCGCCGACACAGTCGCACTGACAGGTCCTAGCGGAAGTGGTAAAAGTACCTTACTCAACATCATTGGCGGTTTTGAATTTATCAAGCAAGGCCAATTGTTTCTCAACTCAAATGACACCACCCTCTGGCAAGATAAACAGTGGAGCCAATTTCGACGCCAACACCTCGGTGTTGTTTTCCAGCAATTTAATCTGCTAACCCCGCTCAATGTTCGTGACAATATCGCTTTTTCACTGCGCTTGAACCAACAGAAATGGAGCCCATGGTGTGATTACTTAATTACCCAGCTTGGGCTTGATGACGTAAAAAACAGACATGTAGAAACCCTCTCAGGCGGCCAGCAACAACGGGTCGCTATTGCGCGCGCACTCGCTCATAAGCCGCAGCTATTATTGGCCGACGAACCGACAGGTAACCTCGATGAGAAAGCCGGTCAGCAAGTTATGGCGCTCCTCACCCAACTCGCCGAGGAGTCACAAACCAGTATTTTAATGGTGACTCACAGCAATGAATGCGCCGCTTTTATGAAAAGGCGCTGGCACCTAGAGCAAGGGCAAATCCATGAGTAGCGGCTCAAATAACGGTTCAGGTTTTGGCCTAACGATACGCTTAAGTCTGGGCGTGTTTGCTCGTCACTACTTAAAATCGCCTCTGCAAGCGGGGGCTATTTTACTCGGTATTATCCTGGCGGTAACCCTGCTTATTGGTGTTAGAGCCACCAATGAAAACGCAGTGCGCAGTTACTCTGAAGCGACGGAGCTACTAAGCCAAAGGGCGCAGTTATTACTCACGCCAATCACAGGCAAAAAATCAATTGATGAGTCAGTTTATTTTACTTTAAAACAAGCAGGTATAAATCAAGCCTTAGCGGTAATAAACGATACCGTCACCGATGAGCAAGGCAGACGTTGGGATATACAAGCGAGTGATTTAGTCGCCGCCTTATCAATTCAGAGTCAGAGTAAAAACAAGAATCACACCTCAAGCACGGCGATAAGCAGCCCAGATAAAAGCCACCGCTCGCTATTATCAGCCAACCTTCCTTTAGCAAAGTTGTTATCTGCTGCGCCGTATATTTTGATGAGTAAAAGCTTTGCCGACAACGTTGCTCCCAAGGGGGAAATACAGCTTAACGGCAAAACGCTTAATGTTATTTCACTCGATGATAGCCTAGGTCTCGGCAACGCCATTTTAATGGATATCTCTCTTGCACAGCAGCTACTCAATCGACCCGGTCAATTAAGCTATATCGCCCTATTTGGTCAAGCCGACACGCTTACCGAGCAGGTCAAGCAAGCCTTTAATGAGCAGACGAGTGAGCATTTTGATTTTGCCGTACAAGATGACGGTGAAGGCCTCACCAGTTTAACCCGTAGTTTTCACTTAAATCTCACCGCCATGAGCTTATTGGCATTTGTCGTCGGACTCTTTATCGCCTATAACGGCGTGCGCTATAGCCTGCTCAAGCGACAAAGGCTGTTAGTGCAATTACAGCAGCAAGGCGTGCCACAACGGGCATTACTGGTTGCATTACTCATCGAGCTGTTCAGTTTAGTGCTGCTCGGTTCGCTTGCTGGATTTATTCTTGGCTTGCAGTTAAGTCACTGGTTACAACCTATGATTGCACTCACACTCGAGCAGCTTTATGGCGCAAGGCTGATGCCTGGGCTTTGGCAGTGGAGCTGGCTATATCAAGCCGTTGGGTTGACTTTCTTTGCCGCCCTGCTTGCTTGTTTCCCACTGTTTACCACCTTAGCGAAACAACCTTTAGCACGTAGTGCGAGCCGCTATGAACAGCAAGGTCATGCTAAGAGGCAGCAAAGAAAGCTATTTTTTATCGCGATCTCTCTACTCTTGATTAGCGCGGTTTTGTTTCCGTTTACCCAAGATTATCAACATAGCCTGATATTATTAGGCGTAGTAACCATTGCCATACCACTGCTATTGCCGCTGGCGCTGCAAATGGGGCTATCGGTGGTGGAGCGTATTACACGTAACGGCCTGTGGCAGTATGCCGTGGCTGAAAGTAAAGAGCTTATTGCGCCACTGTCGCTGGCGATGATGGCCATGCTACTGGCGTTAACCGCCAACATTTCGATGAATACCTTAGTCGGCAGTTTTGAAATCACCTTAAAACACTGGCTCGACGACAGACTGTATGCCGACCTGTATATCCGCCCACCCAGCGATAAAGTGACCCAAACACAAGCGTTATTAGCCGAGCTACCTAAGGTTACCGCAATATATGGCCAGTGGATCCATAATAGCCATTATCAAAAGGCCCCTGTCAGCCTAATGACCCGCGATGCGCATTCACTCAGAAACAGCAACCAGATAAAAGCGCAATCGGATCATCATTGGCAGCACTTTTTCAGTGGTAATAACCTCATGATCAGTGAGCCGATGGCAATCAAATACCAACTTAATGTGGGTGATAAAATCAGTCTACCTGAGTTTGACAAGGTATCGCTTGCCCCCTTGTCCATTGGTGCCATCTTCTATGATTACGGTAATCCATTGGGTCAGGTCATTGTAAGTCAACATACTTGGCAGCAGCTCAAGCTCCCCACACAGCCCACCAGCATTGCAGCTAGCTATGCTAACAATATCACTGAACTTGAATTGATACTGCAAACAAAGGTGCCACTGTCACCCGCACAGATGTATAACCAAACTAAAATAAAGCAGCGCGCACTTGAGATCTTTAAACGCACTTTTTCTATCACTTTGGTACTCAATAGCTTGACCTTAGTGGTCGCGGCAATTGGCCTTTTCAGCGCTTGCCTAATGTTAACTCAAGCAAGGCAAGCGCCCTTAGCGCGGCTTTACTCCCTTGGAGTGAGCCGCTATCAGTTACGTACTTTAGTCTGTGGCCAAATGCTGCTTATCGTACTATTTACCTGCTTACTTGCTCTGCCAACTGGCGCATTACTCGGCTATTTACTGATTAACAAAGTCACTTTACAGGCCTTTGGCTGGAGTATTGCCATGGTTTGGGACTGGCAGGCCTACTTTAGAGTGCTTGTTATCGCCATGATTGCCAGTGCGATTGCAGTAATATTGCCGCTATTTTGGCAGACCAGAAAACCACTCATTAGCAGCTTACAACAGGAAGCACTATGAAACTGTTCTGTTATTTACTCCTTCTGTTTTCACTCTGCGGTTGTGACTCAGAGCCAGGCAGTACACCCGGTATGGGACAGCTATTAGATGGTAATACTCAAGGTTATGCGCCAGTGTTGCCCGGCGTAGCACTCACGTTTCCGGCGGACCATCAAGCACATGATGATTTTCGCCAGGAATGGTGGTATTTAACCGCGAATCTAAAAACAGACACAGGTGAAGAACTTGGCCTGCAATGGACACAGTTTCGTATCGCGCTTGCTCCACCCAGTGTTGATGAAAATGAAACCAGCAATAACAAAGCCACTCAATCAGCTTGGCAGACTCAGCAGTTATATATGTCGCACACTGCACTCACCAGTAAGCAACTACATCTAACCGAAGAAAAGTGGTCAAGGGGTAATCAATACTTTGCCGGCACACAAACCTCGCCCTTGATTATTCAACAAGATGGTTGGCAATGGCGCAGCGACAACGAGCAACTGTTTCCTGCAATACTGTCGGTAGTCACTGCTGACTTTAATTATCAATTAACCCTAGATAGTCAGTCGCCTTTTCAACTGCAAGGCGAGCGAGGCTATAGTCGTAAAAATGCCAGCGGCACTGTTGCTAGCTACTACTATAGTCAACCTTTTATCAAGGTCACAGGCACTATCGAGCAAGATGGTAAAACCACTCATGTTTCGGGTGATGCCTGGCTTGATAGAGAATGGAGTTCGCAGTTTTTATCAAAAACTCAGCAGGGCTGGGATTGGTTCGCCTTAAAGCTAGATGATGGCTCTGCATTAATGTTATTTCAGCTAAGGGATAACAGTGGTGACAAACAGCACTTTTATAGTGGCAGACGTATGTACTCTGACGGCAGGGGTCATAACATCAGCACAGATCAAATATCAATGACTGCAACCGCATGGCAGCAAACCCCGTCAGGGCGCTACCCTGTCACTTGGCAGATAGCGATCCCCTCGGAAAACATCAAGCTTAACACTCAAGCGCTCAATAGCGACTCAAGCATGCCACTGTCTATCCCTTACTGGGAAGGCCCGATCAAAATATCGGGTAGCCACAATGGCTTGGGCTATATGGAACTCACTGGATATTAACCACTAATCTTTGCCTTTATTGGGCAAGTACACGGCTTACAAACTGTCATTCCCGCCCCGCCAAACAAGAACGATTATCATTAACCAAGATTCTGAATATTTTGAGTTTTTAATGTAGCGCAAGCTAACATTTCGTATGGATGAAATTCAAACAAGCCTATAGTGTTTAATGGTAAATTTGCGAACTAGATCACCATCAAAAAGTTGATCTTTGTCGACAAAAAACCTCAATACCCCTTGTGAGGTATACCCACAAAATCTATGAGGTCTAGACTCGATATCAACCTTGGTAGATAGCAACTGCACTACTTAAAGAACAGCGTTATTTACCCCATTATAAAAGGTAACAAGATGAGCCAAGAATTTCATATTACCAGTCTAGTGGTGCATGCCGCGCCCCATGCTGTGACAGAGATTAAGAGCAAAATATCTGCTCTAACAGGCACCGAAATACATGCCGTTACTGACGAAGGCAAGTTTGTGGTCACCGTTGAAGGTGAGACCCAGCGTGCCATCCTCGATAGCGTTGAAGCAATAAACGCCTTAGAAGGCGTTATTAATAGCAGTTTGATTTATCACCAAGTCGATCCAGTTGAAGAGAAGAGTGAGGAACACCATGAGCATTAGCCGTCGCGAGTTTCTAAAAGCCAACGCCGCCGTTGCAGCTGCAACAGCCGTCGGTGCGACTCTGCCAGTTAAGATAGTTGAAGCTGCAGAGCAAAAAGATAGCATCAAGTGGGACAAAGCACCTTGCCGTTTTTGTGGCGTGGGTTGTAGCGTTCTCGTGGGTACAGATAATGGCAAAGTCGTTGCCACTAAAGGTGATCCAGAAAGCCCTGTGAACAAAGGCCTTAACTGTATTAAAGGCTACTTCCTTTCTAAGATCATGTACGGCAAAGATCGCCTTACTACACCGCTTTTGCGCATGACAGATGGTCAATATGATAAAGAAGGCGAATTCACACCAATCAGCTGGGATAGCGCGTTTGATATCATGGCTGAGAAGTGGAAGCACACCCTTAACACCAAAGGGCCTACCGCTATTGGTATGTTTGGTTCTGGCCAATGGACAGTTTGGGAAGGTTATGCTGCCTCTAAACTACACAAAGCGGGTTTCTTAACTAACAACATCGACCCTAATGCCCGTCACTGTATGGCATCTGCGGTTGTTGGCTTTATGCGTACATTTGGTATTGATGAGCCTATGGGTTGTTATGATGACTTAGAAGCTGCTGATCAGTTTGTGCTTTGGGGCGCCAACATGGCTGAAATGCACCCAATCTTGTGGGCTCGCCTATCAGATCGTCGTCTGAGCAGCCCAACAAGTCGCGTACACGTATTATCAACTTACGAAAATCGTAGCTTCGATTTAGCCGATAACGCCATGGTTTTCCGTCCACAGTCTGACCTAGTTATTCTTAACTATATTGCTAACTACATCATTCAAAACGATGCGGTAAACAAAGACTTCGTTAATAAGCACACTAAGTTTGCTCTAGGTACAACGGATATCGGTTACGGTCTTCGTCCAGAGCATCCATTAGAGCAAAAAGCGAAAAACCCAGGTAATGGTAAGTTTGCGCCAATCAGCTTTGATGAGTACGCCAAGTTTGTGAGCACCTACACGCTTGAATACGCAGCCCAAATGAGTGGTGTAGAACCAGAAAAGCTAGAGCTTATGGCTAAAGCGTACGCCGATCCAAACGTGAAAATGATGAGTTTGTGGACCATGGGGATCAACCAGCACACACGTGGTGTTTGGGCGAACAATATGCTGTACAACATTCACTTGCTAACCGGAAAAATTTCAACGCCGGGTAACAGTCCGTTCTCACTAACAGGCCAACCGTCTGCTTGTGGTACTGCGCGTGAAGTGGGTACGTTTGCACACCGTTTACCTGCCGATATGGTGGTAGCAAACCCTAAACACCGTGAAATAGCTGAAAAACTGTGGCAATTACCAGAGGGCACTATTCCGCCAAAGCCTGGTTTCCACGCTGTATTGCAAAGCCGTATGCTTAAAGATGGCAAGCTGAACTGTTACTGGACTATGTGTACCAATAACATGCAAGCCGGTCCAAACATTAACGATGAAATGTACCCTGGTTTCCGTAATCCTGAAAACTTCATTGTCGTGTCTGACCCCTATCCGACGGTTACAGCTATGGCGGCGGACTTGATTCTACCAACGGCAATGTGGGTAGAAAAAGAAGGCGCTTATGGTAATGCTGAACGTCGTACTCACATGTGGCACCAGCAAGTTAAAGCACCTGAAGGCGCAAAATCTGACTTGTGGCAGCTAATGGAGTTTTCAAAGCGCTTTAAAGTATCTGAAGTATGGCCCGCTGAGCTGATTGCTAAGAAGCCTGAGTACGCTGACAAGACACTTTACGACGTACTTTATGCTAACGGCGTTGTGGACAAGTTCCCTGCTTCTGAATGTAAATCTGAGCTAAATGATGAGTCTGATGCATTTGGTTTCTACGTACAAAAAGGACTATTTGAAGAATATGCCCAGTTTGGTCGCGGCCATGCACACGACTTAGCGGACTTTGATACTTATCATGAAAACCGTGGTGCACGTTGGCCCGTGGTGAATGGCAAAGAAACCCTACGCCGTTTCGTTGAAGGTAGCGATCCTTATGTTAAGGCTGGCGAAGGCTTTAACTTCTACGGTAAGCCAGACGGTAAAGCGGTTATTTTCGCCCTCCCCTTTGAGCCTGCAGCAGAGGAACCAAACGAAGAATATGATATCTGGTTATCAACCGGCCGTGTACTTGAGCATTGGCACACAGGTTCGATGACAGCTCGCGTGCCAGAGCTTTATCGCGCCTACCCAGATGCACAAATCTTTATGCATCCTGAGGATGCTAAAGCACGTGGTCTAAAGCGTGGTGATGAAGTGATTGTGGCTTCACCTCGTGGTGAAGTGAAAACCCGTGTTGAAACTAAAGGCCGCAACAAACCACCAAGAGGCGTGGCATTTATGCCATTCTTCGATGCGCGCCAGCTGGTCAACAAGTTAATACTTGATGCGACGGATCCGCTGTCAAAAGAGACAGACTTCAAGAAGTGTCCAGTTAAAGTGATGAAAGCGTAAGTCTTTCACAAACAAATTTAACTTAATCGCTTGAGCAAAGCGGAGAAAAGGCAGCAAATGAGTACGGTCAATCAAAGTAAGTTCAAAGCAAAAGGCGTTAATCGCCGTCAGTTTTTAGCCACATCGGCAAAAGCAGGCTGTGCGATGAGCTTACTAGGAATGGGATTAACGGCAGTTGCAAAACAATCAACTCAATTAGACCCCTTCGCGATTAGACCGCCAGGAGCATTAAGTGAAGATGATTTTCTCTCGGCCTGTGTGCGTTGTGGTTTATGTGTAGAAGCTTGCCCTTACGACACCCTCAAACTCGCTCGCTGGTTTGAGGGTGCGCCAACGGGCACGCCTTACTTTACTGCGCGCAAAATACCCTGTGAGATGTGTGAAGATATCCCCTGTGTTAAGGCCTGCCCTTCGGGTTCGCTTGATCACAATTTAACGGATATTGAAGACGCTAAAATGGGAATTGCGGTACTTATCGATGAGAAAAATTGCCTGAACTTTAAAGGGCTACGTTGCGATGTTTGTTACCGGGTTTGCCCGCTAATTGATGACGCTATCACCCTTAATATGCAACACAATGCCCGTAGTGGTCATCACGCCATGTTTTTACCTACAGTCAACAGCGATAGCTGTACAGGCTGCGGTAAATGCGAACATGCTTGCGTGCTAGAGCAAGCTGCGATCAAAGTGTTACCGACTCATGTTGCTTTAGGTAAAACGGCAGCACACGATACATATATCAATACCGAATCCACCACACTTGAGATGTTAAACAAGGGGCTTGCATTATGAGCCAACCACTAAAGCAAAAACCGACAACACATGGTTTTGCGAAGGCGGCAATTAAAGAGCTAGGATGGTGGCGTGCCCACAAATTCCTATTTCTTCGCCGCCTAAGCCAAGTCAGTGTCTTTGCACTGTTTGCCATTAGTCCTTTGTTAGCACCTTTATTAGGATTGTGGTTGCTTAAAGGCAACCTCTCTACCAGTGAAGCCTTAGGTGTGGTGCCTTTATCTGATCCACTTACCACCTTGCAGGTGTTGCTGACAGGGCATCTACCCGAGCTTAGCCTCATACTCGGTGCCGCCATTATTGCTTTGTTTTATGCAGTGCTAGGCGGGCGAGTATTTTGCAGCTGGGTCTGTCCCGTGAACATAGTGACAGATCTTGCAAGCTGGTTACGACGCAAACTGAACTTGCCGCGTACAACGCAGATGCCTAGAAACTTACGTTACTATCTGCTAGCACTTGTGCTCGTTCTGCCAGTCCTTACAGGCCTTACAGTATGGGAATGGGTTAACCCTGTACCTATTTTGTATCGCGCCGCATTGTTTAGCGCTGGCAGCGGTTTATGGATCTTAGCAGCTATCTTCTTACTGGATCTATTTATCAGTGAAAGAGCATGGTGCGGACACTTGTGCCCAACAGGTGCACTCTTTGGCCTACTCGGCAAAGTCAGTCCGGTAAAGGTATCTGCCGTCAATGCAAAAGCGTGTGACAACTGTATGGATTGCTTTGTTGTATGCCCTGAAAGACAGGTCTTAAAACCTGCACTTAAAGGAAAACAACCTATGATAATCAGCAGTGATTGCACTCAATGTGGCCGATGTATCGATGTTTGTGCTCAACGCGTTTTCCAGTTTAAAAATCGAAAATATCAAAATCGAATTGCCCTAAAGGCGGAGAACACCCAATGAAAAAACTACTCACCTTAGCTGCGCTAGTGATGGCGCTTAGTGCTTGCACTGGTCAGCAAGCGAACACTCAAGCAGAGCCGGTAAACATCAGCTCACTTGGTAAGTCTGAGATCACAGATATTCGAGCCGCCGACCCAGCGCCGCTTTATCCAAAGCGTGGAAAATCTATCGAGCGTACTTTTGTACACCAGCCGCCGATGATCCCACACAAGGCAGATTATCCAATCACGCTAAAGAGAAATGGATGTATCAGTTGTCACAGCCCTGCTAAAGCTAAACGTATGAAAGCGACTGCAGTGGACCCATCGCATATGTTAGCTGATGGCAAACTAAACAACGAATATTACAACTGTACTCAGTGTCATACGCCACAAGCAGAAAACAAGCAGCACTTAGTTGAAAACGAGTTTTCAACTCAGTAAGTACTGAGCTGTTTTCACGGCTAATACTCATTGGTATATCGCATTTAAAAACCACCTTAACCTAGGTGGTTTTTTTATGTGAGCTTTACGTTAGAGGTTGCAAAACACCTTCACGCGCAGGCACGATAAGTACATTACTGCGAATACGGTTGAGTATTGATTCTGCCATATTTCCCACCACATAAGCATAAACGCCCTGACGCTGAACCGCGCCAAGCACTAAATAACGCACCTTATGCTTACAGGCTAATTGATAAATACACAGATCCGGTTCACCCACAGTAATATGGATACATTTAGGGTCAATATTGAGCTCATCAAACAATTCTTGATGTGTTTCCCGAGCTTTTCTTATCATTCCATGGATGTCGACAATTTCCATATCGTGGATCACCTGCGGCAATCGAATAACAAATGCAAGATGTAGCTCGCAGCTTGTGGCCTCAGCCAAAGCAACAGCCTGGCGAATAACGGCATGATTTAATTGTTTCTTTATCGTTTTGCTACTACCAAGATCTAACGCCATCATCACAGTATTATTGTTCTGTAGCGGATTATCCGTTAACAGCATTAATGGTATTCGGGTATGACGAATAAGACTCCAGTCCAATGGAAGATAATGATCAACGTGATGCACTCCTTTAACCATTAAATCGAAACCATGTCGCTTAGAGTGATGACATGCATGTTCTGACAGATCTTTACTCCACACACTATGGGCTGGCGTGTCTGCGGCATCGATACACTCTAACTCTTGCTCAACTTTCGCCATGCGCTGCTTCATCACATGTTTTTGTGCCACGGCAACAAACTTGGGATTGTAATACTCAGCATTACCAAAGTATTCAAAACTATAGGCAAATACCTCAGCACGCTTTCCTAGCACTCTAGCAAGTTCTATCCCCGCCGATATTGCGTTGACATGGGCCTCTTCTCTTTGGGAAATAATAAATACTTTGTCCATCGCTATCTCCGGTTACAACAACCTAGTATTAGCTTAGACAAATTTAATTGTTAATGCCGTGAAAACTGAATGATTGATGACCTAGGTCAAATGGTAAAAGGCGATGATAAATAAAAATAAAACATCAAAGTTAGTCGCGTTTTACCTATAAGAATCTGAAAGATAACTATTGCCTTCGGCCTTATTTCAGGTAACGTTATAGCTACATCAATTGAAAAAAGAGCATTACTATGAAGTCAGGTAAGCACGATGCACAGCTACTCAAACTCGCGTTAGAAATTGGTGTTGGCTATGCCAAGAAAAGAGGCTTTGCCGATTTTGGTCAAGGGATCTCTCCCAAAGACAAAGTTGAATGTATCTATCGATTACTGGTGCAAGATAATCTGATCCAAGCATTATCAAAAGATAAAGAAGATGGCCCCAATATGAAGCACAAATTAGTATTATGGATCAGTCGTCAATTGCCAGCCGATCATGAACTGCTTAACTAAATAAACCACGGCTAAAAGAGAAGGCTAATGAGCTTATAAAAATATAATATTCATTAGCCAAAGCAACTCACTATCCCTTTAGCTATTTAGCTAGCTGCTATAAAGGTTAATCCCTTTGCTTGTGGCAACAATGCATTCTAATCCGCTTTTCTGCATTCTTTTGCAAGTCGAGAGTGCCTGTTGGTGCTGCGTAAACTGGCCTACTTTGATACGGTAATATGTCTTTCCTTTAACTAACACTCGCTCGTACTTTGGAACGTAATGCCCTAATTGCGCACTAAAGCGGCTTTGCAACTCAAACCAAGTTGGCTCTATGCGAGAAAACTTATCCACCGATGATAACTGCAAAGCATAATCACCTTTTCCCCCTGAGGTTTTGGCGGAAACCTGAGCCTTCTTTTCATACTGGAGAACCTTTGCATTATTTTCAATAGGTTGTTCAGGCGCGCCAAGATAAGCTGATGCGTAACCTCTTAACGCTAGAGATTTAGGCACCTTGACTGTGGGTTCAATCGACTCAGCGGTTTTCAATTCACTCACTGGTGCGGCTGATTGCTTAGCCGCTTCAGTACTTCTAATGTCAGTACTATGCGGGCGACTCTCTTTTGTATTAGCAGCGGCAACGTGTTTATCCGCAGCCGCTTTGGAATTAGCTGAAGCTGTTGACTTTGGTGTTGCTGGCGTCTGCGTGCTGCCAGCAAGCATGGTGAGCTGTTCGACAAGTAACTTTAAGTCGCCTTCGATAACAATGAGTCGCGACAAGCCAGCCTTCATTTTATGCCACTCAGCGAGCTCAACCTCTAACAGCTCAATTTTATCTTTAAGCTGCTTTTGTTCCTCAATACGCTGCTGCTCAAGGTTTGCATCAGGCTGAGCTGCGCAGCCCAATAAGCTCATGCTTGCTAGCAATAACGCCGTTTGTAACTGGCTCACGTGACGATTTAACACTCTCATTTTAGATTCATTTCCAAAAACTGTTGCAGACAAAATATCGTTCTAATCTATTCTTATCGACTGATTAGGATTCAAACTCAAATTCAAAAGGCTCGACATTGCACTTCAAACCTTGCTGACTAATCTGTTTACAGCCATTTTGTGCCTGTTGCCTATGTGCAAAAAAAGCCACATTTAACGCGTAGCGCTTTGCGACTTTATCTTCGATATAAAACACTTGCTGGCTCATGGCATCATCATAATTATGTTTAACTAACTGCCAATATGTTTTGAGCATAGCAAGGGAATTAAATTTACCGAGATTCATCACATAACCTTTGGTCATCATGATCTCTGCAAAAGTAAAATCAGCGCCATTCATCACATCACCATTATTTTGCAGAGTGATCGCCATTTTAGACTCACCACGTAACTTCTTGCGTTCAAGGTAATTGGCATCAATAGACAGCTGATAATCACCAGGAATTAAATCGGTAAACAGGTAATAACCATCAAATTCGGTTTCTGTGGTCGCCACGATATCACCAGCACTATTCACTAAGTTTACCGTGGCATAAGGCGCAATAGATTCAGAACCATCAGCTTCACGTACATAAACTGTGCCTTCAACTTCTGCTGCGTTGACTACCGGAAAATCTAAGGTCTGTATATGCCCACGTCTTGGGGTGATTGACACCCCTGGAATAGAGGGAATTAGGAAAGGATCGCCTAGGCTTTTTTGATCAAGCACAATATCGGTTTTTTTCTGGCTAGACATAGAGGTTAAGATTGCCACACCATCTTTATTGCTGGTGCCGTAACGGTATTGCTGCACACCTTTGACTCTTGCCCCTTCGATAACCGCTTCACCCGCGTCAAACCGACCATTAAGGTTGTCATCTTCGAATACTCGTACCATCAGCGCTCCAGCCCCAGATAAGCTACGTGACGACATAAACACTTGTTCAGTATCTGGCTCATAGCCAAAGCTAAAACGGCCATACAAGCCTAATGACCAGTCGCCAGTATTATCATAAGAAACAGTAGAATTAAGACTGAAAGCATTGTGCTGCCAACTTAAGCTAGCACTGCTACTTAACAGATCCGTTATAGGATAGTAATCAAGCTCAAGTTCAGACTGTAGGTGAGTAGTAATTGGGATAGATAGCTCAGTAGAAAATCTAGAAATTTCAGCTTCTGGCTGAATAAAATAATCTAGTTTCACTCTGCTAAAAGCCCAACCAAAACTCTTTTGTAGCTGTAATTGGCCTGTAAGCGAGTCATCTAAAGATGCGTCATTAGAAGAATGCCCTGTATACCAAGTTAATTGGTTATTAATGTTCGCCCAGCGAGTATTCAACGCTAATAGGTTACCGAACTCGTCGTACTTAGCGCCCTTACTCGTTTGAGTTTGTCGCCAATGATTCCGATAATTTAAACGATAAGGAGAGCCTTGAAAAATGTAACCACTGTGGTCAAAATTATATTCAGTGTGTTGTTGCTGACTTAAATCTTCTAAGGTCTTTTCTGATGCCTTATAACGCAAGCTTAAGGATTGGTTACCGATTTGGGTTCGCCCTGAAACAGCAAATGTGCTGTCTTGATGGCCTTTAATTTGATAATCAGCATCAATAAGAAAACGTTCAAACAGATTAAAATTACCACCAATGGCATAAGTATCGACAGAAGTGCCCTGCTCTGATAACTGCTCTTGCACACCTAAATTAATCGATGCCCAATCAGTTAAACCGCGCTCATAGGTCGAGCTTAGCACCCAACCCGTTTCATTATCGTCAGGTGTACTAGAGATACCAGATAAACCTTTACCAATTTCAGCAAGCGAAACACTATAGCTGCTCTCGTTAGCTTTGAGCTTATTACTATCAACATAAACTTGTTTAGTTTCGGTTTTAACCTGTCCTTGCGGGCCATAAGCGATCATCTCAAATTGGTTATCACCATACAGTAATTCGATGTCGTTAAACTCATAGCGACCATTTTGCAAACTAAGCGCCTGCCTGATCAGTAAACCGTTTTGATATAGCTCTATATCCCAGCCAGGTTGAATATCACCACTTAGATTGATGGTTCTATTGTTGGCTGATACACCAGTTTTATCATTAGTTATTGAAACACCTCGACTTTGACCGAGCGTGCCATCAACTCCAACGCTCACAGGAGTAATATCACCCAATCTAAATTCTGTCGCCTTTAATGGGCCAAGCAAGTCCCCCGCAGCCGATTCTTTTGATAAGGTTAAACGTAAGTCCGTCAATGCATCGTGACTATTGCCGCTGGCATAAAACTCACTACTTAAGAATGCGAAATCATGACCGCCAATTATCGAGTAACTTTGATAATTGTTGTGTTCTGTCACTGCAGCGTTAACCTGCACATCGACTAAAGGAGAAGATATCGCTTGATAATTAGATTCTTTCCAAGGCAATACAGCCTCTCTATTGCGACTTACAGCTTGATTTAGTTGCCGTTTTTTTCGCGCTAACCTTTGTTGTACAGGTAACGGCGAGGAGCTGCTAATTTCTACCTTTAAATCTGAAAAGCTATAGTCAAAAGTGATACCAAACCACTGTTCAATCTCATCGCCAGCAATATAAATATCATCAGCCATAAGGGTGTAATGACTAGGTTCTAATTTGAAATCCTGCTGGTTAACCGAGACATTAACGACTTCCTCCCCCGCTTCAGGTAGGCGCATTAAAAATTGACGAGTCTCATCTAAATACCAGCCTTTAACTATGCGATTGTCAAAGTCCACTTCAATTGGAAAATCAATTAACTCAAATAGCCCCATTAAACTAAATTGCGCATTCTGCTTACTTTTGATAGCAAACACATCTGACAAATAATGATTATCGACATAAAGAGATAGCAGTAACTCCTCCCCTTCGGGAATACCCAACTGCTCGCCGGAGAGTTCTACGTTTACACTAGTGTCATCAGTTGTAGATGCTAAAACTGCAGCTTGGGATTGTAGCTCCTGCAGTGACAAGCTGTAACTTTGCTTCAGCCTCGCTAAAGTGCGCGCAACGTCGGCATTATTTAAACTTGCAAGCTGAAAATTTTGCTCTGATTGAATAGCTACAGGTAAGGCCTGTTGAGACGATATAAAAGCAGTAAAAGCAGGCTGCGCACTTGCGGAGCCTGCATAGCTGAAAAGCAGAGATAAAAGTAATGCGTAACTTAGACGATAGCGCACTACTTTCCCTTAAATCCGAACAACAAAGTATTCACCAACTCTGGTCAACATCCACCACAAAAATAGCTAGTTGTTAGTAAATGCTTCTGCAGTTACAGCAAACTCTTTCTCCGCAAAAACCTGGCCATTAAATTCTTGCTGCCCTTCATAAACAATACGCAACTGGCCGTTAGACGGGGTGAAATCCTTGGCAATCCAAGCCATAGACTTAGTAGCTTGATTGACCTCTGGATATATATTGACGTTATTTAAGCGCGCAACAACTTGCTCAGTCCCTTGTTCATCTAGCCAATACGCAACTAAATTCCCGGCAGTAGAATATTCACCCGTTCGAGTTAAATTAACGTTCAATACGGTTTTGCCACTATGTTGATCAAAGCGCAATTCTTTTGCCGTAATCTCAACTTTAGGGTTAGCTTTCCCTTGCCTAACGATTACTGGCAGGCTGTAACTTAGCAAAACGTCCAAATTAATCGACATTTCACCATCTGACTTTTTAGCTCGTTTAGGGGGCAATGCTTCTAGCTTTAAATGCGAACGATACTCTCCATCAGCAAGATCTTTAGGGCGCCTTAGACCCAACCTAACAATCTGACGCTCATTAGGCTTCAAAGTCACCTGCCTCGGACTAAAGCGCAGCATTTTGCTAGCTGATGGATAGCCAATTGCCTCTTCTGCTGTTAGCTCTTTATAACCACCATTAGAAACCGCTAATTTTTCTTGCCATTGCAGACGATATGTTTTGATCTCTGAACTGCTATTTATTAGCACAATTTCATGGGCCCGTTCTCGCCCCTCAAAAGCCACGCGGATCGGCGAGACCAGTAAGCTGGCTTGAGCAGAATTGATAAGTGACAACATACACGCTGACACAACAAGAGCAGCCTTAAATAAACTCTTAAACATAGAAAAAACTCAAACCAGTAAAAACGCAAATTCGCTTTGGTGGCATACCAAAGCCCTGTTAAGCCCACGATACAAACTCTTGGTTTGCTGATGGATTTAATAACTAATATCTAAATAAAAAACGGCTTGGTAAGAAGTATTCAAATAATGCTTACCATTACCTGAGGTCATCAACTTGCCACCCATTTGAGTGATAGCCATACCAGCACTATCTGTACGAATATTCGGCTCAATATAGATCTCACTTAAGGTGAATTGTTCAGTATCTCCTGATGCAACAGTGGTTATAACAGGCAACATTGGAGTAATTGAAAGCTCTACATAAGGTGGGTAATCAGTAATGACCATTTCAGCTGCTTGCCCGGGCTTAATGATCAGCAGCTGCCCTGAAGAAGTGCTATGGCCATAGGTAGGCACTACCACACTACTTTGAATGCTGTTATCACGTATCACTATGGTGCCAAACGATAGCGGCTGCTCAAAATACACATCTGCACTTACGTCAAAAATGACCGTTGTTAAAACCAAAAATAAAATAGATTTCAAAGTTAGCCTTTTATGTAAGGTGGCTAAACATATGTTTCGCCACCTAAGTCTATTTTAACTTAGTAGCTAACAGTAATTGGAAAAGTGCCGGTAAACTCACCATCTTGATACTGTCTATCAACTACGTTGGTGCCAGCGACATTCACATCTGTCGTTAACGTGCCACCAAAGTTAAAACTTGCATTTCCTTGACCGTCTGCAGTCAACTTATTTGTATCATGAACATAAAGCGTGCCATCATTATCGCCTGAAGTAATAAATGCCGTAATAGCGCTTAACACAAACTTAGGTGATCCTGGAGGTGCAGAAGCCGCAACAACGTTAGTCTTATCAGCCGCTTCCGGCAAGGTCACACTCAGTTCAGAGTAAGGTGCAACACCTGCAACTGTTACTTCACCAGGTTCACCCGGTACTAGTGATCTAATGGTTGCCGCATTTGCAGCACCATTAACCACTGTTGCCTGCTCAGTTGGGTTTGGCGACATTGTAATGCTGGCACTAACGCCATCAGCTACAGCTAGATCGACTACTGCAGTGATCTCACCAAAGTTCAATGGCTTAGCCACAACCATTTCAAAAGCATTCTTAACAGTAACAGAAGCTGTAGCATTCTCTGTTTCAGCAGCCATAACTGGCGCAGATGCAACCATAACTAATGCTAAGCCAACAGCTTTTGCCACCAAAGAAACATTTTTCATTTAAAACTCCATTTTACACATTATTGTATTTAATAAATGACGCCAAGGCTCACTTTGTTCAAATAAAAACCAGAAGTGACAAATATACCTAGCTAATATAAAAGTAGAACGAAACCAAATCGAAATAGCTAATCGGCATAATTAAAATTTACTTTAATTATTTTTAACAAAACAGATTAAAGTTACGAGAAATGATTTAAATCCGCTTACCTTCATAGTTAACTACGGCACAATATTGCCCTTCACTTTTTAATATCCGACATACTTTAGATGCCGCACTCTTACTCAAGTATGGTCCATAAACCAACCTTGAGAATTCTTTTCCCTTATGGGCAAAATCGAACTGAAGTGGTGCACCACCTGCTAACAATTTTTTAAAACGCTTTTGATAATTAAGCCAACCAGAACTTAAGTTGTTTGCATTAGAATAAGAAGAAAGGTGAATACCAAACTCTCTCACTTCTTTTTTAAATTCGGTCACCATATTATTATTGACTAAACTTTCTACGCTATTAATAGGTTGTGGTTTTAAAGCTGACTCTGTCGTCGTTATCACTTTTACAGGCTTATGCTGCAACTCTGAAATTTTACTCAGCTCAGAGATCAATAGCCCTAAATCTTCTTCATTATCCACTAGGCGTTCAATCGCAGGCTTAAGCCTCTCCCAGTCAGCTAATTGCAGCTTTATTTGAGATAGCTCAGCTGCTAATTCAGATGACGGAATTTGCTCTTGTTCTTTAGCTGAGCTAGTTGTTGAAAGAAAACAAAGTAAACTCCCTAGAACAAATACAGCCCTCCAACTAGAAAGTAAGCGCACAGCTCTAATCTTGTCTTTACCGAAACGCTTTACAAGCTTCACTTATTTAACTCTCGCATTAATTCAACAAGCCTTAATAAATAGTTACCGACAATATTTTGTCAACTTTTACTATATACCACTAAATTAATAAAACTAACAAAACAAAAAACCAATCAATACTATCCCCTAGCTAAAAACGAGCCAAAAATAACATAAACATTAAAACAAAAATCAGTAAGATAAAATTTGTGACATTAATCACTAATAAGCAGTAGCAAGTCGATAGTCTTAAAAGCCAGTAAACACCACAAAGTTAAGATGAAAAAACCAGAAATGTAAAAATCACGACAACTATAGCGCCACAGCTCAATTAAAAACCCATTAAAATATATAAGACCGAACATCATTAATAAGTGATTTATTATTTACGGGCATAACAAATGAATTTAGAACTAACAACATAAAAACAAGAAACAGCAATGACTAATAAACATCGAAAAACTAAAAATGACAAAATAATGACAAAATTGATTTTGGTAACAATTAATAAGAGGCTAACCATTTATTAAAGTGGTCTCAGCTAACTTGATGTTTTATCGAGCAGCTTATGGATGGAGAATATCGATATGGAACAAGTGATCTATTCCCTGTAGAAGTCGTACTGACGCAGATGAATAAAATTAACCCAAAAAAGCTGCTTCATAGTAAATGGACAGCCATTAAACCTAAAGAAAAGCAGAAGCATTTTATGGTCACTAAGGTGGAGTTTGATGAGGAGGGGGAAGTCAGCTTGTGCATTATTGAAGCAGTGCTGACTCGCACCGAATATCAAATTAATTGGCGCGAGCTAATGCAGCAGAGAAATTGGAACTTTGGTTGGAAGTAAAACGGTTCTAGCAGTGATACTTTGCCTAGGATTAGCGCACCTTACTCTTGGTTTTTTGCGCAGAACATTGACGCTGACCAGAGTTGGCATTGAGTTTTTGTTTCTGTTCTTTATCTAATGGCTTGGCAGCTAAATAGAGTGCTTGAGCGAATAAACCTTGATATGCCTTCATTTTATTTCCTATTAATTGCAACAAAAATAGACACAACAGTGTGCTTGCGGTCAAAGTAATCCTTATCCTATTATTAGTAAAATGAATAATAACTATCAACTGGATTCCATAAAAGCATGAACGTACAAATTAAGAGCTTACACTGCTTTATTACGTTACTTGAGGTGGGAAATTACACCCGAGCTGCTGAAAAGTTACACCTCACTCAGCCGACACTGAGCAAGATGATCCAGCGTTTGGAGGAACACCTAGAACAACCTCTACTTATCCGAAATAACCAAAAAGTCATTGCTACAGAAGCAGGCAGAATGCTTGAAAGTACCGCGAAGCAGATAGTGGGACAATGGCATAGGTTACAAGAAGATTTAAACAACTTAAATGGATTACAAACAGGGCAGCTTCGCTTAGGGGTATGTCCTATGATGGGAGAGATGATCATCAATCTCTTATCAGAATATCGAAAACGCTTTCCAAAAATAGAGATTAGTATTGTCGAGCTCGGCGGATATGGTGCGGAGCAAGCTCTGCTTAATGACACGCTAGATCTAACCTTTACCGCATTACCTACAACTCATTCACACGAGTTTGATAGCCATAACCTCAAAGGCTATCCCCTACTTGCTTGTATTCCGAAAGAGCATTTGCTGGCAAAGTCCAGAGCCATTACCTGGTCAGCTATTGAGCCTCATCCTTTTATTCTCTATAACGATGATTTTTCTCTGTCAAAGCTTATCCATAGGCTAAGCCGTAAGGCCAATGTAGAGCTTAATATTGCCGCTCAGAGTGGCCAATGGGATTTTATCGCCGCGATGGTAGAGGCTAAGATGGGCATAGCCATATTACCTAAGCCAATTTGCGATAAAATCGCCTCAAAAGAACTGTTATACCGACCACTATCACCAGCGCTAACATGGGATTTAGCACTGATTTGGCGTAAGAACTTACCACTTACCCCCGCAGCTGAGAGTTTCATCAATTTAAGTCGGGAGCTCAGCCCTAATAATCAGCTCGGTATAACGCCTGTGTAGCGTCAAGCAAAACGGTAGCCGTTTTTTCCTTGGCGCTTTACCTCATACATTGCACGATCGGCTTGTTCATAGGCAAAGCTAAAAGATTGATCTGAAAATAAACTGATCCCGATACTCATCCCAATTGTCACATGCCTATTTTCAACCTTGATAGACCCCATAAAAGCACTCAAGATCCTGTCTGCTATACAAGCAAGTAATGCTTTATCACTAAACTCAAACAGCACAACAAACTCATCACCTCCAAGCCTTGCGATTACTTGGGACTCTTGCACCTGCAGCTGCAGCATTTCTGCGATTTTAATTAGTAAGCTATCGCCAAACTTATGTCCATAGCGGTCGTTGTTAGCCTTAAAGTCATCTAAATCGATAAACATTAAGGCACCCTTTATTGAAGATTGACGCGAGCTATTAAACACCTCCATGATAGCTTGTCGATTGAACAGCTCAGTTAAAGGATCGCGATGAGCAAGCTTAGCTAACTCCTGCTCGTAGCGTTTCTCTTTCGTTATATCAACATGCGTCCCCATGATCCGTAATGGTTCCCCTCTCAAGCCAAATTCAATCACCCGCCCACGATCTGATACCCAAGTTACCGAGCCATCTTTATGCAACATTCTATGGGTCACATCGTAGGAGTCAGTTCTCCCCTTGATATGATCATCAAAGTTAGCGATCACCCAATCACGATCTTCTGGATGAAGATTACCTTTCCAGCTATCGATATGGGCTGCCAGTTCATCTATGGTGTAGCCGAGCAGTGACCCCCACTCCATATTAAACATGGTTAAATTACCGCTGGGAATATGCTGCTCCCACAAACACAAGCCAGTTCCATCTAACGCAGCATTGAGCTTTTGCTGTAAGGCTTTATTTTGGTCGCGTAACGAGGCATTTTCTTTGGTTAGTTCAGCCTTATCGCGCATTAACTCTGCCAACAGTTCGTCTTTATCAATCGAGGTCGTAATAAGCCTCTCCTTGGTTCCACGATTTCACTTACCTTAGCCATTTTTCAAAACAAATGAGCACACAAAATAGCAACAAACATAAAACATTAAAACCACAACAGCGAATAAACAGATACATGCAGTGTCGTTTTTTATATCCAAGCTGATTAATTTCGCTCATATCAGGCGCAAGTATTGTAAACTTCACTCCTGCTTTTATTGACCGCTAATATTGAATACATGATGCTTAAAATCGGAATTGCCGGAGCCGGGTTTTCAGGTGCTGTTATTGCCAATGAGCTCGCCAAAGCTGGCCACCAAATAACAGTATTTGAACCTCGCAAACATATTGCAGGTAATTGCTACTCTTCTCGAGATAGCGAGAGCGATGTAATGCTACATCACTTTGGCCCACATATTTTCCACACAGATAAAGCGCACATTTGGGACTATGTCACCCAACTTGGGCAAATGATGCCATTTACCAATAGAGTGAAGGCGGTGAGCAATGGTCAGGTTTACTCATTGCCAATTAATCTGCATACAATCAATCAGTTTTTTAATGCACAGATGTCACCCGCTGAAGCTGAGCAATTTATTGCTAAACAAGCAGATGGCAGCATTATGGAACCACAGAATTTTGAGCAACAAGCGCAAAAAATGATTGGTGAATCGCTGTACCAAGCTTTTTTCAAGCATTACACCATTAAGCAGTGGGGGCGCTCGCCTGATACGCTACCAGCGAGTATTTTAAAGCGCCTGCCAGTTAGATTTAATTACGATGATAATTATTTTAACCACCCATTTCAGGGAATGCCGATTGAGGGCTACACCCCGTTAATCGAAAAGTTACTCGATCACCCTAACATTACACTACAACTCGATTCGGCCTTTTGCGCCACAATGAAATCCGAGTACGATCATGTTTTTTTCTCAGGGCCGTTAGATGCGTATTTTGATTTTAAGCTCGGTAGACTCCCCTATCGAACCTTAGACTTTGATAAAGAAACCCATGAAGGTGACTATCAAGGCAATGCTGTCATTAATTATTGCGATAATAGCCAAGCCTATACGCGGATCAGTGAGCATAAGCACTTTACCCCTTGGGAGACACACTCAAGCACAGTGATTTTTAAAGAGTACAGTCGCGAAGCAACCGCAGATGACACTCCCTATTATCCAGTGAGGCTTAGTGAAGATAACACCTTACTTGAGCGCTATATCCAACTGGCTAAACAAGAAAAAAATATTACCTTTGTCGGTCGATTAGGCACTTATCGCTACTTAGATATGGACGTGACAATTGATGAAGCATTGACGGCCAGCCAAGTGTTCCTAAATACACTCGCAACCAAACAAACCATGCCAGCTTTTACTGCGCAATAGCGACATTTATAGAGCCATTTGATATGAAAAAATACTTAGTCATTGCCCGTGTAGGCGATAACTCCCTGCATCCGCATTGGTTAGAAAATGCAGTCCCTAATTTTGACTTATTCTTAAGTTACTTTGGCGATAAGCCTAATCATTACCAAGCTGAAGCGACTTATTATGAGCAAGTAAAAGGTGGCAAGTGGCCAATAATCCATAAGCTCGTTGAAGCCAACTGGGCGATCATATCGCAATATGATGCAGTCTGGTTACCCGATGATGACATCATGACTGACGCTAATACTATCAATAAGATGTTCAGTCTTTTTGATGGTTTTGGCTTAGCGCTGGCACAACCGGCACTGACCATGGATTCTTACTTCTCGCACTCAAGCTTATTGCGTCAACCACACTCAGTTTTGCGCTACAGTAATTTTGTAGAGGTGATGGTGCCCGTTTTTTCGGCCAGTGCGTTGATCACCCTAAAAGAGAGTTTGGGCCAAAGTCCATCTGGGTGGGGACTCGATGCCCTGTGGCCTCACCTTATTGCTAATACTGACTTCAAACGTATCGCCGTTATTGATGCAACGCCCGTTATTCACACTCGTCCAGTCGGTGGTGAGCTGTATAAACTTAACCCTGAGTTATCACCAGAGAAAGACGCGCTGCAGCTACAAAGCTTATACCCGCAGTTCAATATCTGTCGTCGTCATGGGCCAAATAAATTTAAAGTTTATAGTCAGATCTCGCAATCCAGCCAGTGTTCCTCAATCTTGGCGAGCATAAGAGGAAAATATCAAAGAGTCATTGCCAAACACAGAGCTAAAAAGCACGCCAAATTTAACCATAGTTAAAGTGGAAGCCCCGACAACCGTGTACCTTTGATACTGGTCAATTAAACGCCTGAAAACATATCTTGCCCTATAATTATTGACTATAGATAAAGGGACGAAGCAAAGCTGTACTGCTGGAGGCTATGTGGCAATTCAGGGGCTGACAACCGAGCAGGCACGGGAGCGGTTAAAGCAAAATGGGGCAAACTGCTTGCCTAAGCCGCTTAGGAATAGTTTTTTTAAACTGTTTCTTATCCAATTTCGTAGCGCATTTATCTATGTGCTATTGGTTGCAGTGATTGTTTGCTTACTCCTCGGGCAACTTATCAATGCTTTTTTTATCTCCATTGTTTTACTTATTAACGCGCTTATTGGCACGATTCAAGAATTTTCAGCTCAAAAAGCCGCCGACTCATTAGCGCATATGGTGCCGCAGCAGAGCCGCGTTATCCGTGATGGCCACCCAATGCTTGTTGATAGCAAAGATCTAGTGGCAGGTGACTGGGTCATACTCAACAGCGGCGATCGTATCGGTGCAGATATCAGCTTAAAACAAGCAAATTTATTTCAAGTTGATGAGTCAGCTCTCACAGGAGAGTCCGCCTCTGTTAGCAATAAAAAACAGGCTTTTGCTGGAACCTTAGTCACCCATGGACGAGCCGAAGGCGAGGTCATTGCGACCGGAGCCAATACTCAAATAGGGCAGATAGCCCATTTAGTCCACCAGGGCGGTAGCACCAAGCCACCGCTGATGCAAAGAATCGATCTATTCACTCTACGTATCGCGATAGCCATAATCATCATCATCGCGCTCATATTTGGCCTGACTCTACTTCGAGGCGCGCCGCTCTCTGACGTGTTCTTACTCGGCGTTGCATTAGCTGTATCTGCGATCCCTGAGGGGCTTCCGGCTGCCATTACCGTGGCTCTTGCTATCGGTATGAAACGAATGGCTAAAGCTAACGTGATTGTGCGCAAACTCGTTGCAGTGGAAGCACTCGGCTCTTGTACGTTTATCGCCTCCGATAAAACTGGCACATTAACGGTCAACGAGATGACCATTGGTCAAATTTGGCTTACTAATGAGCAGGTTTACCTTGTCTCCGGCGAAGGACTCAGCCCCATAGGTGGTGTGTATCCCTCTGGAGAACAGACTCAGGTTGACTTAATTCAACCTAATTCAGAGAGCAATCACTTAGTGGCAGGCAGCTTAACAAGTGAATCCACACTTAAGCAGTTAGTCACGGCGGGGACACTCGCTAATGAAGCGCACTTAGTTTTTGAGGAGCATCACGTGCACGCCGATGGTGATGGCGTCGATCTTGCGTTTCTTGTCTTAGGCCACAAGTTCAAACTCCCTTTCGATCCAGTACAGCAACGGCTGAACTTATTCCCCTATGAGTCAGAAAAAGGCTTTAGTGCCAGCATAGATAATAGCTCGTTAGGCCCTATGATCTCAGTAAAAGGAGCGGTAGAGAAACTTATCCCCATGTGCTCGATTAACAAAACGTTACGACAAAAGGTACTTAATCAAGCCCACATAATGGCGCAGCAAGGATATCGTGTACTAGCTGTCGCTCACGGCTTAGGTACTCCTATAGATGATCATTTTAGTGGGCTGAAACTTCTCGGTTTAGTCGCCATGAGCGATCCCCTTAGACCCGACGCTATCGAGGCCGTTGCAGCATGCCGAAAAGCGCACATTAAAGTCGCGATGATAACTGGCGATCACCCTGCCACCGCCCTCACCTTATCCAAACAACTTAAGATTGCAGATGAAACTGATAGTGCGATTACGGGGCCTGCACTTGAACAAGCAAGATTGCAGGATATCAATACATTTGACCGGCTTGTCGCCAATCATAGAGTGTTTGCTAGGGTCAAACCGCAACAGAAGATGGAGATCACTCAGTCGCTTATCAGGCAGGGAGAGTTTGTCGCCATGACAGGCGATGGCGTTAATGATGCCCCCGCCTTAAAACACGCCCATGTGGGAATAGCTATGGGACTTAGAGGTACTGATGTCGCCAGAGAGAGCGCCTCATTGGTGCTAACCGATGATAAATTTAGCTCCATTGTAAAGGGGATTGTTGAAGGTCGCGTCGTATATAACAATATTCGCAAGGTGATCTACTTACTGATCAGCACAGGTGCTGCAGAGATCTTGCTGTTTATACTCAGCGTGCTGTTCGCGCTACCTATCCCACTTTTCCCGCTGCAGATCCTCTGGCTAAATATTGTCACCAATGGGGTACAGGATGTTGCACTCGCCTTCGAACCTGCCGAAGGCAAAGAACTACTTCAAGCACCGCGGTCGCCTAAGGAGCCTATTTTCGATCGATTGATGCTCGAAAGGGTCTGTTCGAGCGCACTCACCATGGGGCTGATCGCATTTGGTTTATTTACCATATTACTGCAAACAGGCTCCAGTGAAGCAGAAGCCCGTAACCTCACGTTAATGTTGATGGTGCTGTTTGAAAATGTACATGCCCTCAATAGCCGCTCAGAACACAGGTCGATATTACAGATCCCTTGGTTTAGTAACCCAATATTACTTATCGGTATTGTCGTTGCACAGGGGATCCATATTGGTGCCATGTATACACCAGGACTCAGTGATGCGCTGCAAATCAGTCCAATTAGCCTCGGTCACTGGTTGATTTTGCTCGCTACCGCCTCAGTACTCTTTGTTGTAGATGAACTACATAAAAGGTATTGGCGTACCAAGCATCATCCGAAGGTCGCTGCGGCCATAGCGAGTCAACGACAAGAGTAGTCAGCTAGCAGCAGTCATCATTAGCTCTTAACTCATTTTGCAGCTTAGCTTTAGAACTAGCACTTTAGCTAAATCGGACTCACGGTAAGTACAAAATACAGGCCTTGGGCATCACCAAGGCTCGATTAGATATTAGACTTTATACAGCCAGACAACTATTCTCATACTAGTCGAGCTGGGGGTAAAATACAGATGCGTTTTCTCTATTTAGTTCTTGTATTGCTGGCTGTTACCCGGATTTTTGCGGTTATAGCCAAACGCTTAAATTTACCGCCGATTGTAGGCGAGTTAGTGTCTGGGATCGCACTGGGGTTATTCCTGTATCGTTTTCAAGACACATTTCCATTGCTGTGGGAAGTGACTCAAGGGGAAGCGTTTGAAGCGCTGGCCGATCTAGGGATGTTTTTCCTGATGCTATTGGCTGGCGTACGCATGAGCCCACTCGACTTTAAGAAGACCTCAAGCTCAGCCCCTGCTGTAGCGATCGGCGGCATGTTAGTGCCTATTATCTCTGGTACCTTAATAGGGCTTATGCTGTTTCCAGAATCCCCCTTTAAAACAGTTCAAAGTTGGTTCTTGGGAACGGCTCTTGCCGTTACGGCGGTGCCTGTCACCATTCGCATGCTGATGGAGTTTAACCGCTTAGATACCGAAGAGGGTAAAACCATTGTCGCCGCCGCGCTGTGGGACGATCTACTCAGCTTATTTATTCTCTCCTTATTGTTAGCCACTATTAGTAATGGGGGCACCCTATCTTTTACTCTAGATTTATGGGGCCCACTTTTAGCTAAAGTACTGCTCTTTTTCGTTATCACAATACCTGTCGGCTACTATTTATTTCCTTTTGTTGGTAGCTATCTCAAGTACACCAATATCCCTGATATTGATTTTAGTATGCTATTAATCGCCTCTCTGGGATACGCTGTACTCGCCGAAATACTGGGTTTACATTTTATTATCGGTGCCTTTGTCGCAGGTATGTTTTTCCATCCTGCGGTTGTGGAGCAAAAAGTATATGACCGCGTTGAGAGACAAACGTCGGGTATCACCTCAGGTTTTCTCGCGCCAATTTTTTTCGTGTCGATAGGGTTTCATTTAGACTTGACGTCACTGGCATCAATCCCTGGGTTTGTCGCTCTACTGATTACTGTAGCCTTGCTCAGTAAGCTCATTGGCGCTGGGCTATGTGCACGGGCTACGGGTCATAGTAGCCAAGAGTCACTGCGAATAGGCGTTGCAATGAGTGGCCGCGGAGCAGTTGAAATCGTTTTAGCGGGAGTCGCGTTACAAGCCGGGCTATTTAATCATCCAGACCCTACACCGCCCATCATATCTGGGCTATTTTCCGCCATAGTCATCATGGCGATAGCAACCAGCATTATCACCCCATTGTTGTTAGCGTTTTTAATTCGCTATCAGGGGGTCGATAAGTCCTGAAAGCAACTATATCCGATCTGTATAAAGTTAATCGGTATAGCGCTAGTCAGTATCAAGCCAAATCAGTATCAAGATATGAATGCCTAGCGAATTTTAGACAAAAAAATACCCACATTATGTGGGTATTTTTTAGGTCTAATTCGCTACGCTTTCACTCATCTTAACTGACCTTAAGTTAGGCTGCGAAGAAGTACACCAAGTTGCTAGGCTACCGGAGACACAACAAACAGTAACTCACCTTGAGAGACTTGCTGACCGTTACTGTTAAGAATACGCTCAATACGATACTGTTGATCTTCAGGGTAAAGTATCGCGTTCTTACGGTTAAAGCCTGCTAAGGTTACCTGCGAGAACATCTTCATTGCTTCTGTAAGCGCTAAAGTCTGATCGACAGTAACTATGTCGCCTTCTTTAACAAAGTCAGCTTCACCCGGTGCTGGAGAGGTATAGAAGATACCTGCGCCTTGAGCCATCACTTTAAGCTCATTACTTTCACCAACGCGAAGTGATGCAGTATCAACACCTACCGTTTCTGCCGCCGCTTCCATTTCAGCAATCATCTCTGGCACGTCTAGCTCTGCCATAAAGCGTGGTAGATAATTAGTATCGTATACGCCTTCGTTGAAGGTGCCATCTTTAAGGATGCGCGTGAGCAACGGAATGTTAGTTGCGATACCTTTTATCACCACTTGGTTTGCTAGGTAGTCGTGTAGCTTAACAATCACATCTTCACGGCTCTCACCACGACAGATAATCTGCGCAATCAAGCTATCGTAATAAGGAGAAACCTCTTTACCTTCGCCTGCAATTGAGATGATTTCGATGTCATCACGCTCTGGCATCTGGTACTCAGTGATTAGACCTGGGTACGGTAATAACTGTAATACGCCATTACTATCAAGAGCCGCTTTTTCAGCCGTTACACGCACTTCCATCGCATAGCCAATATCTTGTGGCTCAAGCTCGGCAATCGAGCGACCTGCTGCGATATCAAAACCAGCGCTAACGATATCAATGCCTGATGTTGCTTCAGTAACTGGATGCTCAACCTGTAAACGAGTGTTCATTTCCATAAAGTAGACTTCGTTCGCGTCTAAGTTATAGATAAATTCAACCGTACCAGCACCCATGTAATCGGTTGCGTCACCAAGTAGACGGGTGTATTCCATCACCTTTTGCTTAAGCTCATCTGGCAACATAGTTGAACCAGACTCTTCAACCACTTTCTGGTTATTACGCTGTACAGAACAGTCACGTAGGCCGAGTACTTTAGTATTACCAAACTGATCACGTAGTAACTGGACTTCAATGTGACGTAGCGAGGTTACATACTTCTCTAGGTACAAGTCACCGTTACCAAATGCGGCAGCTGCTTCAGTAGAGGTCTTTTGGAACAAGGAGATCATGTCACCTGGACGTTCAACAACCTGAATACCTTTACCGCCACCACCTTGTACCGCCTTAAGCAGTACTGGGTAACCGATTTCGCTAGCAACGTTTACCGCTTGCTCTGCGTTAGTCAAAATACCGTGACTACCCGGTACAACAGGCACGTTTTGCGCTTGTGATGTCTTAATCGCGTTCGACTTGTTACCCATAGTCGTCATGCTATGCACGCTTGGACCAACGAAATTAATACCGTTGTTGACACAAAGTGCAGCAAATTGCGGGCTTTCAGACAAGAAACCAATACCTGGGTGCAATGCATCCACATTTTCGTATTCAGCCACTTTAAGTACAGAATACGCGTTTAGGTAACTCTCATCAGAAGTGTTACCACCAATACAAACTAACTTGTCGTTGCCTTTTAGCATATCAGCTGGAACTGACGTCATATCAGGATCTGATGCGACCAATACCACATTGATATTATTGTCATGAGCCTTGCGGATAAGCTTAACCGCAGTACAACCACGAGCATGAACCAATACCTTGTCAATCGGCTTCATTAGTTGACGCGGATCATCCTGAACAATCACTTCTTCAGCAATCAGTCTTTCAGGAACCAACGTCGATACTGCACTACCAATCACATCAATAATCTTAGCCGTCGGCTTAGGCATTAACGGATCGATGCTTTGTAATTGTTCGTCAATCGTGTCACTAAATGGGTTCGTCACCAATGCATCCATCGCGCCAGGTACTTTAGACAAGTAGTTAGACAGCGTGGACGTAGACGGTAAGTAAGCTGGAACAACCATTTGGCCCGCAAACGGCATGTTAGTGCCAGACAGGTAATAAGTTTGTACCAGTGGATGTGTCACAAAACTTGCCTGTGCACCACCGGTACAATCACCATAACCAAACATCAATACTGGCAATTCGTTATCACGAATAAAGCGAGTAATACGATCGTTCACCACTGCCATAGAGAAAAGCGCGGCTGCACCTTCTTTAGTCTGCATACCACCTGAGCTGATGAAACAGATAACCGGTAGTCTGCGCTTAGCACACTCAATCAATAACGCGCTGAACTTCTCAGCTGCCGCCATATCGAATGCACCCGCCTGGAACGCCGTATTTGATACTGCAACACCCACGCGCATTGGCTGACCGTTATGATCAAAATCAGCAAGACCTGTGATTAAACCACATGGGCGAATGCCCTTGTCTAATGCATCTTCGATTGAAAGACGGAAACCGGGGAAGTTAAGCAAGTTAGCTGAAATCTTATCGCCGTTAATCTCTTCAAACTCAGAGAAAAACTTAGCGACAATTGATTCCCAACCCATTTTTCCTGCGCGTTTTTCGTCGCGAAGTACTTTCTGGATTAACAAATCTTGATAACCCATAGTCAAACGGTTCCAGAAGTCTTTACGACGACCGATACGAACAGGGTTAATTGCGCCAGTGTATTCACCGCTTTCTTCTTCGCTGTCAAAATACTCAGGCAGTAAACGCTCGAAAAAGTAAGTCAGAATAACAAATAGACTGTCGTTCAGTTGTGGGAAACCAACACTCTTCCACTGCTCAGTACGAGTCAGTAGTTCTGCGCGGTTTGACTGTGACATAAAGTACTTCAGCCACTTGTAGAACTTGTTCTTATCGTTAGCAACGTTTTGCGTCGATAGTGCACGGTCAATAGAGTCATGCAGCAAGTTATCAACCGAGTTACGTGACAAACTCTTAGACATCATGGCTTCTTTTGCGATAGACGCAAGATTACCCACAACGTTGTCGTAAAGCGCATCAAACACTAAAATGTTATGACATTGCCAAATAAAGTCTTCACGCAGCTCATCATGAACAATCACATCTAACACGGTTAGCTTGTTCAGTTCAGGCCAATCGGCTTGCGTCACTTCAGATGGAAGCGTCTCAAGATAATTAATCAGCCCTTTGAAGTTGTTCTCTGCGTTGCCTTTCCAGCGGTGGTATAGCGACCAGCTGATGTTAAAGATAAGCGCCTTACGGGCTTTCTTATAGTTCTCTTTTGGCTCACCCAAAATCAAACGCGTTAGCATATTACGCTCGGTAGACACATCATCACGCTTAGCGATGAAGTTACCCCATAGCTTGTTCAGCTCTTCGTCATAAACCAGTTTATCAGGGCTTGATAACCAAGACTGGAATACACGGTCTTGCTCTTGCTGAATACGCGCTAACAAATCACCTTCAGGCACGCTGACCTTAGATAGCCGACCGTACTGCTCTTGCGAGATAGAATGGATACGGCTACGCAGCGTTAGATAACGCAAGTAACGGTATGTACTACCAAACAGGTTCAAGTGCATTGTTGGGTTGTTAGCTACCGCAAGCTCAGCATTGAGCTCTAACGCTTCAAGATTCTTAGACGGGCTTAGGAAACGCGCTAAACTGCGGTCATAATGCTCACGCAGATCTTCTGACTCACGCACAAAGTTAACCGCTGCTTTTTCTACCGCTTCGATACTGCTAATAATTGCACGGCGTAAATTGTGCTGACGCTCATCTCGGTCTGATGGCGAGAAATCGATAATGCCATCGATACAACCAGAGGTATAAAGCTCTTCAGGCGATACACCAACTGACTTAGCACATTCCTGCCAAGACAAGTTGTATTTACGGGCAATGCTTTGCAAACCTTGTGGCTGGATGGTGTTAAAAATACCATCACGTAGCGATAACAAGATGTTTGCAGCGGCAAGTGGAATCGCGCCACCAGAGTAACCCGCACCGATAACTATACCCACAGTAGGTACGTCAACGTTCGCGCTCTCGGCAATCGCTTTAGAAATAGAGTGTGCTTGGTTCTGGCTGTTAGCTATTTCACCTGCATCGGCACCAGGCGTGTCGATAAGGTAAACAATCGGCATAGACAGCTCAGCAAAGTGGCGAATCGCTTTACAGCAAGCAATATGATGCTCAGGCATCCATGCTCCGTTTGCGGTTGTGCGTTCTTGCGCGACAAAACCGATACGGCGAGTACGAGATCCAAAATTCAGTTCAATCTCTGCACTATAAAAAGGGCCGATATGGGTTTCGGTAATGAGCTTACCTTTAAGATCCGCAATGATGCGTTTAGCACCCGGGCGATTTTTATCTTGAGTTGGTTGAATCACCTTAGTGACATAACCATCAACGTCTAACTGAGCCAAGTCTTTAAGATTAGCTTGAATCGCGTCATCGTCTAAAAGACCTTTAATCTCCTCTGAAAGCGTTTGCTTACTGTGCTCAGGAAACAGTGAAAAGTCTTTTGCTAACTGCTCTGCTTTTAGAAAAAGCGGGTCGGCAGTTTGCACTTGAGTCATGTTAGCGGGCTGATTTTTGCTGGTCATCGAAAGATCCTCTGCTTTAGCCTCTGAAATTTTTAGCCCGTAAATATAACTTTGTTATCCCGTCAATTGCTATTAAACTGCACTAGACGCTTTGTTCCATATTTGAGACAGTGGAGATAACATGCCTGATTTAAACGGTATGATGCTCTTTGCAGCGGTAGTTAGAGCCAAAGGTTTCTCTCAAGCTGCCCGTGAAATAGGCATGCCAAAATCAACCATTAGTCGTAAAGTTGCTCAACTAGAAGAGCAGCTTGGCGTGCGACTTTTACAACGAGATACCCGTAATTTAAGCCTGACTCAGGTCGGTGCGCTGTTTTTTCAGCATTGCTCCAGTATAAGCGATGAAATAGAGGCTGCCAAAGCCACAGTAGAAAATACCCATAACGACGTTTCTGGCTTATTGCGTATTGCTATTCCCGTCTCTTTTAGCCAAGAGTTAATTGCCACATTATGCAGTGGCTTTCTACGTCTATACCCCAATGTTGAGCTCGACGTGCAATTTACCGATAGTGATATTGGACTCGTAGGAGAAGGTTACGATATCGCCATCAAATATGGCCCATTACAGTCATCTGATTTAGTCGCAAGACTGTTATTTGAGCGCCAACCTATCTTGGTCGCAAGCCCTAGTTACTTAAAAATTCATGGCACGCCAGCAACACCACAAGATTTGGCTGAACATAGTGGTATTTTATTAGGGACCTCACGCTCTGCCCCTATCTGGCCGCTGGGTAAAGGCACCAGAAAAACCATGGTTAACTTTCAGCGAAAAGTGCGCGTTAACAGCGCGGTGATGGTCAAGCAACTCGCTATGGACGACTTTGGCATTGCCATGCTGTCAAACTCAGTGTGTAAGAACGAACTCGCAAGTGGCTCTTTAGTCCCCTTATTACAAGAATGGCCAATGGAGGCCTTTAAAGTATACGGTGTGTATTCGAGCAGGCGTCAGCTGGCCACTAACATCAGTGTGTTTTTAGACTTCTTCCATAAGCGCTTTACTAGCCAAGAGTCACTACAATCTATGATGATGTAATTGAGCTAGCGACAATGGGCCACTAACATCAGTGTATTTTTAGACCTCTTTATATAACATAAGCGCTTTACTAGCCAAGAATCACTACAATCTATGATGATGTAATTGAGCTAGCGACAATGGGCCACT
>NZ_JBRILW010000032.1:0-51021 GCF_052977125.1 Shewanella sp. 30m-14 | reverse complement strand
ATATCGGGTTCGAACCGATGACCTATACCTTGGCAAGGTATCGCTCTACCAACTGAGCTAATGTCGCGTAAATCTTTTTTACTTACCGGACTTGGTGTTCCCATAAGTTTAATTTGGAGCGACATATCGGGTTCGAACCGATGACCTATACCTTGGCAAGGTATCGCTCTACCAACTGAGCTAATGTCGCATAAATCTTTTTTACTTACCGAATGTAATCATCCCATAAGTTTTAATTTGGAGCGACATATCGGGTTCGAACCGATGACCTATACCTTGGCAAGGTATCGCTCTACCAACTGAGCTAATGTCGCATAAATCTTAATTTTGCATCTTAGCTTGTAACCACTCACTAAAGGTATCGTTCTTTCCTCTAGCAACTGAGCTAATGTCGCATTTCAACTTTTATCAGTAATCACTAAGTTTGGTGCTTAGCGAAAAGTTGAGGCCGCATTATATGAAAATATCCCTACGGTGCAACCCCTTCTTGCAAATAAACTGACTGATTGGTCAAATTCTAAATACTTTCGCTCGATAAAACTGCAATTCGGCGATAGATTCTTCGATATCTTGTAATGCTTGGTGAGTATTCTTTTTACTGAAACCTTCCATCGCGGTTGGTTCCCAGCGACGAACTAGCTCTTTAATTGTACTCACATCGATATTGCGATAGTGAAAGTAATCTTCTAAAGCTGGCATATAACGATTTAAGAAGCGGCGATCTTGACCAATACTGTTACCGCACATAGGTGAAACACCTGCGGGTACATATTGCGATAAGAAGGCAATAGTCTCTGCAATAGCCTGCTCTTCATTAACAGTACTCGCTTTTACGCGGTCCACAAGGCCAGACTCACCATGATGTTTCTGGTTCCAGTCATCCATCAAAGCAAGCTGTTCATCTGACTGATGGATAGCAAAAACAGGCCCTTGCGCGATAATGTTGAGCTCTTTATCTGTCACTATTGTGGCAATTTCAATAATTCTGTCAACGTCAGGCTCTAGCCCTGTCATTTCCAAATCGACCCAAATCAGATTGTTTTCATCTATAGCCATAAAGCGACCTGTTATTCCTGTTAGCCTAAATTCAGGCTTTTTTGTTTTAGACCGTGTATCATACTGCTTTTTTAAGCAACACAAAATCACCTTTATCATTGAAGACTAATACGTGAGCAAAAAGAAACCGCTAAGCCATGGTCAATTACGCAGAATGCGGACCAACCAAAAAAAGAAATTACAGAGCCACGACGCAGGCGAAACGACTGACTTACAAGACAGTACGTTAGGCCCTGAGCAGCAAGGCACCATTATTTCCCGTTTCGGTCAGCACGCTGACGTTGAGACCGACGGAGGACATCTTGCTCGCTGTAATATTCGACGCAATATTAAAAGTCTGGTCACCGGTGATAAAGTTATCGTTCGTTTAGCCTTGACCAGTGAGTCGGGCGCTAGCCGTATCGAAGGCATTGTAGAGGCTGTTCATCCAAGACATTCGCTGTTATCACGCCCGGATCTTTATGATGGCGTGAAAATCATTGCATCAAATATCGATCAGATTTTGATTGTCACCTCTACACAGCCGGCGTTTACTACCCAAATCATCGACCGTTATTTAGTTGCAGCTGAAGACACAGGCATCCAACCTGTCATCATCTTAAATAAAGTTGACTTAATTACGCCTGAAGAAGCGCCTGAAATCGATGCTGCACTTGAACGCTACAAAGCCATTGGATACCAGATTTACCGCGTAAGCAGCATAACCGGTGAAGGTGTAGAGCAGCTACACGCGTTAATGGATGGCAAAGTCAGTGTCTTTGTGGGGCAATCGGGTGTCGGTAAATCTTCAATGATTAATGCCATGATGCCGGATGCAGAACTAATCACCGGAGATATTTCTCAAAACTCTGGCTTAGGTCAACACACAACCACCACAGCTAAACTCCTGCATATTGCAACTGGCGGAGATTTAATTGACTCACCAGGTGTGCGAGAATTCGCGCTCTGGCACTTACCTGCAGACAGAGTGGGCTGGTGCTTTATTGAATTTAGAGACTATTTAGGCACTTGCAAATTTAGAGACTGCAAACACTTAAATGATCCTGGTTGCTCAATTACCGAAGCTTTTAAAGCAGGTGAGATCACCGAAGACAGATACAATAACTACCACCGTATTATTGCTAGCTTAGACGAGCAAAGACATGCCCGTCATTTTAGAGCGGGTCCAGACGAATAATAACGACTCGATAACTGTCAAATCAAAATAGATAAAGCGGTACGATGGCAAACTTGAGTGACGCTGCACTTAACGCAGCCCACTTGTGAAAATGGCCCACCCGCTTTATTAAAAACAGATAGCACCTCAAAATAGGTGAAAGATTAAAGGATATTGAAATTGGATAAAGTTAAAATTGCCCTGCAGTACATGATGCCAAAGCACTTGCTTTCTCGCCTTGTAGGCAAACTTGCCGCTGCAGAAATGGGGTCAGTGACGACAGCCGCTATTAACTGGTTTATCAAGCAGTATAAAATTGATATGAGTGAAGCCGCGCAGCCAGAAGCCACTGCTTATGCAAGTTTTAATGACTTCTTTACTCGCGCATTAAAACCAGGGATTCGTCCATTATGTGATGACAATGATTATATCGTTCACCCTGTAGATGGCGCAGTTAGCCAACTCGGCCCGATTAAAGAAGGACGTATTTTTCAGGCCAAAGGACATGATTATTCTTCACTTGCATTGCTAGGTGATCAGGCTGATGATGCTAAGCGTTTTGAAGGCGGCGACTTTGCCACAATTTACCTTGCACCAAAAGACTATCATCGCATTCACATGCCAATTAAAGGCACCTTGTCTAAGATGACTTATGTTCCTGGTGAACTCTTCTCTGTTAATCCATTAACAGCTGAAAACGTGCCCGGTTTATTTGCACGTAACGAGCGTGTTGTCGCTATTTTCGAAACTGAAATCGGCCCTATGGCCATGGTATTAGTTGGCGCTACAATTGTGGCAAGCATTGAAACAGTTTGGGCAGGTACAGTCACACCACCAACAGGCAAAAAAGTATTCACTTGGGATTACCCAACTGAAGGCCCTAATGCATTGACGCTTGATAAAGGCGCTGAAATGGGCCGATTTAAGCTAGGTAGCACTGTAGTGATGTTATTCGCTAAAGATGCCCTCGATGAATTTGCTACTGGAGTAGAACCAAAAAGCGTGACACGTATGGGTCAAGCTTTTGCAAAAATCGAAGACTAATCTCTAAGGTATGAATGGACAATAAAAAAACAGGGCTGTTAGAACTTCACTTCGCGGTGCTACTTTTCGGCGGCACCGCGCTGTTTTCAAAGCTTATCCCTCTTAGCGCACTCGATATCACCCTGCTACGCTGCGTTGTCGCTGCCACCGTATTAGCCTTAATCGTAAAGCTCAGTAAACAACGCCTGTCACTCAATGCTGGTAAAGACTACTTTATTGCCATAGGTCTAGGCATTCTTGTTAGTCTGCACTGGGTCACCTATTTTGCCTCTATGCAGCTATCATCGGTTGCCATAGGCATGATTGCCTTTTTTACTTATCCGGTTATGACCGTACTGGTTGAGCCTATCGTTACCAAAACAAAGCTTAAACTGGCTGATGTTGTCAGTGGCGTGGTGGTATTAATTGGTGTGTCTTTACTGATCCCGGAGGCGAGTCTAGGTAACGAGGTGACTTTAGGTATTGCTATCGGTATTTTATCTGCGGCACTATTTACAGCCCGCAATCTATTACATAAGCGATACTTTACCGCCTATAGCGGCCAGCAAGCCATGTTCTATCAGACCTCAGTTGCTGTATTCTTTCTGGCTCCATGGTTAAGTGTCGAGCTTAATACCATAGAGCAAAATGTATGGTGGTTAATTATTTTATTAGGCGTAGTGTTTACCGCTGCCCCTCATGCGCTATTTACTTCAGCATTAAGATTACTCAGCGCTAAAACGGTAGGATTAGTCTCATGCCTGCAACCTTTTTACGGCGCCATGCTGGCTTTATTCGTGCTTGGTGAAGACTTAGCAATGAAAACGATTATTGGTGGGATGCTAGTCGTCGCAACGGCCTTATTTGAAACCCAACAAAGTCACAGATCAAACCGAGCAAAAAAGAGTACATAGAGCGATTTATTTATCACGATAACTTGGCTACTATGAGCAAGTCCTTTTTGCCTTGTTCGTACTCTTATCATGCATCGTTTTTTATTACTCTTTCTGTGCTTATTCGCCTTATCCGCTAATGCGAACTCCCCACTCCAAATAGAGAAACGCCTTGGCCTGTCTCCCTCTAGTAGCGAGTCGACGCCACAAGAACAATTGAGCCTATTACAGGATAAAATTAACGATCTTGTCTTCACTGAAAATAGTGCCCGTGAACTACTGCAAAATTTTGATAAGCATAAACAAAACCTGCTCAATCAAATAAAAGATGCACAGAAGCCACTCACATCATCAAATCAAAAAGATATTAACCAACAAGCATCACTCGCATACCTACGCTTGTCGGAATTGAAAGAAGTAGAAATAAGCCTTAGTCAAAAAATCAATGCACTGATTAAATCCCATAATGAACTCCCAGATGCATTGGTAAAAGCTAGAGCTGCGCTGCAAAAGCACAAAAAAATCCGCATAGCTAAAGAACAAACGATTAATAACCAAATTTTGACGGCTCAGGGCGAACTGTACCAACAACATGTTAAGACCTTAGAAGCATTACTCGCAAGCAGCCAAAAAGAGATAGACCTTAATCAGTTACAGTTAAAGTTGGTACGTGAGCAACTCGCTCAGCAAGAACTTTTGATCGAACGCTTGAATCAACAAATCGTGCTACAGAGGCAAGCTCGCACTGAAGCGACCATTGCTGGCAGTCTTTTACCCAGTGGTAAAGACCACGACCCCGTAGCCCAAGAGCTCAGTGACAGTAACTTGCTTTATGGCGAAAGTTTAAAAAAACTGAATCACAAGATAAGCCTAGCACTGAGTCAACAAGAACAAGCCGAAGCCCTGTATCAAGCGCAAGCCATACAGTTAACCACTATTCAACAGCAGATTGGCTGGATTAAGCTCAACTCCGCCTTTGGTGAGCGTTTCTTACAGATGCTTCAAGCACTGCCTAAGCCGCCAAATCAGGATCCTGTACAGAACGAAATTGCCAATACTCGACTTGCTCGATATCAGGTAGAACAAGCGCAAACTCTTAATAGTCAGCAAGTGATAGATATTGGCGCCGATAACTCATTGCAAGCCAAACTGTTATCGTCTCAAGGCATGTTATTGCAGCAGTTGCTGCAAAGTTATGACCAATATTTAAGTGAACTGGCCGATCTTAGAGTTAGCTATGAGCAACTTAATCAGCAATATCTCACACTAAAAAGCACCTTAAATGAACATCTATTCTGGGTCCCCAATGCAAACAGTATTGGAGGTCTGTGGATCACCGACTTGCATCAAAGTATCCAATGGATGCTGCAACAAGCACCTTGGAATCAGATGCAAAGCTCTTTTAACGATCAAAGCTCGCTTTGGTCTTGGTGGCTGATCCTATTTGTCGTTAGCCTTGTCGCTCAGGATATCTTAACCCCTAAGTTTAAATCCGCCATGCGCCGCGAACTCGCTTTTGTGGGTAACGTTACCCAAGATAAGTTTATTTACACCTTCCATGTATTGGTTAACTCATTTTTCTATAGCCTATTAAAACCGCTACCAATAGTACTAGCAGGTGGCATTTTCCACCTTTCTAGCCATAATTTCGTCTCCGCAATTGGCATGGGGATCATGGCCCTTGGGATCTTGTATCAACTTTATCGATTTGTGTATCTACTAGCCCTAGACAGAGGCTTATTGATCAATCACTTTAAAGCCCCTAAAAGCATTGTAAGATCGGGACAAGAACGCTTCAGACAGTTCACCATTATGGCTACCCCATTTTTTGCCATCATGGCCTTTACTGAGATCATCGATACTTCATTGGTTCGAAACAGCCTAGGCCGTGGTGCATTTATCATTTTCTGTTTAATGCTGTTTTGGTTTTACAAAGATATGCTCAGCCTATCGAACAAACAAACCACTCCCGAACACAGCAAAAACAAAAAGCTCATTCAAAAACTCTTGTGGGCCATGTTAATCATTATGCCGCTTGCCTGTGCAGTTCTAGCATTTCAGGGCTATTACTACACTGCATTCCAGATGTTCCTGCAGTTGCAGCTATCATTAATTTTTGGCCTTGGTTTCCTACTGCTTTACCATCTCATTAAGCGTTGGATGTTAATTGAACGTCGTCGTATCGCCTTCGATCGCGCCAAAGCCAAACGTGCAGAAGTACTCGCGCAACGTGAAAAAGGTGATGTCGGTGTGAGTGAACAAGTCGATACCTATGAAGAACCGACGGTCGATCTGGAAACCATCTCTAGTCAGTCTTTAGGGCTAGTACGCTCATTGTTACTACTCGCGTTTCTTGCCAGTATTGTTGGTCTCTGGACCCAAACTCATACCGCACTGTTCTCATTACTTGATGGCGTCACGTTATGGTCTAGCAACACCACGATTAATGGTATTGAGCAACAGATCCCAATCACCCTTAAGTCCCTGCTGCTATCGCTAATAATCGTCGGTTTTTCGATGATGATAGCAACTAATCTACCTGGCCTTATTGAGCTAACCATTCTACAGAGGTTAGATCTCAGTCAGGGCACGGGTTTTGCTCTAACGACTGTAAGCCGTTATTTAGTCATATTATTTGGTGTACTCAGTGGCTTTTCAACCTTAGGGATGGAATGGTCGAAACTGCAATGGTTAGTGGCGGCACTGTCGGTTGGTTTAGGTTTTGGTCTGCAAGAGATCTTTGCAAACTTTATCTCAGGTTTGATTATTCTATTTGAAAAGCCTGTGCGAATAGGCGACACAGTCACCATTCGTGATTTAACCGGTACCGTGAGTAAAATTCAAATTCGAGCGACGACGATCGTCGATTGGGATCGCAAAGAGATCATCGTGCCCAACAAGGCCTTTATTACTGAACAATTGATTAATTGGTCTCTATCAGACCCGATTACACGCGTTATTGTTTATGTTTCTGTTGCACGAGACTCCGATCCTGCGCGTGTTGAAGCGGCACTTTATCAAGCGGTACAAGAATGTGATGATGCACTGCTTTCACCTGAACCTGAAGTTTGGTTTGCAGGATTTGGCCAACACACCCAAGACTTTGAAGTTCGAGCTTATGCTAAAGACATGGGTGCACGCTGGCCATTAAGACATAAACTCCACAAGCAGATTAGCAAGAAGTTACGAGAGAACGACCTAGAGCTTGCTTATCCGCAGCTTGAAGTACATCTGTCCCCTACCCAGAGTAAGGACGTACAAAGCTTGTTAAGAACCTAAACACAAGATTATTGAGAACTCGTTATGATGATATTTGCTCACCGCGGCGCCAGCGGTTATGTGGCTGAAAATAGTCTTGCAGCTTTTGCCAAAGCCGTTGAATTAGGTGCAAAGGCTGTAGAGCTTGATATCCACTTAGTCGAAGATGAGCTGTATGTATTTCATGATAGGCGCCTAGAGCCGAAAAGCTCAGGGACGGGTCTTATTGAACAATTCACTAAGGAGGCGTTAAGCTTAGTGACCATTGATGGTGAATCAATTCCAAGCTTAATCCAAGTGTTAAGCTTGCTTAACCCCCACAATACCTTAGTCAACATTGAACTAAAGGGACTAGCTTGCCTAGAAGCATTTATGGCTCTCTACCCAAAACTTCTTAGTGAACTTAAGTATGACGCTGACAAGCTATTGATCTCATCGTTTAATCATCCGTTTCTAGCGAGCTTTAAACAGCAATTTCCAGATGCGTTAGTTGCACCGTTAATCGAAGGTGTGCCACTCGAGCTCGCTCATATCGTCAGTCAACTCCATGCCTATTCAATCCATTTAGGGTTAAGTTTTACGACCCAAGAGATGGTTGATGATGCCCATAAGCGAGGTGCCAAGGTGTATGTTTATACTGTAGATAATCTTGACGATCTCGACATGCTAAAGCGAATGGGGGTCGATGGGATATTCACTAATTACCCAGACCGAGCACTGACTCATCTAGCGAAAAAATAGCGGCTCTGGCAAGCGAGACATTCGCTGATTTGCACAAAGTAAAAAAAATAAACTACACTAAAATTAACAACTTAAACTTGTCTATTGCGTTGTGCCCAGCTACCTATAGCGAAGAAAATGGTCACAAGCAAAACAAATAACCAGTGTAAGGGTATTTTGGCCATATATTGCGCTAACAATGGGCTTAAATTGATGATAATCAAACCATAGCCAAATGCATTCACAATCACAAAAATAAGTGTGCGTAGCAAAAACGAGCGCCCCGCAAAATATCGACGTAAAAAACGATTAATATCAGCGCCAAACACGACCAGACAGCAAGCGATAATTGCCGTTGAAACTTCAGCTAGCCAAGGGGTGATGAATCCGCCTAAATAGTTAAGAAATTCAATAGCATTAGATATTAGATTAGACATTGGCCAAGCAAGTTAAAACAAAGATAAATGTAGAATATAGGGAGTTAGTATGGGACACAAGCTACTATTGCTTACCAGAGAAAATGAGCGTTATCGCCAACTATTAAATTCGTGCCATCTTCCTAACACGCTCATTTTAGATGATGATCCTAAAAGTATTTTTAATGCCGATATCTGGTTAGCTGAACCACAATTGGCCGCTCCGCTGCTACCTCATGCTGCCAATTTAAAATGGATGCAATCGACTTTCGCGGGGGTCGACGCCCTGGTCAAACCTAGGCAAAGAAAAGACTATGAGCTCACCAATGTGAGAGGCATTTTCGGACCACTAATGAGTGAGTATCTGTTTGGTTACCTGCTGGCCTACCAAAGGCAGCATCGTAAGTATAAGACCCAACAGGAGCAGAAAATCTGGTTACCTGGCAGTTTTAAAACCCTACAAGGACAAACATTACTGTTACTAGGTACTGGCTCAATTGCCAAGCATATTGCTCAAACAGCCAAGCACTTTGGTATGCATGTTATTGGCATTAACCGTGGAGCTAAACCCACTAAAAGCTTTGATGAAGTTGATACTTTAGCCAACCTTAGCCGTTATTTACCCCAAGCCGATGCGGTTGCGAGTATCCTCCCCAGCACACCTGAAACACGAGGCGCACTAGACAAGCATACCCTGTCGCTCCTCAAAGAAGAGGTCGTGCTATTTAACCTAGGTCGCGGAGATGTACTGGATTTAGACGCGCTCTATCAACAGTTAATTTCGCACCCTGAGCAACAGGCGATTCTCGATGTATTTAATCAAGAGCCTCTGCCAGAAGAGCATCCAATTTGGTCCCTGGACAATGTTATCATTACACCGCATATTGCGGCGCCTAGCTTTCCTGAGCAGGTGGTAGAGATTTTTAGCGAAAACTTCCACAAGTGGATAAACGGCGAACAGCTTTCCCATAGAGTGCACTTTGAGCGTGGTTACTAATTAACGTCCAGTGGCGCACAAAATATGAGCAATACGGCAACCATAACAATAATGTGAGCTAAGCACGCTTTTTAATAACTGGCTTAGATGAAATGACCAATATCTATATCTAGTCGTTATTAGCATTGAGAATCATTTCCATTTATACTTCGGACCATGTTCGATTTAGAGATGATATTCCATGTACGTTTGTCTTTGCCATGCAATCACTGATACCCAGATTAAAGAAGCTGTTAGCCAAGGTGACTCTTCTTTAGCTGACGTTAAAAGGCGTCTTGGTGTGGCTGATCAATGTGGGAAATGTGCCAAGATGGCGACGCAGATCATCCAACGACAAGTTGATATCGAACCGAATTTCTACGAAGTCGCATAAACACGATTCATAAAAAATGCAGCCAATGGGCTGCATTTTTTGTTTAACGGCTAGATAAATAAACCCTAAATTACAGGCTCTCCGTCTCCTAGCTCTACGCTATCAACACGTTGCAAGCCACGCGGTAACTTAGCACCACGGCGGCCACGCTCACCACGATAATGCTCCAAGTCACTCGGCTTTAAGGTTAGCTTGCGCTTACCAGCCCACAGGGTAACCGCTGTATCTTCTGGGATCACATTCAAATGCAATAGCAGTTCTTCACGGCTCTTAGCTCGTTCGCCAGGGATGCCGATGATCTTATTGCCTTTACCTTTAGAAAGCTGAGGTAGCGCATCAAGTGAGAACAGTAACATACGGCCCTCATTGGTAATCGCTAATATCGACTGTGCCTTTGACTTATCCACCTTCTGTGGCAACAACACCTTAGCATTAGCTGGCAAGCTCAGCAGCGCCTTGCCCGCCTTATTACGCGACACCATGTCTTTGTTGGCACAGATAAAGCCGTAACCCGCATCAGACGCTAATAAGTAGCATTGCTCCTCATCAGACAGAAGCAAATGCTCCATGGTCGCTCCAGGGGCTAAATTAAACCTAGTTGTAATAGGTTCCCCCTGAGATCGTGCTGAGGGCAAGGTATGGGTTTCGGTGGCAAATGCCCTACCAGATGTGTCAATAAACACGCTCGGTTGATTACTGCGCCCTTGAGCAGAGCGTAAGAAGCTATCGCCTGCTTTGTAAGATAAAGTCTGACCATCAACATCATGGCCTTTAGCACAGCGCACCCAACCTTTCTCAGACAGCACAACCGTAACAGATTCTACTGCGACCAACTCTTGCTGAGTTAGCGCTTTAGACTCTGTACGCTCAACGAGTGGCGAACGACGCTCATCACCGTAATCTTCACCGTCTCTGATAAGTTCTTTCTTGATCAACGTCTTCATTCGACGCTCAGAGCTTAACAATAATTGTAACTTGTCACGCTCCTCTTCAAGCTCGCTCTGCTCACCCTTAATCTTAAACTCTTCAAGCTTTGCTAAGTGACGCAATTTCAAATCTAAAATAGCATCGGCTTGCTTATCTGATAAATCAAATCGAGAGATCAATTCAGCTTTAGGATCATCGTTATAACGAATAATCTCAATCACTTCGTCGATATTCAAAAATGCAATCATCAAAGCATCTAGAATATGTAATCTCGCTAAAATTTTATCTAATCGATATTCTAAACGGCGTTTAACCGTCGTCATTCTAAATGTGAGCCATTCAGTTAATAGCTCTAGCAAGCCTTTAACTTGCGGACGACCATTTAGCCCTAGTACGTTAAGGTTAACTCTAAAGCTTTTCTGCAGATCGGTGGTGGCAAACAGATGTGCCATCATCTGATCGCAATCAACACGATTAGAACGTGGCACTATGATAAGACGAACAGGGTTCTCATGATCAGATTCATCACGTAGATCCGTCACCATAGGTAGCTTTTTAGCCTGCATTTGCGCCGCTATTTGCTCTAAAATCTTGCCACTACCCGCTTGGTGAGGCAAGGCGGTAATAACGACTTCACCATTTTCTACCGTATAAACAGCGCGAGCCTTAATCGAGCCTCGACCCGTCTGGTAAATTTTAGCGATATCGGCAGCAGGCGTAATAATTTCAGCTTCGGTCGGATAATCAGGCCCTGGTACAAACTCCATCAAGCGCGCTAAATCGGCTTTGGGGTTATCTAGTAGCTCTACACACGCGCCCACCAACTCTTTGGCGTTATGCGGTGGAACGTCAGTTGCCATACCAACGGCAATACCAGTAATACCATTAAGTAAGATATGCGGTAAGCGTGCAGGCAAAACCAGTGGCTCTTTCATGGTGCCGTCAAAGTTAACGCCCCAATCAACCGTACCCTGTCCTAGCTCACTGAGTAATACTTCTGAAAACTTTGACAGTCTCGCTTCGGTATAACGCATCGCCGCAAATGACTTAGGATCATCGGGCGCCCCCCAGTTACCTTGACCATCAACCAACGGATAACGGTACGAGAAAGGCTGCGCCATCAATACCATCGCTTCATAACAAGCACTATCACCATGAGGGTGATATTTACCTAAAACGTCACCGACTGTACGAGCTGACTTCTTGTGCTTAGATTGAGCCGATAAGCCAAGCTCACTCATTGCATAGATAATGCGTCTTTGAACGGGTTTAAGTCCATCGCCAATATGTGGCAATGCACGATCCATGATGACATACATGGAATAGTTCAGATATGCCTCTTCCGTGAAGCGGCGTAGAGGCATTTGCTCAACGCCATCAAGGCTTAAATCTATCGCATCACTCATTAATCATTATCCTGTGACTGATTTTTTGCTGAGTCTCTATAGAACAAACGGTAAATATTGCCCTTTAGATCATCAGAAATATACATAGCACCATCGGGTGCAGTGACCAATGAATATGGTCTAGCGACGGGAAACTCTCCGTCTAAAAAACTCACTACAGTGCTTCTTTTGCTAACTTGGCCATCGTTAATCTCTAACATAACCACTTGATAGCCCACTTTACTTGAACGGTTCCAAGAACCATTTTCGGCAACAAACATCTGATTATGAAAACGTTCAGGGAACTGTGTACCACGATAGAAATGCAGCCCCTTAGCGCCAACATGAGCGGGTAACTCGTAATTTGGCGCAACCACTTTTAAGTTTTTAGGCTTATCATATGCGGGCTCTATAATGTCGGTAGCATGAATATATGGGAAGCCAAAATGACTTCCTTTGCGTTCAACTTTATTAATCTCATCCGGTGGTAGGTTATCCCCCATCCAGTCACGACCATTATCAGCGAACCAAAGCTGCTTATCTTCAACAGACCAATCAAAGGCAAGTACCTTTCTAACACCCGTAACGATTTGCTCACTCGCACCAGTTTCAATATCTATCGCCATAATACTGCTGTAGGGCGCTTCTGATTCGCACACATTACAGGGGGCTCCAATAGCAATATATAACAGCCCATCTGGGCCAAATTGCATGGCACGGCGGCTTTTCTTACTATTGCCCGGCAAGCGGTCGTAAACTTCTTTCGGACGTCCCGGCCTTTTTAGTCGAGACTCGATTTGATTGAAGCGTAAAATACGTCTCTGTTCAGCGACATATAACGCACCGTTATGAAATGCGATCGCCTCAGGATAATCTAAGCCTTTCGCTATCGTATAACGTTTGTCTACACGCCCGTCGTTATCGGCATCAACCAAAGCGGTAATAGTACCGTCTCGATAAGAGCCGACAAACAAAGTGCCTTTGTCGCCTATCGCCAACTGCTTAGCATCACCAAGATTGGAGGCGTATAAGGTTAAACCAAAGCCTTTTGATACAGTGATCATCACTGGATCGGCCGCTAAGGCACTACAGCTAAAAATAAAGTGAGCGCAAAGCAGCGACATCCCAACAGCTATTTGATTTCGATAGTTTTCAAACGTCATTATTATTCTTTTGTCTGATTAAAATCACAAACTACCGATTAGAGCAGGGCAAGATCACCCTTAGTCTCTAACCAAGTCTTTCTGTCTCCAGAGCGTTTCTTGGCTAAAAGCATATCCATAAGTGCCATTGTGTCATCGGCATCATCTATGGTTAATTGCACTAATCGACGCGTATTTGGGTCCATAGTGGTTTCACGTAATTGCAGCGGATTCATCTCACCCAATCCCTTGAATCGTGTAACTTGGACTTTTCCTTTCCGTTTTTCTGCGGTAATTCTATCAAGAATACCGTTTTTTTCCGCCTCATCGAGGGCATAAAATACATCTTTGCCGATATCGACACGAAACAGTGGTGGCATAGCCACATAAATATGTCCCAGCTCCACCAACACTCGATAGTGCTTCATAAAGAGCGCGCACAACAGTGTGGCAATATGCAGACCATCCGAGTCCGCATCAGCAAGGATACAGATTTTACCATATCTCAACTCTGAGATATCCGCACTATCTGGGTCACAACCAATCGCCACCGAAATATCATGTACTTCTTGCGAGGCTAATACTTGTGAAGCATCGACTTCCCAGGTATTTAAGATCTTACCACGTAGCGGCATAATCGCTTGAAACTCACGATCACGGGCCTGTTTTGCACTACCGCCCGCAGAGTCACCTTCCACCAGGAACAGCTCGCCGCGCATTGGGTCTTGGCCACTACAGTCCGTTAACTTACCCGGCAAAGCTGGGCCTGAAGTAATACGCTTACGCGCCACCTTCTTTGCCGCTTTCAATCGCTTTTGTGCATTATTAATACACATGTCAGCCAAGGCTTCTGCTTGCTCTGTATTGGTGTTTAGCCAGAGGCTAAATGCATCGCGTACGATACCCGATACAAACGCCGCACACTGCCTGCTAGACAGTTTCTCTTTGGTTTGACCGGCAAACTGCGGATCTTGCATCTTAATTGATAAAATAAAGGTGCTTCGATCCCAAATATCTTCAGGAGTTAGCTTAATGCCACGCGGCATCAAGTTACGAAACTCACAAAACTCACGCATAGACTCAAGCAAACCTTGCCTAAAGCCGTTTACGTGCGTACCGCCAAGTGGGGTTGGAATAAGGTTTACGTAACTTTCATTTAGGTAGTCACCACCTTCAGGTAACCATGTAATCGCCCAATCTGCAGCCTCTAAATTACCAGCAAAGCTACCGACAAATGGCACTTCAGGCAGTGTAGGCACGCCATTGATAGACGATTTTAAGTAATCTTCTAAGCCGCTTTCATAAAACCACTCTTGGGTTTCATTAGTTTGCTTATTAACAAACTTAATCCGCAGTCCGGGACACAGTACCGCTTTGGCTTTAAGTAAATAAGTCAGCTTGGAAATCGAAAAATTGCCAGAGTCAAAGTAGCTAGGATCTGGCCAAAAATGAACACTGGTACCGGTATTACGACGACCACAGGTACCCGTTACATGTAAATCTTCAACTTTTTCACCGTGCTCAAATGCCATCTCATAGACTTCAGCATTACGTCTCACGGTTATTTCGACGCGACTTGAAAGCGCGTTTACCACTGAGATCCCCACACCGTGGAGACCCCCTGAAAACTGATAGTTTTTATTGGAGAACTTACCGCCCGCGTGCAGCTTAGTTAAAATCAGCTCAACGCCTGGGATCCCTTCTTCAGGATGAATATCAACAGGCATACCACGGCCGTCATCGGTGACTTCCAGGGAATTGTCGGCATGCAAAATAACGTCGATACGGCTGGCATGCCCAGCTAATGCCTCGTCGACACTATTATCTATGACTTCCTGTCCTAAATGGTTCGGGCGCGAAGTATCGGTATACATACCGGGGCGACGTTTTACAGGGTCGAGTCCATTTAGGACTTCAATAGCATCTGAGGTGTATTGGTTTGTCATGGCACACATATTTTTATGTTATTCAGGCCATGTTGCGGCCCTACGGGTCTATTTGTCAAGAAAACAGATATTCACAGATAGAAGCAAGCTGGGCCTCATAACCAATAAAGCTATGGTCCCCATCCGGTTCTATTAAGAGCTTACAGCAGTGATATTTCTGCACGGCCTGTTTATAGTCGAGCACTTCATCGCCTGTCTGTAACAGCACATAAAAGCGATCTGGATTTAATATTGCGGGCGTATTGTAACGCGCGACGTCTTGCTTATGTTCAGCAACGACTTGGTAGGTCTCATCCGTATAGGGATTGTACTGAGTGCCAATGAATTCATCAAACAGTTCGAACGGTTTTACCGCAGGATTAATTAAAACTGCGCGTCCACCGTAAGTTTCTGCCAAATAACTTGCGAAATATCCGCCTAACGAAGAGCCAATATAGGTTAGAGACTCTCCCTCAGCTTTGGCTTTTTCAATAATATCGATCAAAAGTGCCATCGCTTCTAGCGGTTCGCTGGGCAGTTGCGGCTGTTGAAAATTCAGCTTGGGGTGATGTTGCGCAATAAAACGCGCGGTAACCACACCTTTGTCAGAAAGGGGAGAACTATTAAATCCATGTATATATAGCAGCATACTTCCTCACACTGCGGTTTTTCTTATCTAATAACCGCCAGCATCTTTATCGGGTGAAAATGTTTCGCCAGGTACCCGGTAAACATTAGTCAGAATGCTACCATCGGATTTAAGCTCCAGCAAACGGTATCCCGGTTGCAGTGCATCAAGGGCAAAGTATGGAGACTTGGGCTTAAACTGGATGCAGGTCGATGGGGTTGCCATCAGTTTAACGGCACCATGAGGACCTTTATGCTCAGTATCGATAGTTTGATGAATGTGCCCCCACAACAAACCTTTTACTTGAGGATACTGGACAACTCTTTCAATGAAGTCGCTGCCATTATCCATACAGTGTTGGTCAAGCCAGGTGCAGCCAGCAAGAACCGGATTGTGATGCATAACAAGTAAAGTATGACGTTCAGGCTCAGCCGCTATCGCGCTATCAATCAAGCCTAACTCGGCAGTGGACATATGGCCACCAGGGCGCCCTCTTACCGTCGAGTCCAACATAAGGATCTGCCAATTTCCAGCCAAAATACGCTTTTGACCAAATACTTTAGGCCCTTGCATATGTAGATTCATGATCCGTGGATCATCATGATTACCGGGAAGATAATGGCAAGGGAGCCCTAAAGGAGAAATAGCATCGACAAAATTGTGATACGACTCATTGGAGTAATCTTGACTAATGTCACCGGTTGCCAGCATGAAGTCGGCAGGATAGTTTACAGCTGAGATAGTATTAAGTACTGCCCCAAGACTTTGAGCAGTATTAACGCCGAGTAGCTGAGCTTCGGGATCGGCAAACAGGTGAGGATCTGTGACTTGCACGATTCTCACACTCTTAGCTTCAGTAATTGAATAAGAGATAGCCGTCTTTAGCAAATTAGTTACCCAATAATTAGATCAACTGACAAATTTAGTTAAGTTATCAATCTTCAATAACTCTTCTAGAAAAGCATTGACTTGGTACTTTTCATCCCGATGATGCATATGCATATTTGGATAATCATACACTGGTCGCAATTGGTAAATCTGTTGACTAGTTAACACTTCTGCTAATTTAGCATCATGGTAAATGCGCACAGAAACTTTAGGCGTTGAGATCAGCTGATGGTTACCGATGCAGCGGGAGATCTGTACCAATTGAGTGTATTTGGTATTTTCTAGCAAGCAAACATCGAGCTGACCAAACTCGCCTTTTACCCGCCATTGCATGCCCTCTGACGGTTCAAGGGTTAGCCAGCGCTGAATGTGCATATAGTTACGCCCACAAAGCGCCAAAAACTGACTGACATTAGGCTGATATTTTTTATTTTTTGCAAAGACGATATTTGACACGACTACATTCCAACACTTTCTCGTTAATTGCTTTAATACGGCGGTTTATCGTTAATCGACTTGTTTAGTGGATTATTTGGTGATTGTTTGATAATTAAGTTGCAACCAGAGCAAACCTATTACCGTAGAGGCGTTATCTATTCGTCCCTCTACCACCATGTTATACGCTTGCTCGCGACTGACAACATGCACCCGAATATCTTCATGCTCTTCATCTAGACCGTGAAGCCCCGTCGCATCTGCGGCGCACACTTTAGCCCAATAAAAGTCAAAACGCTCGCTCGTTCCACCCGGACTTGAAAAGTATTCATTAACCTTGCTCATACTCTGAGCGGTTAATCCGGTTTCTTCTTTTAACTCTCGATGCGCTATATCCATTGATGTTTGACCGCTATCAATCATCCCGGCCACCAGCTCAAATAACCAAGGTGATTTAGCACATTCAAGTACCGGAATTCGGATCTGTTCGATTAATACCACTTGGTCGGTAATGGGGTCGTAAGGTAGCACCACTACCGCATGACCACGCTCAAACACTTCACGTGACACCTCAGCGCTCCAGCCCCCGGCAAACAAGCGGTGTTTAAAGCGATATTCATCCATTTTAAAGAAACCTTTATACAAGGTTTTCTTACTGAGAAGCTCTACGTCGTTGCGATTAAAGGTACTGTTCATTTTTCATCCTAAACATACTTGTTTATAAAGGTATTTATGCCACAATAAATTCAAACAAAAAAATTAATACTATGATGAAAGCAGTACTAATCATAACGATTAAAAACTGTTACACTTCTGAGTTGACTTAGAATTTGTAGGTTTTTACTATTTAACCACTAAGTTTAGATGTATTGGGAAGCGTCGGGAAGCGCAAACCGTCTTACTTTTAGTTTTATAGGTAAGGCAAAGCTAAACATAACAAGTTAAATTCGCTCCTCAATGGAGAATTTTGTCTAAAAAGGACAGCAAATGAAATTCAAGATCCGTTCTCTATGTGCCGCACTGACACTTGCAGCTACCGCACAAGCAGCTAATGCTGATGACCTTCTACAAATATATCAACAAGCATTGACCAGTGATCCAATTGTGCTACAAGCTCAAGCCCAACGTGATGCTTTGTATGAACAGATTGAAGAAAACCGTGCGCCACTACTACCAACCATCAGTGCAAATGTAGGTTACGACAAAGCATGGAATGACCCGAGTGCTGACTCAAGTGGTATTGTTGGCGGCATAACGCTTAATCAAGTGATTTACGATCACAGCGCATGGGTAGGCTTAAACCTAGCCGAAAAAGCCGCTTCTCAAGCAGATTCTGCTTACGCATCGTCGCTACAGAGCCTTATTATCCGTGTAACTAACGCTTACTTTGACGTGTTAACCGCTATGGATGACTATGAGTTTCAAGGCGCAGAAAAGCGTGCTATTGGACGTCAGCTAGAGCAGACTAAACAACGTTTTGCTGTAGGTTTGACCGCAATCACTGACGTACACGAAGCACAGGCTCAGTATGACTTAGCTAACGCGCAAGAAATCCTAAGCCAAAATACCCTTGCTAATAGCTACGAAGCACTACGTGAAATTACAGGTATTGATCATAAGAGCATCGATATCCTAGATATGAATCGCTTTTCAGCAACAGCGGTTGCACCAGCATCTTCAAATGATTGGATTAAGATCGCAGAAACCAACAGCATTGACTTGATGACAACGCGTATCGGAAAAGATATTGCAGAAGAAACCATCACGCTTTATAAAGCGGGTCACATGCCATCACTAAGCTTAAATGCCGGTTACAATAAAGGGATTGAACAAAAGCCTGCCATGAATGGTAGTGACCAGTTTGATAACGGCACGGTTGGTGTAACACTGAGCATTCCTATTTTTGAAGGTTTCAAGGTCTCTTCACAAGTTAATCAAGCACAGTACCAATACGTAGAAGCAAGCGCAAAACTTGAGCAGACGCACCGTCAAGTGGTTAAAAATGTACGCAATAACTTTAACAACGTCGGCGCTTCTATCAGCTCTATCCGTGCTTACGAGCAATCAGTGATCTCTTCACAGAGTGCACTACAGGCCACTGAAGCTGGTTTTGAAGTCGGTACACGTACCATTGTTGACGTATTGAACAGTACACGAAACCTATATGACTCAAAGCGTAAGCTATCTGACGCACGTTATGGCTACATCAACTCTATTCTAGCGCTTAAGCAAGCGGCTGGTACATTAAACGAAGATGATGTTGCTTCAATTAACAATGGCCTTACTGCTCCTGTAAAAACTCAGTAACTCGTCTTGTTAAACATAAAAAAACCGCCAAATGGCGGTTTTTTTATGTGCGATTCTTAATAGTGATTAGTATTAAGAATCGCTGGAATTAGAATGCTAAATGATTAGAATACGAGTTCAACACCAGCAAAGTAACCTTTAAACTGCATGTCAGCCGTTACGCCATCGAAACCATTAACGTCAAACTTAAAGTCACGGTAACCGGCGCGAATACGGTAATCTAATGCTGCACCGTCAAAATTCCAGCCAAGGCCGACAGAGTAATCATAAACGCTAGACTCATCAACGCCCATCATTACATCAGCAAAACCATAAAGACCAAGACCTGGAACACCAACCTGCGCGTCGATATAACCCATTACAATGCCGCTATCGATATTTTTAGTTTCAGGGTGACCAGCATCAGATACGCGGAACTTACCGTCCATCTTCTTATAAGCTGCACCTAAATCCAGTGCTACGATATCGTTATCTAAGATCTCGTAGTAAAGCACGAAATCGGTGTTGCTTAAATCAGTGCTAGTATTCACATCACCTTGGAAATCGTGACCGTTATAGCTGAAATCAGCACCGCTCATCTTGCCATCAGCATCTAAGCTATTTTGTCTAATCTTCACATTTGGCACTAACGGAATTGGATGCTCTACAGCAACCCAGATGCTTCCTTGCGAAGAGTCTTTATAATTAAACTCTTGCTGCGGTTGACCCTTCTCAGCAAAAGTTCCATTAGTATCAGCCTTCCAGTAGTCGCCACCGACTTTAAAACCTAAAACAGTAGCAGCCTGAGCTGAAGTGCCCACAAATGAACCTAATAGGGCACATACCAATAACGTCTTTTTCATAGTTAACCTTGAGTCAATAAGTTAGTTAGATCGATAACCGCAGCATTTGCGCGGGAGATGTAGTTTGCCATCACTAAAGAGTGATTAGCGACAACCCCAAATCCAGAACCATTAAGGATCATTGGGCTCCAAACAGGTTGTTGTGTTTCTTCTAGCTCACGAATAATCTGACGCAGACTAACTTGAGCATTTTTCTTTTCTAGTACATCGGCAAAATCGACTTCGATAGCCTTCATGAAATTCAGTAACGCCCAGGTGGCACCACGAGTCTCATAAAAAACGTCATCAATTTCCCACCAGCTGGTTTTGATCTCTTGCGCATCATAGCCAGGTGTAGATTGTCTGGCAGAACTATCGCCTGATAGATCGGTATTTAATCGTTCCTGCCCTACGCTTGCAGACAACCTTTGCGACATACTGCCTAAACGCTTTTGCACCTCTTTAAGCCACTCATTGAGGTTATCGGCGCGAGCATAAAACTGCGCATCAGGATTTTCAGCAGCCGTCATGCGAGCACGATAAAGCTTGAGTAACTTTACAGCGTCACGGTACTCACTCTCAGCACTAGGGACTAACCAACTTGTGTGCTCAATATTCAGTTTTGAATGCGCCGCTAGTAGATCTTTGTCAGCCGTTGATTGTGACTGTGAACGACTAAACTCTTTGCGCATGATCAACGCAAGATCTCGCGTTTGCTCAATGGCTCCAAATTCAAATGCAGGCATGTTATCCATAAAAATAGCAGGAGGAGTCACATCATTTGACAGCCAACCACCAGGCTTATCCAACAAAGCTTCAATAGTCAAAATCAATGCGCTCGTTGTTGCATAACCAATAACATTGTCAACACTCTGCTGGTTATATGCGTTTTGCTCAATCGGTTCAGGCTCAACACTCCACCAGACACTAATCAGATAACCAATCAAAAAAACAACAATAACGGCTGCTAAGACTTTCTTCCATGTCACTTGCATTTGACTTGCTCCTTAGTGGTGATGATGCTGATGAGCACTATCGCTTGGTTTGGCTTGTTTCTTAACGGGTAAGCTAATCTTCTGCTTTGTTCCATCTGCAAATTTAAGCGTCATATCAACGCTAGAATCGATAACTAACGGCGCAACTAATCCCATTAGCATAATATGATTTCCTGATTCAGACAGTTCGAGGCGTCCATGAGAGTCTATGTCAAAGCCATCAACTTGACGCATTTTTATCATGCCATCTTCTTCTATTAGCGTGTGTAATTGCGCTTCTTTAGCAAAGGGAGCATCGACAGCGACTAAGCGAGTCGCATCACCATGATTCTCAATAGTGATATATGCTGCGCTGTTCGGTACGGTTGCAGGCATAGCGCGTACATAGCCATCAACGAGTACCACTTGCGCATAAGTTGTAAACGACAAACAGCTCAAAAGAACAAGGTTAAACAGTTGTTTGAATATTAGCTTCAATGTCTTAAACTCCATGTAAACCCAATTCGTAAAATGAGGATATAACGAATGAGCACGATTCAGGTTAGGGACGATAATGGGGTACGTATTATTACGTTTAATCGTCCGGATAAGCGTAATGCGCTTAACCTACAAATGTATACACAGCTAACAGAATACCTTATCCAAGGTGAGTCGGACAATGAAATTCGAGCCTTTATGTTTCGCGGTCAAGCAGATTGTTTTACTTCCGGTAATGATGTTGCTGACTTTTTACAAAATAGTGGTTTAGGTGCTGAACACCCAGCTTTTCGCTTCCTATTTTGCCTGTTAGAACTTAAAAAACCTGTCGTTGCCGCCGTAACCGGTGCAGCCGTTGGTATAGGAACGACCATGCTACTGCATTGCGATTTAGTTTATGCCGATAACAGCGCTAAATTTCAGCTGCCTTTTGTGCAACTGGCTCTCGTCCCTGAAGCGGGTGCGAGCATGTTACTCCCCCAAGTGGTAGGGCAAGCAAAAGCAAGCGAGCTGTTGATGCTAGGAGAAAGCTTTAATGCCGAACAAGCACTGTCTTATGGATTAATTAACGACATCATCGACAATGAAAGCATTTTTGATTTTGCTTTTAATCGTGCCCAGAAATTAGCGGCCTTGCCGCCTATATCGCTGCAAACAACAAAAAAATTGGTACGCTATAACAAGGATGCTGTACGAATACAGATGGAAAAAGAGCTTATAGAGTTTGAGGCGAGACTTGCAAGTGATGAGGCTAAAGCTCGATTTGCTGCATTTTTAAATCGTTAATCGGTTAAGGTTTAAGATTTATTGCGCTTAGCTTTAATATGTTTAGCTTTAATGCGCTTGCTTCATCCAGTAGATACGGATGCTAATTATCAATGTTAGCATCCGTGTTTCATGGGTATTATCACCGGATAATGACAATGCAGCTGATAACAAATTATGGTGATGCCTTTCGAGGGGGTCAGCACTCTCATTCAATTTTCCTCTTGCTCACTATTTTATACACTGGCATCAACATGGCTTTTCCCATTTTGGTAGCACTAAAGCTAATACAAAATAAGTAAGCAACCCCATAGCTGGATTACAAAATATAGCTACAGCACAGACCACTCGGGTCCACATGCAAGACCAATCAAACTTATCAGCCATTGCCGCTGCCACACCACATACTAATGAACGTGGATCTTTTAATCGATCAACAATATCACCCATAACAAACTCCCTTTTCTACTAATCTTCTAATTTGTGCCACTCTAGTGAACACACTAAACAAGCAAACATAACTAAACTAATCACTGGCAGTAGTAGCAATGCTATAAACTGAGCAAAGAACCACATGATTAATCCTTAATGACAGCACTTGTTACTAACGGCTTATCATTGTTTGTTGCAGTTAACTGCTCATTCACTAATTCATGCTCACTGCCTAAATCGAACATTATTTCAGACATTTGAGATTGGATAGACAGACTTAATTCAGTTTGCGCTTTACTCATCATCTCTTGCATCTGCGAAGAAATATTCTTTTCGATGTTGTTAGCCACATCGGTAATGATTGAGTTTTCAGCCTGAGCAGTGGTGCTTGCCGCTAGAAGTACAGCTGTGAATAGAGAAGCTTTAACAGTTTTCAATACAGTAGAATTAAACATAATGGATTCCTTTTCGAGTTTCACCTAGTTGTATGGTTCTTAATTACGTAAGAGCTAATTACATCGTAACTAATTACATAATAGTTAATTACATAGTAACTAATACAAGCTGTGTGCCAACTTTACAAAAATCAAATAACAATATGTTTTTAAAGGGGAATAACCGTAAAAGGCAGTTTTGTGTGGATGAGTAAAATTCAAACAATAAAAGATATTAGTGAAACTCACCAAGCGCTGGTGAATTTCACTAAATTGAATAATTACAAGCTAACGATGTCGTCCATAGCGGCTCGAGCTTGAGTGATAACCTCAATCCCAGCCCCTTGTTTGTGAGCATTTTCGCTTATATAACGGCGCCATATGCGTGAGCCCACCTCACCTTGGTAAAGACCAATAATATGGCGAGAAATATGGTTAAGGCGACCACCTTGCTTAAGGTGAGCTTCAATATAAGGCAGCAATCTTTCTAACACGTCATCACGGCTAAGTATCGGAGAGTCGATGCCACATAGCTTTTGATCGACTTCAGCTAGCATATATGGGTTTTGGTAAGCTTCACGGCCAACCATAACACCATCGAGATGCTGCAGATGTGTCTGACACTCTTCTAGGGTTTTAACACCACCATTGATACTGAGATTTAACTCAGGATAATCGCGCTTAAGTTGATACACGCGCTCATAATCTAAAGGCGGAATTTCGCGGTTCTCTTTTGGACTCAACCCCTGAAGCCACGCCTTACGAGCGTGAATAATAAATTCTTCACAGCCAGCAGCTTTTACTGTATCGATAAACTGCGTTAAAAACTCATAGCTATCTTGCTCATCAATACCAATACGTGTCTTAACAGTGACTGGAATATCTACCACCTGCTTCATTGCCGACACGCACTCGGCGACAAGTTCTGGCTCAGCCATTAAGCAAGCACCAAAGCGACCATTTTGCACTCTATCCGATGGGCACCCAACGTTAAGGTTAATCTCATCGTAACCACGCTCGGCAGCAAGCTTGGCACAAGCCGCTAGATCTACCGCATTTGAGCCACCCAATTGCAACGCCAACGGATGCTCTTCTTCGTTATAAGCGAGGTAATCGCCTCGTCCATGTAAGATTGCACCAGTCGTTACCATCTCGGTATATAGCAGGGTCTGAGAAGACATCAAACGCGCAAAATAACGATAATGCCTATCTGTCCAATCCAGCATTGGAGCGATTGAAAAGGTACGATTGATTGGTCTAACTGACATAAACTATTTATCCAACTCTATATAATGACTTATCTCACCGGAATCTAAGGGAGTGTCTATTTAGTAAAATACTCGCTCCCTAAACCCGCCGTGATAGATACCAGATTGAACAAGGTTATCAAGCAAGAAAAAGCAGCTGAAATGCAACAATGGCGCATTATAGCACTACATCGCGAGTTATAATAAAGCCCAGCAGCTAATGATTAGTGACTCATGGTTCTAAGCGCTATTTATGCGACGTCACAATATAGGACTCTAGTGTCTGTTGCAGCCACAAGGGAGCAACCACCCTTTTATCAATAGAACGTTTAAGCCATAAATAAACGGTGGGATGAGAAAAGCCTTCCAGTAGATACTTATCCTGGCTGAAATCGATTTTACTCGCATGTAAGCCTTTAATATTTGATAAAAAATCTACAGCCCCCTGCACGCCAATAATCATAAATGCATCGGAATTTAGCAGACTGCTTGCCGCACTGCCTAAGTCTGGCGCGGTAGCATATACCTGCATTGGCTTTCCTTTCGCCTTAGCATAAACCCCTATCGGGGACTTATTGGCAGGAAATGGCATTGTCACCAGCTTAACCATGGGGTAGTCAATCATCTTGTCGATAGTCGGTGCATCCCAAATAGGATGCTCAGCACGCGCAATGAGATGGCCACCCCGATGCTGAATAATCGACTTTGATAATAGCTCTTTTCTCGTTGATGGCTTAAAGCAAATTGCCGCATCGACTTCACCATCTACAAGCTGTTGCTCCGTATTTTCTGACCAAGCAACCGTCGAAATAGTAAAGTTAGGGTTGATACTATGCAGAGCGGCTTCTCTAATCACCTGCTGGGCTAACCCTATTTCTAATTGAGGCACCGTACTAATCACCACGGGGGGCTCTGCCACTGTAATACGACTAATCGCAGCGGTTTCTACCGAGATCGTGCATGAGATCATTTCAGAAAAGCAGGGGTATAAGCTATGAGTCAGCTCTGTAGGCACCAGTTTATTATTCTTGCGGATAAATAATGGATCATCAAATACCTCTCTTAATGCATTTAATGCGCGGCTGACTTTAGGCTGCGATAACCCCAGCGCATTAGCGACATCCTTGGTGCTATTTTTAAGGTAAAGCTGACATAAAATTTCAAGTGCACCAATATTGATACTAGATAACTTTTTCATTATAACCTCCACTTTCTGAGGCCATATTGGTTTGTATATACGCTTGGATCTCGTGGCCAATCCAATCTGGATAAGTCGTATTTTTTCGCATTTGCGTTAAGTAGTAGTGATAGCGACCGCTTCTTTGGTTAATCAACTCGCTAAGGCCGGAGCCGAGTTTCAACCCACCAATATTGCCCCGTTGACATAAAAATTCAATGGAATCTCGATGACATAAAAGTGCTACCGCATTGCTTTGCTCCAGTTGCAGCATTAGATCGGCCAGCAAACAAACCTTTCCCACCACGTCTAAATCCCTTGCACTATCTAAGGCATAACTCTCTAGAGGGTCAATCGCATCATAGTGCTCGTCGCCAGAAAAACTCATATATGGATAATCAAATATGTCCTCCACTTGCAGGAGCTGACCAGAATTCAGTAATGGGTGTTCCCGCCTAGCAACCAGCATATAAGCGTCTGACTTCGCGATTAAACTAGAGGTCAATTGCTCTGTATTATAAGCGCTATAGGTCACAGCGATATCCACATATTGCTGCTTGATAAGTTCAGCAACATTGCTAGTACAAGGCTTAATATGAAACAGATAGCTTTGCCGTTCTTGAGTCGCCCTTTGTTGCAGGTGCCGCAAAAGGCTGAGAGATAATGTGGGCGGACAAGCAATAACCACCTCACGCGTTCTCGTGTCATTACTGCTAACATCTATACTCTCGCACATTTTCGCTAATTCAATCACGCGCTTCATTTTAGGATAGATTTCGTTAGCTAAATCGCTTCTCTCAAACCCTTGCTGCTTACGTATAAATAAGGGCGAATGCAGTGAATGCCTTAATGACTTTAAACTTCGACTGACTTTGGAGCTAGAAACACCTAAGGTTTGGCTAACCGTCGTGGCATTGAGTGATTCATACAATAGTACAAACACTTGAATATCAAATAAGTTATTAGCGTTTAGCTTGTTCATTTACCCTCAAATCAATCTCTTAGATTTACGTCCTAGATCCATTATTAATTAATCTAAACCAATCATTAACGCTTAGGTATACACTCCATCCATATTCGCGACACCAATATTAGTTAATACTCAATTTTGTGACCTAAGTTTAAAATTTCACACCCCGTGTAAGCCTCAAATTCTAGATTTGCAATATGTGAATTTTACACTTTCACATTTCAACATTCAGAGTAAACAACCAATTAACAACCCAAGAGCAAAATCAAACACCAAAAACCAAACAACAAGGTAGTAGTAAAACCCAACTCAAAACCATCAAGCAGATTTAAAGACCAACACCACCCAAGCTAACTAAGTGATCAACTTCATATCAAATTACCACCCATAGCAATAACATTTTAGCAACCAAGAGTGGTTACCTTTAAGGAACGTATGATGATGATAACGAAAAGAAAAGCATCGTTAGCTCTATTGATTAGCTCTGCATTGCTAATCTCTGGCTGTTCAGATGGTGAAGACGGTAAGAATGGTGAAGATGGGGCACCTGGTGGCGGCGGAGAGCCGGGCACGTCAGGGCTGCATATCGACATGGCTGCAGATGCCATCGCCACAATCAATAACGCAAATTATTCCGACGGTATTATTAGCGTCGATTTTGAACTTGAAAACCAACAAGGTGTTGGCCTTTACGGCCTCAGTGCTGATAATCAATTTCATGATTTCCGCTTCTCTCTTGCCCAGCTTAAAACCAATGATGGCTCTGATCTTAAACAGTGGATCTCACTGTTAAATGAGACCACAAATGATGCTGGCACCACCTTTGAACAAGGCTTCGAAAAATTAAAGGATTGCGCTGAGTGCTTAGTCGACCATAAAGATGGTACCTATAGCTACACTTTCAATACCAACCTCACAACCGTAACCGATCCAGCAGGCGTAGTATTCGACCCCGCTTTGACTCAACGTATAGCGATTGAAATGCAGTTTGAGTATGACTCAGGCCATGAATTAGCAGAAAATACCCACTATGACTGGCTGCCAGCCACAAATAGTACTGAGGGTGTTGAGACTCGTGAACTGGTCACACTAGAAACGTGTTATACCTGCCATCAGCCAGACAGTTTAAAAGCTCATGGTGGACGCCGTTTAGATATGGAAAACTGTCAGTCATGTCATAACGGCATAGTGTCAGACCCAAATGATGTGTCTGTTGAGCTTGGCCATATGGTGCACGCTATCCATATGGGACCAAATCGTGAAGGCAAAGACGCTGAAGGCAATGTCATCCCTATGCCTTACACCATTGCAGGTTACGGTGGCGATCACGCCTTTGACTACCCTGCATTCCCAACTAAGCCCTTTATGGACTGTGCGACTTGTCACGTGGAAGATGACACGCTTGCAGATAAAGACTTATGGTTAGCCAACGCCAACGCCAACGCGTGTACGGGCTGCCACACCGACTCACCTGCACAACATAAATCAGATAAAAACCCAGAGCTTGTCTGTACAGACTGCCACAGCGCCACTGTACATACCGATCATAAGAAACCTTATGAGGCGGCTGAAAACTACAGTGTTGAAGTCAGTAATGTCAGCATTAGCCCTGCAAACTTGATTGAATTTGACGTAAAAATAATGGATACAGCTGGTGCACTCGTCACTGAAGATGAAGTCTACAAGCAAGGTTATAGCAAGCCTTATATGGTTGTAAGCTGGGATGTAGAGAAAGACTATCCAGATTACAATCAATCTCCATACAGCGAGCGCCGTATCGACTTAAAAGATGATACTAAAGCCACTTGGAATACCGACAACACAGTCAGTGTTGCAGTAACCATGAACTTCCCAAGCGATATTGCTTCTCGCTCTTTAGAGGTTCTACCGGTCCTAAAAGTATGCTTCGAAGAAGGTAGTGAGACCCGCACAGATTGCAGTGCAGATAACGCCTACCCAGCTTATGTACAAACCGATGCTTACCGAGCGGTATTAAGCGATCCTGATGCGGTTGTCGCAGATAGACGATCTATCGTAGACACTGCGACGTGCTTTGGCTGTCACAGCAAAGAGTTCTACCATGATTCAAATGGCGTGAACTGTATTGCTTGTCATACCAATGATAAAAGCCTCAAAGGGAATGGCGAAGCTAGCAATGGCGTCGCACTACTGAAATCAACCAACTTCATGTACAAGGCGCACAAAGCTGAAGGCCATGATAATGGTCACGGTGGAAGTGGCACAATCCTTAAGACAGATTGTACGACTTGTCACTCAGCTGTTGAGGGTTGGGGTGGTCTAGCTTATGGCTTTGAATTAGGCCGTAATGCCGGTCAAGCCCACACAGTTCCTAGCACTCAAAGCCCAGCAGCCGATGAAACGGTTGAGACTTGGTACGCCTCTTCTGATGCCGCTGCATGTATGAGCTGTCACCAGAAATACCTGTCTGATGCTGCCATGTCACATATTAGAAGCAATGGTGGTTACTTCGGTGCCAATAAAGATGCTGACCACATTGTTGATGTGAATGATGCGGGTAATGCTAAGGATGCTAAAGAAGCTTGTGCAACCTGTCATAGCCCACAGAAAGTCATGGAGCATCATGGATTTAGCTTATAGCTTTATCGTGTAAATTCTTATGCAAAAAACTGAGGTGCTAATTAGTCCCTAGCACCTCAATAAGCTCCATCCCTGCAAAAGTCAAAGGCACCTCAAGGTGCCTTTTTTGCATGTTTTGCATATACAGCCAACAAACCTTGCGGCTCGCTTAAAAAGGCTGGTTGACCATGATCCAGAATTGATTCGATTCAGCGCTAAAAGCAAGCTCAGCACGCACCACTATACTTTCAACTTCAAACCGAGCACCAAAGCCTGCAGACCACTTTAAGTCATCATGCAGTGCACTGGCGCTAAAGTCATCACTCACCTGCCCCGCTTCGGCAAATGCCACCCACTGCCACCAAGGCACATCATATAAGTTAAATACAGGCCATTCTTGCAGCGGCTGCCATCTAGGTTGGACGCGATATTCGGCGCTGTAAAGCACAGCTGAACGGCCTGTATAACGCTTACTCGTGTAACCACGCAGACGCTCAAAGCCGCCTAAACTAATACCGGCAAAACTTGGTGGACGATGATAATCACCTTGCAGTTCTGAAGTCCAAGTCGGGGTATCGGCTAAATAAAAGTTAAACGCTAAAATTTGTTGTCCAAACCATTCATTAGAGTCGATTGAAACAAACGCGCTTTGATCTAACTCCCAGGTGGTCCAGCTATTGCGCGAGCCACTACCAAAGTCACGGGTCACCTTAAAGCTGGTTTGCCCCCCCTGGGTGCTGTTTTTCCCGTTATCACGGTTATCCCAATCAAGCTCAACTGCCAGCCCCTTGGCTTCATCAGGCAAAAATTCATAGCCTTCGAGTTCACGGCTATGGGTAAAAGGGCTGAACTTAATACTGGTGACACCGGATTCCAACGGGTTCCAACTCGTTTCACCTCTGGCACGACCTAGACTGCGCACAGCACCTTGACTACCTCGACCAATAGGCAATATATATCTAGCATGAAATTTAGTGAATGCCTCATCACCAAGCGTGATTACCCGCTCAGTATCGCCATAAGGCGCGGCTTGCTCTGGCACGTAATAGACGCCCTCTTTAAAGCGAGCCTGATACGTTTCTAACGAGAATAACCATTGGTCAACAGAGGGGAGCTGAAAGTCATTAAAACGCAGGTAGCTGACCCAGCTGTTGTTAGTGCTATATACACCAATGCCCAATATCGAAGACTGGATCTGCCCAGCGTGTTTGAGGACTCCTGCACCACCAAAAGCGGTACTTAAGCTTTCACTCGAAAACACGAAAGGCACGGCAGCAAACTCAGCATTATAATCAGCTATTGTTTGAGGGCTCTCTTGCTGTGATGAGCCAGGCTTATTCTGCTGTTGGCGTTTTGCCTTTGGTGTAACAGCTTCAATAATTACTGTTTCTTCACCGGATTGGCGTGCACTGCTTTGTTCTGCTGTAGAGGCTGCGATGGCCCAAGGCGACATAAAGCCTAGAGCTGCAATTGTACAGAGTTGATTCGTTTTCAATTTAAGACATCTTCTACTGCAACGGGCATCCAGCCTCAAATTGCAGCATCACATAAGTTGATTATTTGCTCAGTCTAGGCAAACTGCGACTCTTGGAGTCAATTTTGTTACAAGCTCGTAGGCGATAGTCCCTATATGCTCTGCCACCTCCTCTACTGGAAGGTCTTTCCCCCAAAGCACTGCGTTATCACCGACACAATCTTTAGCATCAGCGCCAAGATCCACCGTCAACATATCCATCGAAACACGACCAACAATAGGCGCTAATCGGCCATTAATTAATACTGGCGTACCGACAGGCGCGTTTCGTGGATAGCCATCTCCATAACCGATAGCAACCACGCCTAGCTTAGTATCTTTATCAGCAGTCCAATAACTGCCATAGCCAACTGGCTGCCCGGCTTTATGCTCACGTATGGCTATCAGCTGTGACACCAACTCCATCGCAGGAATAAGCCCATGCTTGGTACCCAGGTCGCCCACAACCGGTGACACACCATACAGTGCAATTCCAGGGCGGATCCAATTGGCCTGGCTTTGTTGCCAAAACAATGCCCCTGCAGAGTTAGCTAGGGTGCGATCGCCAGGTAAGTCTTTGGTTAGTGCATCAAAAGTGGCTAATTGTGCTGCGGTGTAAGGATTATCAGGCTCATCAGCGCAAGCAAAGTGGGTCATCAAGTTAATTGGCTTAGCGATGTTGTCACAGGCTAATAAACGCTGATAAACCTGATGGAACTCGTCAGGTACAAAACCTAAGCGATGCATACCAGAGTCGACTTTCATCCACACTGTGACAGGTTTGCTTAATGTTGCCTGTTCAAGCATTTCGATTTGTGATTCGTGATGAACCACCGTCTCAATATCATGCTCAACTAAGGTGGCTAAATCGGTTGCGCGAAAAAAGCCTTCCAATAATAAAAGCTTAGCTTTAACACCGCCAGCACGAAGCGCTAGGGCTTCTTCAAGACGCGCCAATCCAAAACCATCGGCATTATCTAAACATTGAGCCACGTTAAGTAAGCCATGGCCATAGCCATTAGCCTTAACAACTGCCATCACTTTACTTGACGGGGCAAGTGTATGTAGCCGGGCCAGATTATTCTTTAATGCGTGGCGGCTAATTTCTGCTCGTGGGAATGGTTTCAAAAGTAACCTTGTTCTATCTAATCTAAACATAAGAGCCTCATTGAGGCTCTATTGTAGGCAATCATGGTCGTAAAAGACCTTTATTGACGATAATTAATCTTCTTCGAATTGCGGACCGGCGTAATTATCAAAACGTGAGAATTGACCTTGGAAGGTTAAACGCACACGCCCAATGGGGCCGTTACGTTGCTTACCAATAATGATCTCAGCAGTGCCTTTATCTTCAGAGTCATTGTTATACACTTCATCTCGATAAATAAACATGATCAAATCCGCATCCTGCTCAATCGCGCCCGATTCACGCAAATCCGAGTTAACTGGGCGTTTATCGGCACGTTGCTCCAATGAACGGTTAAGCTGTGACAATGCAACCACTGGAATTTCTAGCTCTTTTGCCAAAGCTTTAAGTGAGCGAGAAATCTCTGAAATCTCTAACGTACGGTTATCTTTAAGCGCCGGAACCTGCATCAACTGCAGGTAATCGATCATGATCATCGACAAGCCGCCATATTCACGTGCGATTCGTCTAGCACGACTTCGAACGTCGGTCGGGGTTAAACCTGAGCCATCATCGATGTACATTTTACCTTGCTCAAGCATGATCCCCATCGTTGAAGACACGCGCGCCCAATCGTCATCATCTAGCTGACCAGTACGGATTTTAGTTTGGTCAACGCGGCCCAGTGACGCCAACATACGCATCATGATCTGTTCTGAAGGCATCTCCAAGCTGAAAATAAGCACGGGTTTGTCTTCGTGCAGTGCAGCTTGCTCACACAAGTTCATCGCGAAAGTGGTTTTACCCATTGATGGACGCGCGGCGACAATAATCAAATCGCCTGACTGAAAGCCAGCCGTCATTTTATCTAAGTCGCCAAAGCCACTCGAAACACCGGTTACACCATTACTTGGGTTATTGTAGAGCTCTTCGATTTTATCAACGGTCTTCTCAAGAATAGCTTTAATGCCTTCAGGACCTTCATTGGCATTGGCGCGCTGCTCAGCAATTTTAAATACTTTGGTTTCAGCTAAATCGAGCAGCTCGCTCGAGTTACGCCCTTCAGGGTTAAACCCCGCATCTGCAATCTCGTTAGCAACTTTGATCATATCGCGAACAACAGCACGCTCACGCACAATGCTGGCGTAAGAAAGAATGTTACCCGCACTTGGGGTATTCTTCGCAATTTCACCTATATAGGCAAAACCACCTACATCTTCGAGTTGGTCTTCAAGTTCTAGCTGCTCAGATACCGTGATCAAATCGATGGGTTGACCCGCGCTGACTAACGATTCCATCGCAGTAAAAATCGTACCATGAGCACGAGAATAGAAATCTTCCTTTACAACAGCTTCAGCCACTCGGTCCCAAGCATCAGAGTCCAACATCAACCCACCGAGAACCGATTGCTCAGCTTCAATTGAATGCGGTGGCATCTTCAGCGCGTCCATCTGAAGATCTCTTGGCTTCTCTTTGCCCTTAAAGGTGCGTTGTTGTGACATTAAATCTCCAAAATTCCAACGTTTAAGCAAAATGTGGTATAAAACTGGGGTCAGGCAAAGCAGGCATTTAACATCTAACGACCTGCAACTAAAAAAACACTATAACAATATTAAGGAAAGCACATGCGCAATGCATTGATTGCCGCCATCGCTCTATCGTCAGGGATGCTGCCATCAGCCGTAGCATTGGCCGATGAAGGACAATGGCAACCCTATCAAATGCCGTCTATCGCCGATAAGCTCAGCGAACGTGGCATCGATATTCCAGCTAAACAGTTAGCGGACTTAACTAGCTACCCAATGAACGCGGTAGTCGGACTGGGCTATTGTACCGCCAGTTTTGTTTCGCCCCAAGGCTTAGTTGTGACAAACCATCATTGCGCCTACAGAGCTATTCAATATAACAGCAAAAAAGAGCATAACTACCTTGCTGATGGCTTTTTAGCGACCAGTAAAGACAAAGAACCAACTGCTGGCCCAAATGAGCGCCTTTATATCACTGAAGCGGTTACCGATGTATCAGCGCGAGTAAAAAAAGATATTGGTGAAGACCCACTTAAGCGCTATGAAAACATCCAAGCTAATCGCAAAGCGTTAATTAAAGAGTGTGAAAGCAATGATAATTATCGCTGCTCAGTGCGAAGTTTCCACAACGGTTTAGAATACTACCTCATTAAACAGCTTATTATTCGTGACGTACGCCTAGTATACGCACCACCAGAAAGCGCTGGGGCATTTGGCGGTGATATCGACAACTACGAGTATCCTCGCCACTCAGCTGATTTTACCTTTTTACGTGCATACGTAGGAAAAGATGGTAAGCCAGCAGCCTTTGCTGAAGACAACGTACCTTATGTGCCAAAAAGCTATTTAAAGGTTAATGCTGACGGCGTTAAAGCGGGTGACGGTGTATTTGTTGCCGGCTACCCAGGCTCAACCAGCCGCTACCGTTTAACTAGCGAACTTAAGTTCGCTAGTGACTGGCTATATCCAACGCTTGCGACTCGCTATCAGCTGCGTATCGATACTATCGAAGCCATGAGCGCTAATGATAAAGACGTTAAAATCAAATATGCAGGCACGCTTGCAGGCATGGCAAACCGCATGAAGAAGTACAACGGTTTGTTAGATGGCTTTAAAGCGACTGACATTGCAGGTATTAAGCAAGGCCGTGAAGATGATTTCAGTGCGTGGCTTGCAAAAGATCCCGAGTATCAATCATTCCAAGCTCAGTTTGATGAGCTCGAAACCTTGTTAGTTGAGCAGCGCTTGCTGCGCCAAGGCCGTTATTACTTTGAAAACGCCCAAAGCAGCACACTGTTGTCGACGGCAAATAAACTATATCGTTTAGCTAAAGAAAAGCAAAAAAGCGATGCCGAGCGTGAAGAAGGTTATCAAGAGCGCGACATGAAGATGTTTAAGGCTCGCCTTAAGCGCTTAGACTCAAGCTTTGCGGTAAGTGTTGATAAGACACTTTGGATGCAAGACTTAGAGGCTTATTTAGCTCAAGACAACCGTGTCGCTCAGCTCGATACCATGCTGAATGAAGGCGATAGCGATGTCAGCCTAAGTGAAAAACTTGATGCACTCTATGCGCTGAGCTCGCTAACCGATAAAGATAAGCGTATTGCCTGGATGGATGCCGACGCAACAGAGTTTGAAACCAGTGCCGACCCGTTTATTCGTCTCGCAGTCGCCCTGTACGCTCAAAACATGCAGGCCGAGAAAGATGCTAAAACATTGGCAGGTAAACTATCAAAAGCTCGCCCTGACTACATGAAGGCTATTATTGCTTATAACAAAGCTAATGGCTGGCCAGTATACCCTGACGCCAACGGTACGCTACGTATCACATACGGTATGGTTGATGGTTACCAATCAACCGATGCGCTTTATAAGCAGCCATTTACACGCTTAGAGGGTATTGTTGCCAAGCATACAGGTGAAGAGCCATTTAATGCGCCAACTAAGCTATTAGAAGCTATTGAAGCAAAGCGTTACGGCACACATGCAGTCGAAACTGTATATCAAGATCCCGCGTCTTGGTTATGCCGCCTATTCTCCTGCTTAGATAAGCCTGAGAGTTTTGGTTCTGTGCCCGTTAACTTCTTATCGAGTGTTGACACCACTGGTGGTAATTCTGGCTCACCGGTATTTAACGGTAAAGGCGAGCTAGTCGGCCTGAACTTTGACTCAACTTATGAAGCGATTACTAAAGACTGGTTCTTTAACCCAACCATCACTCGCGCAGTACATGTCGATATTCGTTATATCCTATGGATGATGGATGAGGTCGATAACGCACAAAACCTGATTGAAGAGTTAGATTTAGTGAACAACTAATCCGGTGCCATTGCACACTTAAAAGGCATATGAGCTACGCTGATATGCCTTTTTTATTTGCACTGCGACTCATGTTCTACCTTCTGCTTTCCTGCTTTCCTGCTTTCCTGCTTTCCTGCTTTCCTGCTTTCCTGCTTTCCTGCTTTCCTGCTATGCCATTTTCCAGACATAAAAAAACACCGCACTAATAAATTAGTGCGGTGTTTCAATTAAAGCATTTGCTTAGCGCAAATTATTAAGCTTCTGCAACTACAGAAAGTTTAACGATTGCTTTAACTTCAGTGTGAACTTGAACTTCAACTTCGAATTCACCAGTAGTGCGGATAGCACCTAGTGGAAGACGAACTTCGCTCTTAGCTAGTTCAACACCAGCAGCTGTAACTGCATCAGCGATATCACGGTTGCCAATAGAACCGAATAGCTTGCCTTCGTCACCAGCTTTAGAAGCGATAACAACAGACTCAAGTGCAGAGATTTTCTCAGCGCGTTGAGTAGCAGCAGCTAGGTCAGCAGCTAACTTAGCTTCTAGATCAGCACGACGTGCTTCAAAAACTTCAGTGTTAGCAGCGTTAGCAACAACAGCTTTACCTTGTGGTAAAAGGAAGTTACGTGCGTAACCCGCTTTTACTGAAACTTGGTCACCCAAGTTGCCTAGGTTAGCGATTTTATCAAGTAAAATAACGTTCATTTTATATTCCTCTAAATTAATGCAGTATTACTGATGTAAATCAGTGTACGGCAGTAGAGAAAGATAACGAGCACGCTTGATAGCGCGAGCTAGTTGACGTTGATATTTAGCATTTGTACCAGTGATACGACTAGGAACAATTTTACCACTTTCAGTGATATAGTTCTTCAAAGTAACGATATCTTTGTAATCGATCTCGGTAACGCCTTCTGCAGTGAAACGGCAGAACTTGCGACGACGGAAATAACGTGCCATGTGACAGTCTCCTAAGTTTTCAATTCGACATTTTCAGCGTGTAAAACCAAGCGATTTTGACCATTTCTGCTCTGTTGCAGATTAATGAAGCCTTCTACTTGTATTTCAACGCCGGCTGTTAGGTTTTTTGAAACGCTATTAAAGCGTTCTCCACTTAATACAACTTGGATTTGGCAATAAACGTTGCGGAGCATTTCTGCTTCATAACGCTGCGATTTGTGTTCTAACATCACTACCGTGTGGGCAATGCCTGCTGGACTATCAAACTGCCTGGAACGCGTAATGGTTCCTGCTAATACCAAATTGTTCGTGGTCAAAAAAACTTACTCAGCAGTGTTTTCAGCGCTTTCTTCTACTTCTTCAGTAGCTTCTGCACGAGGTGCACGCTCTTCAGATGAACGACGTGTGTCGCGCTCGTCTTTAGCTTTAGCCATTGGAGATGCTTCAGTGATGGCAGCTTTAGTACGCATAACCATGCTACGCAAAACAGCGTCGTTGAAACGGAAAGCTGTTTCAAGTTCTTCAACCGCTTCTGCAGTAGTCTCTACGTTCAAAAGAACATAGTGAGCTTTATGCAATTCGATGATTGGGTAAGCCAATTGACGACGGCCCCAATCTTCTAAACGGTGGATTTGACCGCCAGCTTGGGTAAGAATACCCGTGTAACGTTCGATCATACCTGGCACTTGTTCACTCTGATCAGGGTGAACTAAAAATACGATTTCATAATGACGCATTTTTTGCTCCTTACGGTTATCTAGCCTCGTTGTTGGCTCAGTCAGACCTAATAGAGGCAAGGAACTAATTAAAGTGACTGAATTAAGCCGCGGAATAGTACATAAACTCAAGCCAGAATTCAAGTAATAACTTAGCCTAGGCGTTAGCTATTTACACCCAATGATTAAATACACCAACAAAGCGCATAAGTAGCGGCTAACTCTTAGCTGTTACCGGGCTATCTCAGCTTGTGTTGTCGGATGAAAAGTGTAAGCAATCTAGTTTGCGTGCAGGCTGATTGTAGGTATTATGTCGCTACGACAAAGTAATGATCTCCAATTAGAAACACACCAAGAATAAGAATAATGCTAAAAACTCTCATTGTTGTAATTGCGCTAATGTTCTCGCAGGCGGCCTTCGCCCTCGTGCCACCAGACTACCAAGAGCCTCCTAGCGATCTGACGGCGGAAATTGAAGCGGGCTTCCAGCTCAATACCGGTAACACCGAATCCAGTAGCTTTAACGGCAGAACCAAATTGGTTTACGATACTAAGCAAACTCGGCAAGAGGGAACAGTTAAAGCTTACTTTGCTGCAGACGACGAGAAAACAACCGCAGAGAAATATGATCTTCAGTTGCAGTCTAACTATAAAGTTAATGGTGGTTACTTTTTTGGACGTGGTGACTTCACCTGGGATCAATTTGGTAGTTACACCCGTATAGCAACGGTTTCGGGTGGTTATGGTTTCGACACGATTAGCACGTCTAAAACTAAACTAAGTTTAGAAATCGGTCCTGGTTATCGTTATAATTTACCGATAGCAACTGATGACGCCCCTAATCCAGAAGCCTCGAAAGACATCATTTTGCGTACAGCGGCCAAATTTGAGATGAAACTACAAGAATACACCAGTTTAAATGCCGATCTAATCGCAGAGACAGGTGAAGACAATAATACTCTCACCCTAGATTTAGGCTACAAGAATACCCTATTTCAAGACTGGGCATTTAAAATCGGCGTTAATGTAAAATATACTCAAGTGGTGCCTGAAGGGTCAAAGCAAACTGATACGATCACCGTGTTTAATCTACTCTATACCTTCCAATAGAGGCTTGCAGCACTCGGTTATAACGTTTCTAAACTCACATCAGTTTACATTACTATTAATTGATGAGCTGAGTGAACTCGATATCAATCCGTATCTACCCGCTCCGTTCACTATCAATCTGTAGATACAAAAATGCCGATAAGAGTTTACTCTCATCGGCATTTTTAAACTGATGCTAACTTCAAAACTCAAGTTCAAACCTGAAACTCAAAGTTCATCACGCCCAAGCATTACGCAAGACGCTGGCGTACCGCTTCAAATAAGCAAACACCTGTCGCCACTGAAACGTTTAAGCTCGACACGCTACCCGCCATAGGGATCGATACCAAGGTATCACAGCTTTCACGTGATAAACGACGAAGACCTTTGCCTTCGGCGCCCATAGCGATTGCTAGAGGGCCTGTCAGACTTGCTTGGTAAAGCTCACAGTCCGCTTCACCGGCTGCGCCGATGATCCAAATGCCTTTCTCTTGCAGGCTACGCATAGTGCGCGCAAGGTTAGTCACTTGATATAACGGCACCACTTCTGCTGCGCCACAAGCCACTTTACTGACAACTGGCGTTAAGCCCACTGAGTTGTCTTTTGGCACAATAACGCCATGTACACCTGCAGCATCAGCATTACGTAGACATGCGCCTAAGTTATGCGGATCGGTAACACCATCTAGAATCAACAAAAATGGTACTTCAGTTTTTTCTAGCATCGCTGACAAATCATTGTCACTCAGAATTTTTGCCGGCTTAACCTTGGCAACAACGCCTTGATGTTGGCCACCGTCAGACTTCTCGTCTAATGCTTTGCGAGAAGCGTACTGTACTGACACGCCCCACTCTGCAGCCATTTCAAGAATAGGAGTCAGTCTCGCGTCATCACGACCTTGAAGCACCCACATTTCAATTACACGCTCAGGGCTGTTTTTAAGTACCGCTTCAACTGCGTGTAGTCCAAAGGTCATATCTTGCTTTTTCATCTATTTCTTACTCGCTTTACGCTTGGCTGACTTAGCTTTATTTGCTGAAGATTTTTTTGCCGAAGCTTTTGTCTTTGTCTTGTTAGCAGCGCTGCTGCCGCTCTTATATTTACCGCTGCTAGACTTAGCGCCTGAGCGGCTCGGCTTGCGTTTCGCACCAGACTTAGATTCAGAGTCTGAACCACCGTCCGCGCCTTTGCCACTTGAAGACTCACGCTTAGAGCCAAGCTTTGCACCTTCGCGATTAACTCGCTCACGGGCCGTTAATGGCTTAGTTGGTCTACGACGTTTACCACCTGCTGAGTCACCTTCCATCATCAAGTCAATTTGACGGTCATCAAGATTAACCCCGGCAACTTTAACCGTTACCATATCGCCAATTTGATAAACCTGACCAGAGGCTTCGCCCACTAAACGTTGGCGCATATTATCGTATTGGTAATAATCACTGCCTAGACTTGAGATATGCACTAAGCCGTCAATAAACAGGTCATTAAGACGTACGAACATGCCAAAATGCGTTACAGAAGCAATAACCGCTTCAAATGTGTCACCGACATGGTCTTGCATAAACTCGCATTTAAGCCAGTCATTGACATCACGAGTGGCCTCATCGGCACGACGCTCTGTGGTTGAACACTCTTCACCAAGCTTATCAAGCTCTTCAATCTTATAATGATAACCACCATCAGCAGTCCACTGATCAGTTAAATTACCTTCTTGCTTAGCAAGTAGATAACGGATCACTCGGTGCAGTATCAAGTCAGGATAACGACGAATTGGTGAAGTGAAGTGTGAATACTCCTCTAATGCCAAACCGAAATGCCCTTCATTATCCGGGGTGTAAGTCGCTTGGCGCATAGAGCGCAGCAACATCACCTGAATAAGCTCGGCATCGGGTCTGTCTGCAATTTGCTCCATCACCGCTTGGTAGTCTTTCGGCTCAGGCTCTAGGCCACCAGCCATTGTTAAGCCACGCTCTTTAAGGAAGTCCTTAAAGTTCGTTAGCTTTTGCTCTGAAGGTGCCTCATGCACACGGTATAACACTTCACCTTTGTGCTTTTTAACAAACTTAGCTGACGCAACGTTGGCTAAAATCATACATTCTTCAATGATCTTATGCGCTTGGTTACGGTTACGCGGTACGATCTTGTCGATCTTACGTTGCTCATTAAAAATAAATTGCGTTTCTGTGGTTTCAAATGCAATGGCACCACGCTCTGCGCGAGTTTGTTCTAATGTCAGGTATAGCGACTGTAATGTCTGTAGGTGCGGGAATATCGGCTTGAGCTTATCGCTCACCTCTCCACCTTCAAGCATATCGGCAACCTGGGTGTAGGTTAAACGCGCATGTGAATGCATCACTGCTGGATAAAACTTGTAACCTGATAGCTTACCTACCGCCGAGATGGTCATCTCTGCAACCATACAAAGACGGTCGACTTCTGGCATCAAAGAACACAGACCATTAGAGATCTTCTCTGGCAACATAGGGATAACTTGCGATGGGAAATACACCGAGTTACCACGAGCGCGAGCTTCTTTATCGAGTGCCGATTCAGTGCGAACATAATGGCTCACATCTGCAATAGCCACCCATAAACGCCAGCCACCAGACTTTTTCTTCTCAGCGTAAACAGCATCATCAAAGTCACGTGCATCTTCGCCATCAATCGTAACTAGCGGTAAATGACGCAGGTCGACGCGGCCCTCTTTGTCAGCCTCGGTCACTTCATCAGGTATTTTACGTAGTTTTTTCTCAATCAAGCTAGACCAGGTGTGAGGTAGGTCGTAATTGCGTAGTGCAATCTCAATCTCCATCCCCGGCGCCATCTCTTTGCCTAGCACTTCAGTCACTTTACCTGCTGCTTTGACATAACGACCAGGTCTGCGTGTAAGCTCAAGTACCACGATATCGCCTTGACGCGCGCCTAAACGATCTTCTTCAGGGACTAGAATCTCTTGCGTAATGCGGCGGTCATCGGCAATCACAAAGCCCATGCCAGCGTCCAAGTGGAAACGGCCAACTAAAGCAGCGCTGCGCTCTTCCACTAAACGTACAATACGCGCTTCACGGCGACCTTTACGGTCGACACCCGCTTTTTGTGCAAGAACTCGATCACCGTGGAAATACATCAGCATGTCACGGTTATTAATATAAAGGTCGTCACCGCCTTCTTCTAGCTTCAAGAAGCCAAAGCCGTCACGGTGGCCAATAACGGTACCGGTTAGCAAGTCCATTCGTTCAGGTAAGCCATATGCTTTGCCGCGGGTAAAAACAAGCTCACCATCACGCTCCATCGCTCTTAGGCGACGACGAATAGCTTCTAGCTGTTCTTCACCTTCAATTTTTAAGGCTGTGGCAATGTGTTCACGGGTTAACGGGGACGTTTGCGAGCGCAAGTATTCCAAAATATACTCGCGGCTTGGGATAGGGTTTTCGTACTTCTCTTGCTCACGCTTAATATGCGGATCTTGTATCATTCATTTTCCAAATTATTGACATGACCTCTACTGGGGCATGCTTATTGTGGCGTTCTAAGGTGCTCTTTCTTTGCCCTAGCAACTGCGCTGGGCGGCATCTTTGCCTCTAACACCTTTAACAAATTAATTGCTTCGGCTTGCGTGGTTTCATCGCTAAACACTTCATTGTAAAGCCAATGAAAACCCACTTCGTAATCACGAGGACTACCATAGCCCTCACCAAATAACCGAACCAACATCATGCGAGCAGGCAGATCACCTGTCGCGGCAGCTGGCAATGTATATTGCACAGCGCGTTGTTTATCTTCGATGACAAATTTACCATCGTGATAATACTCAGCCATTCTAACCATGGCTTCAGCACTCCCCTGCTCAGCAGAGGTTTTTAACATAGCGATCCCACGCGGCGGGTTGGCCTTTACGCAGATCCCATAGTTGAGCATTTCCGCCCAAAGATACTGATACAAAGGCTGCTTTAGCACCTCAGCCCTTGCTTCAATATCCTGCACTATCTGGCAGTCATCACCTTTAACTTGCGTTAAATAACGTTTGCTCCGAATTAACTCAACCAGCTGCTCCTGAGTATAAACATCAACCGCCTTAGGAGTCGCAAAACTTGGTAGAGATAATATAGACAAAATTATAATCAATGCATAACGCAGCATAAGGATTCTCAATGACAATAGGGTTAATCTAATAACGTGTTATCAAGTGACCAATATTAAAGGATTACTCGAATATACTCTATTTAATGTCATCGGCAGTATAACGTATTTCTTGAGTACCGCTTTAGAGGAGTCAATAAAAAGGCCGCTAATTTGCGGCCTCTTGTTATTAACTAAACGGATTCACTAGAATCATGGTCTCGTTTCTATCCGGACCCGTTGAGATAATATCGATTGGCGTTTCTAACAACTCTTCTAGACGCTTAATGTAGTTCAATGCTGCTTGTGGCAGTTGCTCTACAGAAGTCGCACCAAAAGTTGATTCGCTCCAACCAGGCATAGTTTCTAGAACTGGAGTAACCAGCTCATAACCTTCAGCCGCTAGCGGTGTTGTCGTAGCAACAGTTCCATCTGGATACTGGTAGCCAACACAAATCTTAACTTCTTCTAGTCCGTCTAGAACGTCTAGTTTAGTTAAGCAGAAACCGCTTACGCTGTTGATTTGAACTGCGCGCTTCATCGCAACGATGTCTAACCAACCTGGACGACGTTTGCGACCAGTAGTTGCGCCAAACTCGTGACCCTTAGTACCTAAGTAGTCGCCGATTTCGTTTTTCAATTCTGTAGGGAAAGGACCAGCACCAACACGTGTGGTGTAAGCCTTCATGATACCCAGAACGTAATCTAGATGACGAGGACCAAATCCAGAACCTGTTGCAACACCACCGGCAGTAGTATTAGAAGAGGTTACGAAAGGATAAGTACCATGGTCAATATCTAGTAACGTGCCTTGAGCACCTTCAAATAGAATTGGTTCGCCAGCTTTACGTGCCTGATCAAGTAGCTCAGATACGTCAGTGCACATGCTCTTCAAGTAATCAGCAATCGCGAGAGCATCTTTCAATGTCTCTTCGTAATCAACTGCGTCGCACTTGTAATATTCAGTCAGCATGAAGTTATGGTAAGCCATCACTTCTTTTAGCTTAGTTGCAAACAATTCTGCATCAAACAGATCGCCTACGCGTAAACCACGACGAGAAACTTTATCTTCGTATGCTGGACCGATACCACGACCCGTTGTGCCAATTGCATTATTGCCGCGCGCTTTTTCGCGAGCAATATCAAGAGCACAATGGAATGGTAAGATCAGAGGACATGCTTCAGAAATTAATAAACGTTCCTCTACAGGTACGCCACGCTCTTTAAGCATGTTAATTTCTGTCATCAGAGCGTCAGGTGCTAGCACCACGCCGTTACCAATAATGCACTTAACATTATCGCGTAAGATCCCTGATGGAATAAGATGAAGAACGGTTTTATCGCCATCAATTACTAAAGTGTGACCCGCATTGTGGCCACCTTGGTAACGAACGACATATTTAGCCTGTTCGGTAAGAAGATCGACTATCTTACCCTTTCCTTCGTCACCCCATTGGGTGCCGAGAACTACAACGTTTTTGCCCATTATTTGCTGCACGGTAGTGGTTAAAACGGGATTTTAGCAGATCTATAGGGGCGGTAGGCAAGTAATTTATGAAAAAATAATCAATAACACCACACCAACAGTGACTAAAGAACCACCTAACCTTCGCAAAAGTTGCTGATTTTGATTGGAAATTTCTTTTAAGTAGGCCCGCCAACGATTTGGAAACAAAAGTGGCCCAATTCCTTCAATAATTAACACAAAACCCAATGACATCATGATTAACTCAAAAGACATAACAATGTGTTCCTTAGGGTGAACAATCTAGCGGATAAAACCGCAATAAAGTACTTAAACTAATCAAAAGCACTTCGGAGCCAAGCTATCAAACGAATACCTATTCTGTATCAAGATCTACTCGCTCTGCGAGAATTTAACGCTGCAGAGGCTGTGTTATTAGTTGCGTCTCGGTAATAGCTCCTGCGTTACTCTACTCCCTATATCCATATAGTCGTGCATTTATGGCATTCGCAGCGCCTGACCATCCAGATAGGGAGGAAATCTCTTATGTATGTAGAGAACATACAAGACCATGCTATTCGCAACAAGTGAAGAGACCTTTAAGCCTGTTAACACAACATCGTAAGCAGTAAAACTCGCCATTTAGAATGTGTTTTAGCTACTCATACCAATTGCACTAAGTATCTGTTCATTCAGTGGGAGGAAGCAAGCATTCTACCCGCCATTGGCCTTGAATTCGTTCGCCAACAAACACTCTTAAGTAGCTGACATTATTATACGGATTGGTATAAGCCCTAAAGCACTCGTGACAAGCTAGCACTTAACGCTTTTCAAGCTAACTGTTATAGCAAAATAAAGAGACACCATCAGCGATGATGGTAAATGTTAGGCAATAAAAAGCCCAGCATATAGCTGGGCTTTTTGAATTCTGAAAGCGAAAATTAACGCTTAGAGAACTGTGGCTTACGACGTGCTTTACGTAGACCAACTTTCTTACGCTCAACTTTACGAGCATCACGGGTAACGAAACCAGCAGCACGTAGAGAAGGACGTAGAGACTCGTCAAGTTCCATCAACGCACGGGTAATACCGTGACGGATTGCACCTGCTTGGCCAGTGTTACCACCACCCTTTACAGTTACCATGATGTCTAACTTCTCAGTCATTTCAACTAGCTCTAGAGGCTGACGAACAACCATACGAGAAGTTTCACGACCGAAGTATTCGTCTAGAGGTAGCTTGTTAACGATAATGTTACCAGTACCTGCTTTAGCGAATACGCGAGCAGTAGATGTTTTGCGACGGCCAGTGCCGTAGTATTGAGTTGCAGCCATTGCTATAATCCCGTTTAGATATCAAGTACTTGAGGTTGTTGTGCAGCGTGGTTATGCTCTGTACCAGCGTAAACTTTAAGCTTACGGAACATGGCACGGCCCAATGGACCTTTAGGTAGCATACCCTTAACAGCCTTTTCGATAATCATTTCAGGCTTATGAGCTTGTAGCTTCTCAAAAGTGATCTGCTTAATGCCACCGATGAAACCTGAGTGTGAATAGTAAACTTTGCCTTTAGCTTTGTTACCAGTCACAGCAACTTTATCAGCGTTAATAACGATGATGTAGTCACCAGTATCTACATGAGGCGTATACTCTGGCTTGTGCTTACCACGTAGGCGAGAAGCGATTTCAGTAGAGATACGACCCAAAGTTTTACCTTCGGCGTCAACGACGAACCAATCACGAGTGACTGTTTCTGGTGTAGCAGTAAAAGTAGTCTTCATTTACAAAAACCCAATGTTAAAATTCTGTCTCACATGCTTATGCCATTATTGGCAAAAACACAAAAAATGCCATTCCCCGCCCCTTCGAGCAAAGAATTAGGCTTTACAACTTCCACCTAAATGGTGGATAACGAGGGCAGGTTGCGGATTATAGACAAAGCTGAGTTAAAAATCACCTGTTTTTTTAGTTTAATTCTTATCAGTTTTAAATCATTGTTGGCCAACGCTTGCTCTATTTCAAAAAACGTTAACCTACTGTTTGCCGCTATCCGCATATCAAGGGCACTCGGTCCAAAAACGTGCCACATTGTCTGTCTCTACTCGGTTATTTTTAAAGAGTTTACGCTATTTAGCTGATTTACCTTTAGGGGATATGCTCTAAAGCAAGATAATCATGGGATTGCATCTCTGTTAGCCTTGACCGACAACGCCTAAATTCAAAGCTAAGTAAACCTTCTGTATAAATGTCTTCCAGTGATACCGCCGATGAGATGATCAACTTAACATTACGCTCATAAAACTCATCCACCATGGCTAAGAAGCGACGAGCAATATCATCTCCAGTCAAATGCTCACCCATCTGCTCAACATTACTGAGTAATACCGTGTGGTAAAGTCTGGCGACTTCCATATAGTCGCGTTGACTTCTTGGGCCATCACATAACGCTCTAAAGTCGATAAGCAAGACACCCTGAGCTTGCTGACGTATATCGATCACTCTGCCGTCAATTTCTAATCCTTGGGTCGAGACCTCTGACTCTGGCGCTAACTTTTCAAAGTACTCATGCAAATTCTGCTCAGCTTTCGCATCAAGCGGTGAATGGAATATTTCAGCTTGCTCTAACGTTCTTAAACGGTAATCAACACCAGAATCGACATTTAATATATCGCAGTGCTTATTAATAGCCGCAATAGCGGGTAGGAAACGCGCGCGCTGCAATCCATTACGATACAGCTCATCAGGTATAATGTTAGAGGTCGCAACCAATGCTACCCCTTCTGCAAATAGTGATTCACATAAGGTGCCGAGCAACATGGCATCTGTGATGTCTGAGACAAAAAACTCATCGAAGCAAATCACTTGGTATTGTGCCGCCATCTTTTTAGCGATGATAATCAGCGGGTCTCTTTGACCCTGTAGCTCGGCAAGATCAATATGTAATTGGTGCATAAAGCGATGAAAGTGTGCCCGTAACTTTTTATCGCCCGGCAAAGCATCAAAAAACGTATCCATAAGATAGGTTTTTCCGCGCCCTACTCCGCCCCACAAATATAAGCCTTGAACTGCAGGCTTGTGTTTTTTACTAAAAAATGAAAACAGACCGCCACTCTTTAGTGGGTGAGAATTTAAAGCAAGCAGATCATCATAGACCCGTTGTAACTGTTTTACGGCTTGTTCTTGTGCAGCGTCATGTGAAAAGTCATCTCGGGTTAAGTCTTGTTGATAATGCTGCCAGGGGGTTAATTGCGACACGTAAATCATTCTCTATATTGTAGGGGTTACACACAAATCAACTCAATGTGAGCCGTTTGACGTCTTTTTATGCGTAATATACTAGCACGCAACAAAGCCGCAATGCATATCTGCCCTATACACGTAAATCGCCCAATATTTATAGGAGATTGATACAAATCAGCTCTACTCTGCTAAACATTGATCCGTATGACGATTTATTTTTAGTGGATTCTTCAGTAAACAGTACCACGCTAGAAAGCTGCGATGTATATTTGGCAGCATCAACATCATATCAGTATATTTAGGAGTCTATATGGAGTGGGCATTAACCCTTGCCGCGTTTGTGATTGGTGGCGTATTCGGCTATCTAGGCCATACTTTATTAGCCAAAAATAATCGACATAAAAACAATAATGAACAGTTAGAGCAAACACAGCTTGAACTAAGCCAATATAAACAAGAAGTATCAGATCATTTCGATGACCACTATAAACAGCTTGCAGAGCTGAGCGCACAACTAAACCGAGTTAACCAGCAGTGGAATGCATCAGCTAAGCTGTTTACCTCTCCGGCCACAGACAAACAACTACCAGAATTAAAGCTACTGTCTGCTGACAAAGGAAAAGATATCGATAATCAAGCAGAGCTGCTTGAAGAACCACAGCCTACCCTTGCCTGAGATTGTGGGGATAAATTAACCTTTATTAATAATTGATGAACTTTTTGATACTCACTTGAGTCCGAAACAATATGAATGAAAAGCTCTTTACGTATCAGTGTCTAGCGCAGCACTTATATTGAAGAGCCATTCAATTTAGTTTTGAAAAATTGGAGTAATATTTAAATGAAGACAAAATTATCCTTACTTTCAGCAGCGATATTAGGCGCAGCACTGACATTGGCCCCAGTGGTTTCCCAAGCCGCTATTCCCTTGGCCGTTAATGGGCAAGAGTTGCCTAGCTTAGCCCCAATGCTACAAAAAACAACACCTGCAGTTGTTGCTGTGGCAGTGTCCGGCACCCATGTTTCTAAGCAAAAAGTACCTGATGCTTTTCGCTATTTCTTTGGCCCTAATGCGCCACGCGAGCAAGTGCAGGAGCGCCCATTTAAAGGCTTGGGATCAGGGGTAATCATTGACGCAGACGAAGGCTATATCGTTACCAACAACCATGTAATTGAAGGTGCAGATGAGATCCTTATAGGCCTGCACGATGGCCGTGAAATAGAAGCAAAACTGATTGGCGCCGATGCCGAATCTGACATTGCCCTGCTGCAGATCAAAGCTAAAAACCTTACAGCGTTAAAGCGTGCTGATTCAGACGAGCTGCAGGTTGGCGATTTTGCCGTAGCCATTGGTAATCCATTTGGCCTTGGGCAAACCGTCACCTCAGGCATTGTCAGTGCCATGGGTCGAAGCGGCCTCGGTATCGAAATGCTAGAAAACTTTATTCAAACCGATGCTGCAATCAATAGTGGTAACTCAGGTGGCGCCTTAGTTAACCTTAACGGTGATCTTATCGGTATTAATACCGCTATCGTCGCTCCCGGCGGCGGCAACGTGGGAATAGGCTTTGCCATTCCCGCCAACATGGTGAACAACTTAGTCGAACAAATTATTGAACACGGTGAAGTACGCCGCGGCGTTCTCGGTGTTATGGGCCAAGATTTAACCAGTGAGCTAGCGAAAGGTTTTGGTATTGAAACTCAGCATGGCGGCTTTATTAATGAAGTTATGCCTGACAGTGCTGCCGATAAAGCCGGTATAAAAGTCGGCGACATTATCGTTAGCGTTAACGGGCGCAGCATTAAAAGCTTCCAGGAGTTACGAGCGAAAGTGGCGACTATGGGCGCGGGTTCAAAAGTTGAGTTTGGCCTTATTCGTGACGGAGACGAAGAAACCGTTACTGCGATTCTTGGTGAATCAACTCAATCTGCTGAGGCAGCAGCTGGAGCCGTACACCCAATGCTACAAGGGGCTAAACTTGAAACAAGCAACTCCTCTGGTGTTGAAATTACCGATGTCGCTCAGGGCTCACCCGCAGCTGCAAGTGGCTTAATAAAGGGCGATGTGATTGTTGGCGTCAACCGTACTAAAGTGAAAAATCTAAAGGGGCTTAAATCGGCACTCGAAGATCAAAAAGGGTCTGTCGCGTTAAAAATTAAGCGCGATAACACAAGTCTTTATTTGATCCTTAGATAGTCATCACTATGTCTGTAACAAACAGCCGAGCGTAATGCTCGGCTATCTTTTTAGCATTTAAAACGCATTATCATTGGGTACTAAGTACAAGCTAGTACAAACATGTTAATATAATTCATCTTTTCAGCATTTACTCTCAGACATGATCATCAAAGACGCTCTTATATATGTCGGTAAAGCCATTATTTTTGGCCTTATCATGGCTGCAGTTATTATTTTTGTTTTACCACTGATTACCGGCCAGAGCTTAACCAACGGCATTACCAGCCGAGTCTCCACAAGTAGCAACGAACTGTCTTTCTCTAAGGCGGTGCGCAGAGCAGCACCTGCTGTCGTCAATATTTATAGTCTGAGCATCGATCAATCTAAGCCGTTAAATCCTGGATCCCTTCAAGGATTAGGTTCTGGCGTGATCATGAGCTCTGAAGGCTACATATTAACGAACTACCACGTCATCAAAAGAGCCGATGAAATCGTTGTGGCTTTGCAAGATGGCAGAAAATTCACCTCTGAAGTGGTTGGTTCCGATCCTGAAACCGATTTAGCGGTACTTAAAGTTGAAGGTGATAACCTTCCTGTTGTACCTGTGAGCCTAGATATCCCGGCTCGTGTTGGTGATGTCGTACTGGCTATTGGTAACCCATACAACCTAGGACAAACCATTACCCAAGGGATCATCAGCGCAACGGGTCGTAACGGTTTGAGCTCTGGATATTTAGACTTCTTGCAAACCGATGCAGCCATTAATGCCGGCAACTCAGGTGGTGCACTCATTGATACCGCTGGCCAACTTATTGGTATTAACACCGCAGCCTTCCAGATTGGTGGCGAAGGTGGTGGACACGGTATTAACTTTGCCATCCCAATTAAACTAGCCCACAGCATTATGGGTAAGCTGATTAAAAATGGCCGCGTTATACGTGGCGCACTTGGCATTAGTGGTGAAGCCGTCGGTCCGGTTATGGCGCAAATATTAAATATCCCCGATCTAACGGGTGTCGTGATTACCGAAATTGACCCTAATGGTCCTGCTGCAAAAGCTAAATTACAGCCTCGCGATGTGATAACCAAATATGAAGGCGAGTCTATTCCCGGCGTAGAGATGCTGATGGATAGAATTGCTGAAACCACACCGGGTAAACAAGTGATGATGACCGTTATTCGAGAGGGGAAATCCTACGAGGTCCCTGTAGTGATAGGCGAAAAGCCAGTTCACTATAATTAGGTTCTAGGCTTAAGCACTAACAGGTTCTAGGTTCTAGGTTCTAGGTTCTAGGTTCTAGGTTCTAGGTTCTAGGTTCTAGGTTCTAGGTTCTAGGTTCT
>NZ_JBRILW010000031.1:0-51069 GCF_052977125.1 Shewanella sp. 30m-14 | reverse complement strand
ATAAATATCAGTCATCATCACATTTAAGCTCGTCACTTAAATTGAGATACGACGACCTAAAAGGCACTCATTGAGTGCCTTTTTTATTATCTGGTTCTATCCTATAGAGTATTCCGGCATGTTCACCCAATATGGTTCGCGTTAGCCCGCACAGTCGGTTGGATTGCACATTGGAAAGAGATGCTAGATCAGCCAGGTCATAAGATCAGTCGTCCTCGCCAGCTTTATACGGGTGATGCTAAGCGTGACTTTATCGATTTAGATAAACGCGGATAAATATCAGTCATCATCACATTTAAGCTCGTCACTTAAATTGAGATACGACGACCTTTTTATTGCGCCTAATTCGCTACTCCCCATTACTCTTGCTCGATATTTCAGCAGTCCGTACTCAAATTAGCAGTACTCAAGCAGTAGTATGTTCAAACAAGTAGCATCCAGTCATATTTAAAAAACAAGCGACTTTCAAGCAAGCGGCTCTCAAACTAGCGGAGCTCAAACAGTAACATTAGTGAGTAACCCAGCAAGCCGTTAGCCACTCAATAGCGATATCTCCTCAATAAATTGTATCAATTCGTCATGTTTATAACTCATTGCGACGACTATATCCGACGAGTAAATACGCCAAATAAAATTCATCATGAAAAATGCTAATGACAGCAAAAAAGGCGTTTCTACATAGTAAAAACTGTCATATCCGTTAGCTAAATACGCGATATTGATGGCTCATCTAGCCTAAACCTTTCAATTAGTCACAACTCATATCTGTGAGAAATCGTTATAAAGCACTGTTATAAAGTTAGCTAAAGGCAGTAAATAGACAGTAAATCGTCAGCAGAGTATATTTTTGTTAAAAAAACCAACATATGTAACTTTTCGCTACATTTTGTAATCAAAACACAAAAAACGAACACAGCATGAATATAAGCCGTTGAATAAAAAGAACTTTTAACTTTGGCACACATCCTGCTTTATCAGGCTATCGGAAAATCGAATTAGGGCCTACTTACATGGAAACGTTAAATAAAAATAGAATCATTTTAACTCTACTAATCGCAACACTATTAAGTGCATGTGGCGCAGAAGAGCAAGCTAAGGAAGAAGAGAAGTATGCTGTTCCTGTTGAGACTGCAACCGTCATCCAAGGAGATGTTTCTTCTTTTTACAGCACGACTGCCACATTAGAAGCACCTCAAGAAGCTAACGTTGTCACTCGAGTGGCTGGTCTAATCCAAGAGATTAAGGTTGAAGAAGGCGATAGAGTTAAAAAGGGCCAACTGTTAGCTGTTATCGACTCTAAGAGACAGAAGTTTGATTTAGACCGCTCTCAAGCAGAAGTAGAGATCATTGAGCAAGAATTAAATCGCCTTAAAAAGATAACCAATAAAGAGTTTTTCAGTGCCGACTCTATGGCAAAACTTGAATACAACCTACAGGCCGCCATGGCAAAGCGAGATTTAGCCGCGCTTTATGTCCAAGAAAGTCTGATCCGCTCGCCTATCGATGGCATCGTTGCCACCCGCTTTGTCAAATCTGGCAATATGGCGAAAGAGTTTGATGAACTATTTTACGTGGTTAATCAAGACGAACTTTACGGCATAGTACATCTGCCAGAGCAACAACTTCAGCACCTTCGTTTAGGCCAACAAGCCGAGATTTACGCTAATAAACATCTCCAACAAACCACTCACGCGACAGTATTGCGGATCAGCCCCATCGTTGATCCACAAAGCGGCACCTTTAAAGTCACGCTGTCAGTGCCAAATCAAAATGCCACACTTAAAGCCGGTATGTTCACACGTGTTGAGCTTAAGTACGACACTCATAGTAATGTCATCACAGTGCCTTACAACGCAGTGATAAACCAAGACAACGAATTTGCCCTCTATGTTATCGATGGTGAAAATGCCGATCGCCGCAGTGTCTCTCTTGGCTATCGCGAAGCCGATACCGTTGAAATCGTCGCCGGTATTGAGCCTGGAGAACAGATTGTGATCCGCGGTCAACAGAATCTCAAAGATCAATCATTAGTCGAAGTCATCAATTCATTAGACCTAGCGTCTGCCAAATAAATAGGGAGACTGCGGTGTCTATTATCAAAAAATTTCAGCCTCAAGCGACAGTTGAGTTAACTCATTCATTAGATCTAGCGTCAGCTAAATAGATAAGTAACAACGGAGCACGTTATGTCTATTATAAAAACTGCGGTTAATCGACCGGTAACAGTATGGATGTTTATGTTTGCGGTCATTCTTTTCGGCATGGTGGGATTCTCTCGCCTTGCGGTAAAGCTTTTACCTGACTTGAGCTATCCGACCATCACTATTCGTACGCTATATGTGGGTGCGGCGCCCGTTGAAGTCGAGCAACTTGTGTCTAAGCCCATTGAAGAGTCTGCAGGTATTGTAAAGGGGCTTAGAAAAATCAGCTCAATTTCTCGCTCAGGCATGTCTGATGTTGTGCTTGAGTTTGAATGGGGCACAGATATGGATATGGCAAGCTTAGATGTACGAGAAAAGCTCGACACCATTGAGTTGCCTCTGGATGTGAAAAAGCCATTATTACTGCGTTTCAACCCTAATTTAGACCCCATAGTACGTTTAGCCCTATCCGTTGCAGATGTCAGTGAAAGCGGACAAAGCACAACAGATGGGATGAGCGAAACTGAATTAAAACAGATGCGCACTTATGCAGAAGAGGAGTTAAAGCGCCAACTTGAGTCTTTATCTGGCGTTGCAGCGGTCAGGCTTTCAGGTGGATTACAGCAAGAAGTTCATATTCAGTTAAACCAGCAAAAACTCACTCAGCTTAATTTAAGCGCAGATCTTATCCGCAGTCGTATTGCCGAAGAGAATATTAACCTTTCGGCAGGTAAAGTAATCCAAGGTGACAAAGAATACTTAGTTCGTACTCTTAATCAGTTTAACTCGCTTGATGAGCTCGGCCAGATAGTGATCTACCGTGATGAGCAAACACTGGTTCGCCTCTTTGAAGTCGCCCAAATCGTCGATGCTTTTAAAGAGCGCAATGACATTACTCGCATAGGCGATAAAGAGTCGATTGAACTGGCCATTTATAAAGAAGGTGATGCCAATACTGTTGCCGTGGCTCGTAAAGTCACCGCTGAACTGAATAAACTTAATGAGCGTAATGCCAAGGCTGAATTAAAGGTTATTTACGATCAATCTGAATTTATTGAAAGTGCTGTTAATGAGGTCACCACTGCAGCCTTGATAGGTAGCTTGCTATCGATGCTAGTCATCTACCTGTTTCTAAGAGATATTATTCCGACCCTGATTATCTCAATTTCTATTCCGTTTTCGGTTATCGCAACCTTCAATATGATGTACTTTGCCAATATCAGCCTTAACATCATGTCACTAGGGGGAATTGCCTTAGCTGTAGGACTGCTCGTTGATAACGCCATTGTGGTGCTAGAAAACATCGACCGCTGTAAGTCGCTCGGTATGAACCGACTCGAAGCTGCGGTTACGGGGACCAAAGAGGTCGCCGGCGCTATTTTTGCTTCAACCCTCACCACCCTTGCGGTATTTGTACCATTAGTGTTTGTCGATGGTGTAGCAGGAGCGCTGTTTTCCGACCAAGCGTTAACTGTCACCTTCGCCCTACTCGCCTCATTGCTTGTCGCGCTCACGACAATTCCGATGCTGGCCTCTCGCGAAGGCTTTAAAGCCTTGCCGCCTTTATTGGAACAAACCATTAAGCCAAAGCCTCAGACTAAAATCGCCAAATTGAAACATTACAGTGCAACAGTCTTTTCGTTTCCTTTTGTATTGATATTTAACTATCTGCCAAGCGCACTCTTAACCTTAGTGCTTATTGTGGGACGTAGTCTATCTTGGTTAACTGGGTTGATAATGCGCCCCATTAGCGGCGCGTTTAACTGGGGCTACCACAAATTAGAGCGCTTCTATCATAAGCTATTAGCCGCCGCACTTAAGTTTCGCGTCTTAACGCTATCTATTGCGATTGCTGTCACTGCGGGAGCGACGCTGTTAATACCGCGCCTTGGCATGGAGCTAATTCCACCGATGAATCAAGGCGAGTTTTATGTGGAGGTGTTACTGCCACCTGGAACTGAAGTGGCTCAAACAGATCGCGTACTGCGAACCCTTGCGCTGTCGATAAAAGATCGCAGCGATGTAAAGCATGCCTATAGTCAGGCAGGTAGTGGTGGCTTAATGACATCAGACACCTCACGCGGGGGTGAAAACTGGGGGCGTTTACAAGTTGTGCTTAGCGATCATAATGCCTTTGATGCTGTTGCGAATAAGCTACGTGCAACAGCAATGCGCATTCCTGAGCTTGAAGCCAAGGTGCAACACCCTGAGCTATTTAGCTTCAAAACCCCACTGGAGATTGAGCTGATTGGTTACGATTTAGGCCAACTTAAGCAAACTGCCGACAATTTAGTCGATGCCTTAGCGGGATCTGACCGTTTTGCCGATATCAATACCAGTTTACGTGATGGCCAACCAGAACTTAGCATTCGCTTTGACCATGAACGATTAGCCGCACTGGGTATGGATGCTCCTACCGTCGCTAACCGCATTGCCCAGCGCATTGGCGGTACGATTGCCAGTCAGTACACAGTGAGAGATCGTAAAATTGACATATTGGTCCGTAGCGAACTCGAAGAACGCAATCAGATAAGCGATATCGATTCGATGATTATTAATCCAAACAGTAGTCATCCTATATCGCTCAGCGCAGTAGCTGATGTCAGCCTAAAACTTGGTCCCTCTGCGATTAACCGCATTAGCCAGCAACGAGTTGCCATTGTGTCTGCAAACTTGGCATACGGGGACTTAAATGATGCCGTGCTAACCGCTCGCGATATTTTAGCCGCGCAAACGCTGCCAACTTCAGTTCAAGCCCGCTTTGGTGGTCAGAACGAGGAGATGGAGCATTCATTCAAGTCTCTACAAATTGCCTTAGTATTAGCGGTGTTTTTAGTTTACTTGGTGATGGCGAGTCAATTTGAATCACTGCTGCACCCCCTACTCATCCTTATCGCGGTACCAATGGCGGTAGGTGGCAGTATTTTAGGTCTGTATATCACCCAAACCCATCTCAGTGTGGTGGTGTTTATCGGCCTTATTATGCTCGCGGGGATTGTGGTTAATAACGCCATTGTACTGGTCGATAGAATTAACCAACTACGTCAAAGTGGCGAAGATAAGCTGACTGCAATCTCAAACGCAGCCAAATCCCGTTTACGTCCAATTATCATGACCACAATGACCACCGCTCTGGGCCTATCTCCTATGGCGTTTGGCCTAGGTGATGGCAGTGAAGTGAGGGCGCCAATGGCGATTACTGTCATTTTCGGTCTATCTTTGTCGACCTTACTGACTTTGGTTGTGCTGCCTGTACTTTATGCCGTCTTTGACAGAAAAGAGTATGACCGAAAGGAATTTGATAAAAATAACAGTGAGACAGTTGTAGTCAACAAGCAAACGCTTGAAGGAGGCAAAGCATGAATATCACCCGCTTAGCCATTGCAAGGCCCGTGACCACCACAATGTTTTTTGTGGCAATCCTACTCTTTGGCCTTGCTTCAAGTCGATTACTACCACTTGAGATGTTCCCAGGCATCGACATCCCTCAAGTTATTGTTGAGGTGCCTTATAAAGGCTCAACACCTGCGGAAGTGGAACGTGATATCACTAATATACTGGAGGAGTCATTAGCCACAATGGGCGGTATTGAGGAGCTACGTTCGAGTTCTTCACAAAATGGTGCTGAAATTGAGCTAAGAATGAAATGGGAAGAAAACGTTGCCACCAAAAGCTTAGAAGCCCGCGAAAAAATCGATGCGGTGCGCCATTTACTGCCTAAAGATGTTGAGCGAGTGTTTATCAGGCAATTTAGTACCGCCGATATGCCAGTACTCAACTTGCGAATATCGAGCGACCGCGAACTATCTAGCGCGTTTGACCTGCTCGACAAGCAGCTTAAAAGACCGCTTGAGCGCGTTGAAGGCGTATCACAGGTTACACTTTATGGGGTTGAACAGAAGCAGATTGAAATTCGCATTAATGCCGATAAGCTGGCATCGAGCAATATTTCAGTCCAAGCACTTAACCGCCGTTTACAGCAAGAAAACTTTGTCATTAACGCGGGGGTGCTAAAAACTGACTCTCGTGTTTATCAAGTCTCGCCAAAGGGCGAGTTTAGAAACTTAGATGATATTACCGCCTTAGTGCTCGCGCCGGGGATCACCTTAGGGGATATTGCAACGGTCAGTTTTTCACTGCCGGAGCGATTAGATGGCCGTCATTTAGATCAGAACTACGCCGTGGGTTTAGATGTCTTTAAAGAGTCTGGTGCGAATCTAGTCGAGGTATCAGAACGCGTCATGAAGGTCATTGATGAGGCTAAACAGGACTCACAGTTTGAGGGCATTAAACTGTTTGTCATGGAAGATCAGGCCTATGGGGTTACCTCATCGCTGCGCGATTTACTTGCTGCGGGGTTAATTGGCGCCCTACTGTCATTTGTCGTTCTGTACCTGTTTCTTCGCGATCTAAAAATGACCTTAGTGATTGTCTCTTCTGTGCCGATTGCTATCTGCATGACCCTCGCTGCCATGTATTTACTTGGCTACAGCCTCAATATCTTGTCTATGATGGGCTTATTACTTGCGGTAGGTATGTTGATTGATAACGCCGTGGTCGTGACCGAAAGCGTACTGCAAGAAAAGCAGGCACTCGATACTGATGGCAATGCTAAACCGAGTGCTAGCGCTGATGAGCAAAAAGCGGTCAATGCACCGATGACGACGAGCGCGATTCTTCTGGGCGTCGACAAAGTCTCGCTTGCTGTACTAGCGGGCACCATGACCACGGCAATCGTATTTTTACCCAATATTTTCGGCGTCAAAGTCGAGCTCACCATCTTTTTAGAACATGTGGCTATCGCTATCTGTATTTCACTGGCTGCATCTTTGTTAGTCGCTAAAACTCTGCTGCCATTAATGCTCAGTAAAATGACTTTTAAAGCCAAAAAGACGACTAAGCAGAGTCGGTTGCAAACAAACTATCGTCGTAGCCTCAACTGGATCTTAGCTCACCCACGCCTATCGGGTGTGTTAGCTTTCGTGATCTTAGCGTCAACTGCACTGCCCCTGAGTATGGTCAGCCAGGATCAATCAGATGGTGAAGGCAATAATCGTTTATACATTAACTATCAAGTGGAAGGCCGCCATAGTTTAGATGTCACCGAAGCCATGATAACTAAGATGGAAAGCTACCTATATGCCAATAAAGACAAGTTCCAAATTGATTCGGTATACAGCTACTTTTCTGCCGACAGAGGTCAATCGACATTGATTTTAAAAGAAGATACCGAAGTCGATATGAAAGCACTCAAGAAAACCATTCGTGAAGGTTTTCCTAAGTTTGCCATCGCTAAGCCACAATTTGGCTGGGGTGGGGAAAACAACGGTGTGCGCGTCTCTCTCACTGGTCGTTCAACTTCTGAGTTAATTCGCCTTAGCCAGCAAGTCATTCCTCTGCTTAGCAATATTGATGGACTCACTGATGTGCGTTCTGAATTAAACGGTGCCCAACAAGAAGTGGTGATCCGCATCGACCGCCAAATGGCCGCGAGACTCGATCTTAAGCTCAATGAAATTGCCTCGAGCATCTCGATGGCGCTTCGAGGTACACCTCTACGATCATTTCGCCATGATCCCAATGGAGAACTGCGTATCGAAATGTCGTTTGAGCAGCAATGGCGATTATCGCTTGAGAAGTTAAAACAACTGCCAGTGATCCGCATCGATAACCGTGTCTACACCTTAGACAGCTTGGCCAAGGTTGAGGTTTTACCAAGATTCGATACCATTCGGCATTACGATAGACAGACCGCACTGTCGATTGGTGCAAATCTAGATGAACTGACGACTGAGGAAGCGCAGAACAAAATCACTCAAGTGATGGACAACGTTAACTTCCCTGCAGGTTACGGCTATTCATTAAGAGGTGGCTTTCAAAAACAAGATGAAGATGAAGCGGTAATGGCAACCAATATGATCTTGGCGATTGCGATGATCTACATAGTCATGGCCGCGCTGTTTGAGTCGTTATTATTGCCAACTGCAATTATCACCTCAATCCTATTCTCCATTACCGGCGTATTTTGGGCACTACTATTTACGGGTACGCCTATGTCAATTATGGCGATGATTGGGATTTTGATCTTGATGGGTATTGTGGTCAATAACGGCATTGTATTGGTGGATCAAATCAATCAACTTTCACCAGAACTTAACGAACTATCCGACACCATTAGCGCCGTATGCTACACAAGGCTGCGCCCGGTATTAATGACCGTTGGCACCACAGTATTAGGCTTAGTGCCACTTGCCATGGGTGATACGCAGCTCGGTGGCGGCGGCCCGTCGTACTCGCCAATGGCGATTGCGATTATTGGCGGCCTCACCTTCTCAACCGTGACCAGTCTTTACCTTGTGCCTTTATGCTACCAAGCGCTTTATAGAATGCGTCACAACAGCGCTATTCGCCTTGGGCAAGCTGATAGGTTTTCAAGACGAGTATTACCTTGGATGAGCTGATCGGTATAATGCTGAGATAATAGCTAACACTTAAAAAAACTAGAAAGGCTGTTCATTCAGCCTTTTTTATTTAGATCGATACCATAAATACAGACTATCAAAATTCTCATTTGACTTCATCGACATAAACTAAGACCTTAACTGATATGACTGGACGCTATTACTCTCTCGGTATAAATAATAATTGAAGCTAAGGTGTTCACAAAAAAACATATAACGACTAAATAGCTGATATAAAGTAAAACTTTTTAAAACGAACACGATTCAGCATAAGGAAATGCAATTAATGACAAGGTTCAATTATATTCTTCTTGGTGGCTTACTCCTGCCCCTCTCACATGGCTACGCAATACCTAACCCGCTTATAGTTGACTATAAGCCCAGCTGTATAGAAAAAGATTTAGGTGTGATCGCTATAAAAACAGAAGATCTTGAAATTTTAGAGCAGGGAAACAATCTACAGGAAAAATCGTTATCCCTCGCATTAATGCAGATTCGTCAACAGGCTCGAGAAATAGGAGCTGATGCCGTGAATATTACTCATGTTAATCATCGTGTAACAAACTATAGCAGCAGATTTAAACCGGCATCAGATGAATACATCCGTAAAATGCTCAACACTCATATCCAAGCCCAAGTTTTTAAAATGTGTGCCGAGAATAAAACTCTTTCTTCACTAGCTGCACCGTATAACGCTAATGGCTATAAGGTGCACAAGTTTTCATATGAGTATACTTTTGATATTGAAAAACTTTCGTCTAAGTCGCCTTACAAATTGGCTCGACAAATTCAGCTTCCACCTGCGAATGTTTCTATTGCTGAAGGTGTTTACGGTCTAAAGCTTGGAAGTCATATTAGCCATGTCGTTAAAACTCTTGGGCCTGCGAGTATTGAAATCCAGCTAGAAAATGACCGCTTTGTTCTAGGTTACGGCAGAAAGCTTTGGTACTTATTTAACCAAGATAAACTGGAAGTCGTCAGCACTAAAAGTGAGTTATTAAACAACACTGGACTCAATACTATCGGTTTTAGAGAAGGTTTTGATGATACCCAGTGGAAAGTTGAGGGGGTTTCTGCTCAAAAGAGCGATATTAACCAAGTAAAATTAGCACTTGCATCAAAACAAGTTCAAGTAAAGACGAATCAACTGCTTGTTGAAGGTAATCAACAAGACTTACTGCTTGAGTTTGAAACATTTCATCCAGAGATGGCATCAGAGCCTAAACACTTGCTAACGCATTTCACGCTAAGCCAATTAAACAAAACTGTTGAGATCGGTAAGCCTGCAATTTTAACTGCTCCACAAAAAGAGTGGTTATTTAAGCGTCTAGCTCCTAACTCATCTTCGCATCTCACTTTAGATGAGTTAACAAGCCAAATCCCTCTAACGATTAAAATCAATATTGCTATTGATAATAATACTTGGTGGCTTGTAGGCAACCATATCTTACTCAGTTTCAATAACCAGCGGCTTGAAAAAGTAAAACTGACTGAACCTCTATTTTCAGATGTTAATGAAAACGTCTTCGCCAGCTCAATTAATGCGTTGAACCTCCCCATCGATAAGCAAGGAATGCTAGCCTATTTCAGTGGTGCTGCGGATAATTTTGAGCAAGTTGATATTGAAACAGAGCAATTCACAATCCAGGCCAAATACGAATCCTATGACGATAACGCTAAACTCTATGAATTAGATATATTTTATTATTGACACAGAAGTTAACTCGCCATAACAACATACAGTAAGAGCACATGCCTATTTATGAATATTTAAGGGTGTTTCACCCTACAATCATGAATATAATACCACATCACTTACCCTGTACTTTGCTAACATCAAAATCCAAACACCTCCTAGTTACTTAAACTGTTCCACTTATGAAACAGTTTAAGTAACTGAAAAAATTCAAGATAAATCAAATCAACTTCTACCTGTTACACTCCCTCATCCAAGAAAAACATAACCACTTGAATAATATCAAATAAATTATTGGCACCATATATGTATTAAATCTGTACAAACAATGCGATGAATGAGGTGTCTATTATGAATATTCGCAGTAAACCTCGATTCTCACTCTTACCTATGTTTGCAGCACTTGTCCTTGCAGGACTGCCAATAGCAGCTAATGCGCTATCGGGTGCGATTTTCACCACCACAGCCGATGGTGGCATAGTCAATGAGAATGTGAGATATGGAAGTAAACTCGAAGTCTATCTTGATGGTGGGCCTAGAATGAATGCGCCAGCATCCGCTGCGGCGCTTCCTGATGGTAACTACTATTTCCAAGTCACCGATCCTAGCGGTAAGCAACTACTCTCCCTCGATCCTGTCGACTGCCGAGAAGTAAAAATCGAAAATGGCGTCATTACCCAATACCTAGGAGAGAGCCGTGCTTACTTGGATAAGGGAAAGTTGGTTTCCTGTACAGAGTTCCCAACCAATGGTAAAAAAACGATTACGGTTCATGAATTTAACCCTGACATCGATCACGGTGGAACCCCTCTCAATGCCATGGTCATTCAGCTCTACCCTTATGCCGACACTCCCAATAAAGGTGGAGTTTATAAAGCTTGGATGACCCCTACGGATAAATATAGCGAGCAAAATGAAGGCTTTCACGGCTTTATTCCACGCTATGCTAAAACCGACAACTTTAAGGTAAAAGAGAAAAAACCTCAGTACGGTATTATCGCACTGCGTAACTACCACGATGCCAACTTAAACTGTCGTTTAGACCTAGGCGAGAAGTTTATCTGGCAATGGCAATATGGTATCGAAGATGGCTTAAATGTGCGTAATGACGATAACACCAATGACGAGTCAAGTGGCGACCCAACCACGATCTTGCTTAAAGAGGCACTAGGCCAGTTAAATGATACATGGTCTTTAGACCACTTCAGATGGACAGAGCATCAAGACAAGAACCTCAATAGTCAATATTTAACCACATCAGGTTATGTTCATGACTACCAAGCGTTTAGCTCACTCAATACCGGCCCAGAGGATCCTAATCTTTGGGATGGCGATGACGCTAATGACTTTATCCAGCGTTTCGTCATGGAAATGCCTTGTCCTGATTTGTTTGATGACGGCTTAGCGCCACATACCAGTAATGAGTTCTCTGATTTTATCCCTGCAGCCTTAGGTGTAGAGCCTATGGTAGCTAGCGATCCACAGATCACTCTTACATTAAGTCAGGTGGGTTTTGCCAATATTGCGGTTAAAAAAGTATTCGATACCAATAATAATGGGATCCATGATGCCAACGAAGTTGGGATAGCTAACTGGCCAGTTCGATTAAAGTATGCACCTAGCTTACTTGAGTCTAACGGTGGCCCTATACCCGATACTATCAGTAGCACGGTTAATAAAGACGTGTATGACGAAGTGGTAGCACGCTTTGGACTCACCGCCGACCCGATCCTAGAAAACGGTTATGCAAACCGCATAACAGATGCCAACGGTATGATGACCTTCAGCGTTCTATTACCCAATGGATATGGTGATGCACCGCTAACTCCCTATCCATCAGACTTCTACCAAGTTGAAGAGGCATCTGCTCAAGGCTGGATGGCAACATCAAGTGTCACTCTTGAGTTTGATGTGCGCTCCGAGGCTAGCGGCCCAGATGGTCGATTACCCCCTATCATGGGTAATGCCTACCTAGACAATAGCAGCACGCCTTTAGGTGACGTGGTATTTACTAATATCTGTTTCAAGGAGGCGAGTTTCGGCACTAAAGGCTATTGGCATAACAAAAACGGGCTGGGCGAAATGGAAGCAGCATTTGTCACAAGTTATATCAATGGTTTAGACCCTTATGACAGCGAAACAAGCTACTTCGGTAAAGGCGATGAGCCATTTGACGGTATGTTCACCAATGGTACACCTGTCGATGCTGCATACAAAAATGACTCAATCACAGATGGAATTTCAGCTGGTGCGGGTACCGTGAAAGCCGAAGTGTCACATTTTCTCATTGACGGCAATGGTGGCGGCGATCCAAGGGAACAACTTGCCCAGCAATTACTGGCATTTTTGTTCAATATTGAGTACCGCCTTGGCGGTGATGCGGTGTTAATGATGCCTGGCGGAGGCACTATGTCTAGCGCAGATATCGTTTCAGCTGCTATTGCGGCATGGCAAGGTACCGACGCCGCAGCGCAAAATCACTACAAGACCTTGCTCGATACCTTTAACAACATGAAGGTTGCCGATGATAACGGAGTTAAGTATGTACCGAGCGCCCCCGCAGATTGTCCGGCGCTCCCAAGTCCATACTAATGCCTATAACCTAATAGTTATAACCAATGCTAATGCTACAACTAATAAGAGCTCAGGGAGGAGCTCATTTTTTCATCATCAAAAAACACCATATTACCGCTGCTTACTTAACACTGCTTGGAGGCTGAGGCCCACTGTCTCAATATTAAGACAACATAAAAAATAATAATAACCGCTTTTACAAACAATTAGATGACTTAAGACTGTGTTACGCAGATGCTCCCACATTGTGAGACTTGCGATCCCCCATATACAGCCTAAAATTTGTGCATAACTTATTCTCTACTTGGTAATAAGCACAAGCCCTCTTCTAGACAATACCATGAGCAATTTTAAACATAGCGAGTCACCGATAAGGGAGCTATTGGTATTAAACTTTACCGACCACGATTTTCAAGGAGAGAGACAACTCAAACCCTTTAATTGGCACTGTACTCAGGCCGATGGCCTTGCTAGTGCGCTGCAATGCGTAAATTCAACCAAGATTAAAGTTGCAATAGCAATAATCTCAAACGGTCACAAGCTACAGATATTACGCACCATAAAACACCTCAATGCTCATCAAAATAACCTTATCTGGATAGCGATCACTGCAAAAACGCATACTCAGGATAAAAAGCTAACCTCATGTTTATCTAGCTACTTTGCTGATTATCACCACCAGCCCATTGACTGGGATCGTCTAAATCACACATTAGGCCACGCATATGGTATGGCCGTCATAAAAGAAACGCTTTCCCAGCAGAGCAACTGTCCTTATTCTTCTCCCAGCCCCTCTCCTTGTAATAATCACCAATTACTCGGGGAGACTAAGCTTATCAAGCAGCTAAGATGTAACCTATCCAAAGTGGCAGGCTCTGATGAATCAGTTCTCATTAGCGGCGAAACAGGTACAGGTAAAGGCCTTTGCGCCCGCTTGATCCACGAGCAATCCAAACGGCGTTTAGGCCCATTAATCACGATCAACTGCGGCGCCCTTCCCCAAAACCTTATTCAATCCGAACTATTTGGCCATGAAAAAGGCGCTTTCACCGGCGCTGATAGGCAATATATTGGTCATATAGAAAGGGCTAATAAGGGAACGCTATTTTTAGATGAAATTGGTGATCTATCATTAGAGTCTCAAGTTAATCTATTACATTTTCTAGAAGAACACATCATAGAGCGCCTAGGCGGCAATAAAGCCATTACTATTGATTGTAGAATTATTTTCGCTTCTCACATTAACCTTGAAACCGCTGTTGAAGAGGGGCGATTTCGTGAAGATCTATACTATCGGATTAATATTCTACACATTCACGCACCGAGTCTTAGAGAGCATAAAGCGGACATAACACTGCTCGCCAATGAATATTTAAAAATCTTCAGCTCTAAAGCACAGCAATACACGCTTTCGCCTCAAGCAGCAGAAACCATGCTTGCCTATGAGTGGCCTGGTAATGTCAGAGAGCTTAAAAACCGCATACATAGAGCCATTATAATGGCAAATGGTGACCCGTTAAGTGAAGCAGACTTAGGGATAAAAATCACCAAGATTCAGCCTGCTGACAACGATGTTGTTGACTTAGCCCAGCACAGGGTTGAAATCGACACAGAACTACTGCTCGATGCCATTAAACGTAATAACCACAATATATCGGCAGCTGCCCGAGAACTTAAAATATCCAGAACCACCTTTTATCGTTTGATTAAGAAATGCAAAATCGAACTCTAGCGGTGCAAACACCATTTGTGACTCCCACTATTGCAGCATAATGTCGACACATCCAATACTACAAAGACATGCGCTGCAACACCAAGTGTAACAAGCGTTACACTATCTGCTTGAACAACATTAGAGTGTAAATCGAGCACAAACAAACAGTTAAAAATTAACTCTAATCGCCCCCTGTTTCATCCTTGAAACATCAATACATTTTAAAGCTGCGCTAAGTATCACTTTTAACTTTGTATTCAGAACCTTACATCTATGGCGCAGTGCTTGCTTATTCTTTAGTCACAAGTTTGAATACCCACTCACTAAATCTCACTCACTGAAGCCCGGTGACATAGAGCTATTTCACTCCGGTGTTCAGCTTTATCGGCACTATGTCGACAACGGCGCAACGCTAAATTACGCCGAATATCTAAACATTTCACGCTAGCACTTTATCAAAAGTTGGCTAGCAAAAAGTAACAAGTACGTTTTATCCATATTAACTAATTAAGATGGTAAATATTATGAAACGATTTAAATGCAAACGACTTATCAAAGCGCTCGGTATTGCGCTGGTAAGCGCAACGACCCTTTATGGCGTCACGAGTCTGTCAACCGCAGATGCGGGATTCTTGCCGCAACTGAAAAATAATGTCTGCTTAGCCCAATACTCTGGTAGCCATTTAACCTGTACCGCCAATGATATTCGAGTCAGTGAAGTCAAAAATGTGACTAACCCTGACGGAACAACGCCGGTCGAGTGTACCGATGGAGAAGAATTTGATTTTAAAGCCGACTTCACCATAGTAACCACGGCCACCAGCCGTTATGGTTATGGGATCTGGTTACCAGAAGGCAAATGGAGTGCTAAAGACGAGAGCGAAACTAATACCTGTTCGGTGTTAAGTGGTAGTGCAACTGAATTACCTGGTATCGATTTAGATGGTGATGCCTGTGCCGATATAAGTAAAAAAGCAGGCAACAGTCAAGTACACGAATATGTCGGAGAAACGATCACCATGCTGTGTCGTGATGATGATAACTCAGACAAGGCCGATTTTAATTACTGTGCTTCTTGGAACCAACAAGAATATGGCAATTGTTCTGCCGGGGCTCCCACTCCCGCAGGTTCACCATCTAAATGTCGTTGTGACACCTTCGATATCGATGTATTTATCAAACCTAACCCACCAACCGTGATTAAAACCCTAACCAGCCAATCATCAACCCGCAGTGAACCAGGTGGAGCCTTTAACTATACAGTAAGCTTTACTAACCCTAATGCTCAGACATCACTGTTTATCACATCACTAACTGATGAAATAGATATTGGTGGTGAGGGAACGTTCGATGCTTCAATTAACCTTTGGGCTACTCCAGTTGCAGTCAATACAAATGTTGAAGGACAGTACCTGACCTCGACGAACTGCTCTATGCCTGCTAACGGCGGTGAAATTCTGCCTAGTGCCACCTACAGTTGTGCCTTCACGGTACACATTGTCGACAGAGACTTACCCAATGACCAAAGTCCGCAGTTCTACGATGACTTAGTCATGCTCTCGTTAGAAGATAAGAACGGTACAGCCGTTGTTGACGGTGATAGTTGTATCGATATTCCTGGCAGTATTGAGGGTGATCATTGTAGTAATGAGATCACTGTACAGATCACTAACCTGCCACCAGCAATTACCGTGACTAAAACGGCTAATCCAAATGAAGTATTAGAACCAGGTGGCAATGTGGAGTTTACCATTGAGGTTAAAAATGATGCCGAATTCTGGGACTCGCCACTTACGCTAACGACACTATCTGACAGCGTATACGGTGATCTTCTAGCGGGTGATTGTGGCGCGCTGTCTACTAGTATCGCTGAGAACGGAACTTACACTTGTAAATTCACTAAGGCTATTACCGGCAATGCAGGCTTTAAACACATGAATAAAGTGGATGCAATAGCCAAAGATGATGAAGGTGACACAGCACTTGGTGACAGTACGGAAATGGTCGCTGTCGTTGATGTGGCATCAACGATCTCACTGGTTAAAACAGCAGTTCCAAAGAGTGTCAGTGAAACCGGTGATGACCCCTCAGTCTATAGAGATGTTGACTATACATTTATGTTTACCAATACCTCCACAGTTGATGCTGTTAAATTCTACAAATTAGATGACGTGCTTTTGGATGCCAACATGAACCCCATTGGTACAGCCACAGATATCACAGCAGATTGTGATGTTAATGGTACCAATCTGGGTAACGGTATCTGGCTATCAGCGGGTGATTCAGCGAGTTGTGTTATCACCATGAAGCTACAAGGTGATGCTGGAGGTAATCATATCAACCTTGCTACGGTCTACGGTGTCGATGATGACCTAGTAGAGCGAGAGGCCAGTGATAATGAAACCGTAACCTTTACTAACCTCCCACCAGTAACAGCAATGACATTTGCCAGCAGTAAGCTTATGGTGTTGAAAATTAAAAATACCGGTATCGAAGATGTGACCTTAACAGATATCACCATACACGGTGAGTCTGTGATTGATCATTTGTCACCGGTACCCGGTCATACATTGCTCAATGACGGTGGGTCTCATGAATTTGTGCCATACCCAGCATGTGCTAATGGACACACCATTGGGTATAGTGGTTCTCTAAACGATAACGATTTCTATGAGTGTGCCTTTACTGTGGAGCTTCTACCAGGTATTGATAGCGCAAACGCTATCAATTATGTCACACCAGCTAACGACGGTGTAACGGTGCTTCTAGAAGACAATGAAGGAAGCAAGGTTTCTCATGGCATAAATATCGAAGTCAACGCTGTAAAAAATTAGCTAGTGCTTGAAGCTAGATAAGCTAGATAAGCTAGATAAGCTAGATAAGCTAGATAAGCTATAGCAACACTAGGGCGATAGAGTTTACCTTCGCCCTTTTTATTGCTGTAGCAGTAACGAATCTAAAACTGCTAGTCTATTTATTAAGCCGTTATTTGCTATCCAGCATATGCACTCTTAAATAACCAAAATGATAAAAGCACCTCTTCGGTGCTTTTAGTTTTCTCTAGTTCTAGAATAACAAGCTTAGCTTATTCAGCCAAAGGCTCGGCTTTGTTCTCTAGCAATACCGGAATACCGTCATTGATAGGATAAGCCAGCTTGTCTGCCTTGCAGATCAGCTGTTGGGCTTCTTTATTGTATTCAAGCTTGCCTTTACACACTGGACACGCAACGATTTCGAGTAATTTTTTATCAAATGCCATTTCGAATGCCTTTACTTATCTGCTACCAACCGATCAATTTTGGCCAGTAGTTGTTTATCAAATGAGGGAGATAGCTTCGCATCTACCGCGAGATACCACCAGTTATCTTTTGCAAAATCGCGACATTTCACCGCATCTTTTTCAGTCATCACCAACAAACGGCCATTTGCTAGTTGATTAAGCGCTGTTTCACTATAAGCACTATGATCATCAAATGCTTGCGATTGCGCAACTTGATATCCCTGCACTTGCAGAGAATCAAAAAAACGTTGAGGATTGCCGATACCAGCCATTGCCACAAGAAGTTCACTTTTTGTTGGAGCAGCACTAGCATTATGATTTGCAGAAACCGGTAACCATTTGGCAGGTTCAAGGGTCATCACCTGCTCACCAGCAAGTGCAACACCGCCATTAACGATAACATGATCAACACTGCGTAAACGCCACGCACCTTCACGTAGTGGGCCTGCTGGCAATAACATGCCATTACCTAAACGTCGTTCACCATCAAGAATGATAAGCTCGATATCACGAGCCAGTTGATAGTGTTGCAATCCATCGTCACTAATAATGATATCCACATCAAACTCTGCCAACAAGTGTTTAGCGGCATCGACCCGCTTAGCACCAACCACCATAGGCACTTGAGTTCGAGCCACTATCATCGCAGGCTCATCGCCAACACTATCCGCGCTATCGCCGGGAAAAACCGTACGCACACCATCAATTTCGACGCCATAGCCACGGCTGATAACCCCGGGTTTTAAACCGTGCTTTCTCAGCAACTCGATAAGATAAATGACGGTGGGTGTTTTACCACTACCACCAACGGTAATATTGCCGACAATAATCACAGGCACAGGCAACTTAAGCGCTTTTTTTACCTTTAAGCGAAACAGAAAGCGCCTAAAACCTGTGATCAGCGCAAATAACAGCGACAACGGCCAGAGCGCAAACCGCAGCGGATGACCTTGATACCACAGTTTATTTACCCAGGACTGCATTTAGCTACCAAACTGCATTTGATACAAGTTGGCATAAGCGCCGCCTTTGGCGAGCAGAGACTCATGAGTACCACGCTCGATGATCTTACCTTGGTCAACCACTAAAATTTGGTCTGCGCTTTCAATCGTCGATAAGCGGTGTGCAATCACGATAGAGGTTCGGTTTTGACGTAAGTTATCAAGCCCTTGCTGAATTGCCTTTTCAGACTCAGTATCAAGCGCTGAGGTCGCTTCATCAAGAATTAGTACTGGCGAATTGCGTAATATCGCACGAGCAATTGCAATGCGCTGACGCTGCCCACCAGATAACATCACGCCATTTTCGCCAATTTGGGTATCTAACCCTTCTGGCATCGGCTCAATAAACTCCATCGCATGAGCCAGTGTCGCCGCTTCAATGATCTGCTCTTTTGTCGCCACACCTGGATATGCATAAGCGATGTTGTTAGCAATGCTGTCGTTAAACAAGGTCACTTGTTGTGAGACTAATGCAACTTGGCTTCGCAACGACTTAAGTTTGTAATCATTGATATTTTGGCCATCAAGCGTGATCTCACCCGCTTTAAGTCCAGTATAAAAACGAGTGACTAAGCTGGCAATGGTCGATTTACCAGAGCCAGAACGGCCGACCAATGCTAATGTTTGCCCCTGCTCTACTTTAAAGTCAATACCGCTTAGTGCTAGCTTCTCATGTCCTGGATAGCTAAAGTCTACCTGATTAAAGGCAAGCTCACCTTTTACTCGCTCAACTTCTAGAGTACCAGTATCACTTTCAGGCTCAGTATCGAGTAGTTCAAACACTGTAGTACAGGCCGCGATACCACGCTGGAATTCAGCGTTAACCCGGGTAAGGTTTTTAATCGGCTGCAGCATCGCTAGCATGGCACCTAAAATAGTGGCAAACGTACCCGCTGTTAGTTCTGCTTTCATGCTGTCAATACTGGCTGCATAAAGTACAAATGCTAATGCAAACGAACCGATAATCATCACTAACGGCTGGCTAATAGCCTGAGCTGTAGCCAGTTTCATTGTTTGGTAACGGTTTTGATCGTTAACTTTTGCAAAACGCTGAGCTTCTGTTTCTTGTCCGCCAAAAGACAATACGTTCTTATGGCCTTTAATCATCTGCTCAGTCGCAGCAGTGACTCCGCCCATGGCGGTCTGAATTTGCTTAGACACTTTTCTGAATCGGCGGCTCACAACGGTGATCACTACGCCGATAATAGGGCCGACAATTAAGATAACTAAAGATAGTTTCCAAGAGAAATAGAACATGATAGCAATCATGCCGATCACGGTAATACTGTCTCTAACGATAGTGATCAGTGCACTACCCGATGCGCGCGCAATCTGTTCGGTGTCGTAGGTCACACGAGAAATTAAGTTACCGGTGTTTTCTTTATCCATGTAGCTTACCGGCAGAGTCAAGTAATGCTCGAAGACTTCTTGGCGCATATCCATAATCACCCGTGCACTCATGTAAGAAATACAGTAGGTCGACAGGAAGTTTGCAAGGCCACGAAGTGAGAACAGGCCGATAACGACAAATGGTGCCAACAGCAAAACATCACTGCCAGAGTTAAAACCGTCACCAGTACCAAAATCGAGACTACTTACGCCGCCCGTTACACCACCAGCAGCTTGGGCCGCTTGGCCTGCTTGACCACCAAAGCCTTCATCAATAAATGGTTTAATCACGGCAATAAATGTTGCGTCCACAAGGGCGTACATAATGAGGCCGATTATGGCAAAAGCTAATACTGTTTTAAGAGGCTTCAAATAACCTAATAAGCGCTTAAATACAGTCCAGACTTCATTTTTAGGAGATGTTGTCATTGAGAGATTAACATTTTGGCAAAAGAAGCATTCTACTCTGGATTTTTATTCTGGCCAAACCTAAACACTTTGTTATACCAAAATGGTGCAAAATCTGAACGATATGTTCGAATTTTCATAGTTTCTTGGTCAAATAAAACACTAACCTGCCCTTGTTCCCCAGCCGTAAACATAGCAATATCCCGTTGTTCATAACGTTCGACGACCTCCTTTTTAGGAAATCCATAGCGATTTCTAAATCCTGCCGGAAATAAAACCAGCTCGGGGGCGACAGCATCGATAAAGGATGTTGTAGAGGAGGTTCTACTGCCATGATGAGGGGCTATGAGTAACCGGCTCTGTAACCTAAAGCCGTACTTTGCTGCTCGTTCAAGTAACCGATATTCCGTCTGCTTTTCAATGTCCCCCGTTAGTAGCACGCTATTGCCGGTATCGCTAACTCGAATAACACATGAACCGTTATTCCCCTTTTTAGGCTCTAACGGCGCTAAAATTTCAAGATTAAGATTCTGCCAAACCAATGTCTTAGGTCTGCAGCTATGTTGCTGTATCGGGATCAAATCAGAGATCACTGCGACATCGGGATACTTATCAATAATATAAGTAGCCCCGCCTGCATGGTCGTTATCACCATGACTGACGACAAGATAATCAATATTACCGATCCCCTGACTTTTTAGAAAAGGAAGTAACACTCTATCTGCATAACTAAAGGTGTCACCATATCGTGCGCCAGTATCATAAATAAGTGCCCGATTATTTTTCTCTATGACCAAAGATAATCCTTGCCCGACATCGAGTAAATGAACCTGCCAACGGTTCTCTTTTGGTGCTCCGCTAAAGTGAAATAACACGCTGAGCACTAACGGGAGTAACATTACTGACAATGGCAAACGCCATGTAAGTTGCTTAATATTAACCAGTAAGTAAAGGCCGATAGAGGCCATGATTAACGCAGCTACAACTTCGTCAGAAAGATCGAGCCAAACAAAGTTAACCTCACTAGCATAATCAAGTAAATTAACCACAGGAGTCATCGCCAGCGCTGCCAGAGTAAAAACACCACCGCCAGAAAACCCCAGAGCTGTCATAATGATAAAAGCTAGCAAAGACATCAGGCTTATCGGAATAAGCACTAGACTAAACCAAGGCACCAAAACCAGATTGACCAAAAGACTCACCAGAGAAGTCCCAGAGAAGAAAATCGCTTGAATAACACCTAGACCCAGCGTTAAGCGCCACTGCACTGCCCAAAATGCCAATGCTGCAATTTTTAATTGAGGCCATAAATGCCGATAAGGGATTGAGCTTTTATTTTCTGCAGCCGTAATACAACGGGTTGGCGCCTCCGGGCTATTGATTTCGGGAGCATTAGTTTCAAGAGAGTGGGGGTCGGAAGTGCAGATTTGGGCCGAATGAGTCTCAAGCCTATTTGTCACTGACATTAGTGAGCCTGATGTCGCCTCAGCAGCTACGGAGAAGTAGCGTGTTACCGTGAGGAGAATAATGGTTAACGCACAAAATGATAACCAAAAACTTGCGCTCAATGGGCTTAGTGGGTCGATAAGCAAAATGACAAAAAGTGCATAGAGCAATCTTTCCCAGCTTGAGGAGTGACGGCTCAGCACGCTAAAGCTGATATAAGCAATCAACATGATAAGCGCACGCTGGGTAGACACCGAAAAGCCCGCAAGATAAGCATAAGCCACTGCGCCAAGCAGTGAGAATGCTAAACAACAAAGCCAATTACGCCGACTCGAAACTGGAAAACGACGATACAAAACCAATTTTGCAGCAATTAACAACCACAGTGATACCACTGACAGGTGTAACCCCGAGATAGCAAAAAGGTGACCCGCCCCTGTATTTCTAAGTTGTTGCCAACGCTCAGACGATATCATTGATTTATCGCCACTTAGCAGCGCTAAAAGCAGATCGGCACTTTCATAAGGTGATAAAACTAGTTTCAACTTTTCGATAAGCCTCATACGGTAAGACAAATCAGTTGTCAAAATTTGACCACTAATAACCTTACCTTTGCCTATAATGTGCTTAGCGAGCAGATGCTTTTGTTGGTTAAATCCCCCTTGATTTAAAATGCTCGTGATCGGTTTAACTTTAATCTGTAATTGCCAACGCTGACCAGGAACAATAAACGGCGCTTCGTTCCAAATTAATCTCATCCTCCTACTGACAAGATGGGGTGAAATTGAATCGATCAGCACAATATCCATACTAATCCGGTCGCCGTTTGTATGAACAAGTGATATGATTTCGGCCTCAACATTCAATGTTTCAATATTTTCGCCAGTGTTCCAGTCCATTAGTAGTGAATAGAAAATGCTTATCCAGCTTATTGCTAATAAGCTGCCAGCAATAAATGGAGCACGCTTACAGGCTGTAATAACCACTACGATCAACAAAGGTAGGATGTATAGGTTCACCAAGGATGGCCAAAGCATCGTTGACAGAATAGTGATGCAGTAACCGCACATAAATCGATTCATAGTGAATTAAGTTAAGACAGCAAATTGAAGTTATGCCAAAAAAAATTATTGAAAAATTTATGCCAAAGCCCGAAACATTGCGTGAACACAAACACTTGCGCATGTTTGGTGATCTACTCTTAAAGCCAAATCTGTGGACGTTAAATAGACGCTCAGCGCCTGGGGCATTTGCGGTAGGCCTGTTCGTCGCGTGGATCCCAATGCCATTTCAAATGGTACTGGCAGCGGCTTTAGCCATATTATTTAACGTAAACTTACCACTTGCAGTAGCGCTGGTGTGGATAACAAACCCTATCACCATGCCTTTTATGTTTTATATGGCTTACCTTTTAGGCGCCAGTTTACTCGGGCATGAGCCACAAGCATTTAATTTTGAAGCCAGCTGGCACTGGGTCCAAGCATCACTTGAAACCATAGGTCCGCCGTTTTTGCTTGGCTGTATTGTGTTGGCAGGTATTTTCTCACTGGTCGGTTACTTTGTGATAAAAAACCTCTGGAAATACTCAGTATTATTTAAGTGGAAAAAACGCTATAAATAGCCTGTTCGTTTGTTGAACAAAGAGCACAAAAAAAGCAGTCATCAAGACTGCTTTTTAATGGCTTTAAATCAGAGAATTACTGGTTTATTGCTATTATTTTTGTGCCAATACACTTTTCATCGATGGGACTATGGTCGTTGGATCGAGCCGAACCTGATACCAGTTCACTCGCCAATCCAAATGGGGGCCTGTCGAGCGGCCTGTTGAACCCACTTCAGCAACTTTATCGCCTTGTTTGACGGTATCGCCCTCTTTCACATAAAGCTTACTTAAGTGTAAAAAGCTCGAACTCACGCCATAACCATGGTCGATGATCATGGTGCCGCCAGAATAAAACATATCTGGCACAGAGAGTGATATCACGCCATCGGCAGGTGCCATAACCACAGTCCCTGTTTTTGCTGCCACATCAACCCCATAATGAGGTGTGCCAGGTTTACCGTTATATACACGCTGGCTGCCATACACTCCTGAGATCCTGCCTGTTAATGGCCATATAAAGCTTTGCGCAAAAGCATTACTCTCAGTAAATTGTGCCCTAGCCGCTTTGACTTGTTTAGAATCCTTTGCAGCGCGAGCTTGCGCGTTAGGATCGGGCTTCATTATTTTCTTACTGATCCCATTAACGTGTTGGATCTTATATTGCTGCTTTTTAATCTTTAACGGCTTCAGCTCAGTCAAACCATCGGGATAAACAAGCTTAAGCATCTGCTCTGACTCCGCTTCACGGGCAAAGCCGAACGCAAACTGACCTCGCTCGTTCACGCGTACCGGCTCATCATTTAAAAACACCTGAGTGCCAGGTTGTACCTGGGCTCGGATCAGTGCCCCTTGAGATAACTCACCGTTAAGCTGAACTGCCGCGCTCGTTTGAAAAGCTAAGCTAGTCAATAAACTAGTAAAAACAATCTGCGTAAATGGTTTCAAAGCCACTCCTTTAATACTGAGTTATCCGACCGTCCTGCTCGCAATAGCGCCTTTCCCCACGCCTTCGTAAGCAATCACTTTAAAACCACTGCTAGGGACTTTGTCAGATAAGGTCTGTGCCATATAGTCAGCCAATAACTCAACCGTCGTGTCATGAGGAAGAATATCGCAAAGCGCTTTAGGCATGGCTAACTGAAAGTCACCTTGGGGCGCTTGGTAATGGAAACCAAAATGGGTCGCATCGCTTACAGCTGTCTGTGGAGACAAAGACAATGAACCGACGAGAACTTGATCGTCTATTGTCGCGAGGTAAATATCGTTCCAACGTTTAGCCCAATACTCATCCCATTTGGGCGCCGCAATGCCATTTTCAAATACCGTTACAGGACTACGATGTCCGTGAGCGATTCGCTGGCAATTACCATCGTGCTTTTTTAGACCGTGACTGTAATGGTAATAGGGAGCATCATGTATTTCGTTTCTAAGTGTCAACGAAATACCTTCTACATTTGCGGGTAAGACTTCTTTTAAGGCTTGTTGTAAAAATTTATTCACGCTGTCAAAATCGATGATTTCACTCGGAATAAGTGCAAATGCTTGCGACGGACAGGCCAGATGAATATCACCTTGTTGGCTCGAAAAATCCATCCATACTCTGTCACCTTGTTGCTGCCAACGGGCTTCACTACAGGCAGTAGGAACCAACAGGCGGTGATCTGCCACCGCATCGATGGTATTTTTAATGGTGCGCTTCACTTTCGCGAAGTCGAGCACCATATTTTGCTCATCTAAACCACCGTCGAGCAACACATCAACAATCCAGCTTTCACCAACCATGCCTCGTATAGGGCACAGGTAAGAAAAATCGATAACCGTTAAATCTTTAACAAACAATTGCATTTTCGCTCCTAGGTAGAAAAACAGTCTACCTGTCTTAGTCCATGCAGCAATGGCCACAGGATGCTAATGTGTTGATGAGTCAGTAAGCTGACTCTTCTGATAATAACTTCAGCTTACAATGATCAAGCTCAACATTCGACTTTTTTAGTGTGAATTGCCTTTTTTAGAGCAAGCATTACACAATCCATGAAGCTGTTAACTATGCATCTTCATTACTGACTGCAAAATAACATTTGCCATTAGAACTTGCTGCATACACTTTTATAGAACTGTTTTGAAATATAAGCCGACACAAAAAAGCCGAACACTTAAGGTTCGGCTTGTAAATTTGCCTTTATTCATAATCAGCTATGAACAAGAGGCATTTGTAATGCTTAAGGGGTTACTCACCCTTAAGACGGCGATCGAGTTGATCTTTAAGGTTTGCCGGTACACCTTTAATAATGATGGTGTCAGATACAGGATCGTAGATCACTCTCTCACCTAGATGTTGGCCATCAAAACTTAGCGTTACACCACCACCTGTGCCAGAGAACTTTTTCAACTGTCTTAAGGTTGGTTTATCACCAGGAAACTCCTCTTCTAATTCATAATTGCCGCCTTGGGCAAAGTCATAAAAAGAGTCCATACCTTGGTCCGCAAGTTCATCGGCTAAGTCTTTAATCTGAATCGAGGCACCTTCATCACAGCGCTCGCTACAGTAATCAAATACACGCTCTCGAGCTTGTTGACGCTCATCTTTGGTTAACTCACTATTACCCACAAAATCTTCAACAGCGTTCATCAACGACTTGTTCTGAGCCTTGGTATTAACACCTTCAACACAGCCCATAAAGTCCAAGAAGAAATCAGCAACTTTACGTCCTGCACGACCACGCACAAAAGAGATGTACTTTTTCGATTCTGGATCAGCCTGCCACTCAGTTAAATCAATACGTGCAGCGAGTTGTACGTTGTTTAGGTCCAAATGTGTATTTTGCGACAGTTCCATATCGTCGAGTACTGTCATCGATGATTTTGCGTTAAGCAAAGACACAAACAGGTAATCGCTTGTCATGTAGGTGTAGCAAGATAGCAGCAAGAACCCGCCAGTGCTAAAGTCGTACTTAGCCAGTTCTTCTTGTAGCAACTTACCCGCAATCCCAGAAAACTCGACAAAGCCAAGCTCACCACTGCGATAAGTGGTTAAGGCTTCTTCAAACTTAGTGTTTGCTTCGCCATCTTCACCACTAATACCAAAATGGCCAAACCCTTTACCGGCTTTGGTGGTATAAGTTTGATGCAACTCTTCTAGCATCGCCTCAACCGCTTGGCTATTTAGCAAAGGTTGTGGACGTAATCGACAACTAAGTTGACCTTCACCATCTTGAGAAATGGAGTGGATAATTGCTTGTTCGACGTTAATACTCATTGAGCCTCGATAAAATTTGGCAAGGAGCGTAAGGCTTTCTCACACTCTTATTGGAAACAATTGATATCTGTCATTGGTAAGGGAAGAGCAATCCTACCTAATCCAACCACATTGTAATGCCCGCTATCATACCAGAGAGTCGCAATAAATCTATATTTGCTTGAGTGAACTAAGGCCTAGCGTTTAAAGTCATATGATTGCAGTATTAATGAATAAGCTGATTATAATCAGAACGAGAAAATAAAGGTAAAAACATTGAAAATCAACAAGATAAAAACAAAAGCAAGAAGGGTGAACACACAAGGTAGCATTGCTTGAATGTTAGCTTGATGCAAAAGCTGATTGGCGATTTTCAACACAAGAGTCACTTAATCCCACCGCCTAATTTCCAACACTGCAACCAGCACTGCAACCAGCACTGTAAAAAGTACAATAAAAAGTGCGGAGCTTCTGCAAAAAATCCGTTATTATATGCCGTTAATCAAGATTTAAAGTGAACCTTTTTAATTATGGCTATTCAATCCAAATATTCTAATACCCAAGTAGAGTCTATTATTGCAGATTTACTTGCAGTGCTAGCAAAGCATCAATCTCCAACAGACTTAAGCTTGATGGCTCTTGGTAATTGCGTCACTCATCTGCTAGAAAAGAAAGTTCCAGCTGAGGCGCGTCAAGTAGTTGCAGAGCAATTTGCTAAAGCATTGTCGCAGTCAGTGAAAACTAACTAAGATACAGATATATTAAGCAGAATAAGTAGAGGCTAAAATAATGATTTTAGCCTCTACAACCCCTAAACAATAAATGGGTCAACATGGTCGAGCGACAAAAACAGATTGGACGTGATCGCGTCTCACGCTTAGTAAGCTGGGGGCACTGGTTTGCTTTCATTAATGGACTACTGGCCATTATTGTCGGCTATCGCTATCTCGACACCATCGGACTTCCCGAATCATTTATTGGCTGGGGCTATTTAGTTATTAGCACCGTAGGTCATTTTAGCTTTTTAGCTTTTATGGTTTATCTGGTGCTTATCTTCCCTGTTACCTTATTGCTTCCTTATTCAAGGGTCCTCAGGGGATATGCCGCTGTAGTGGCGACATTGAGCTTATGTTTATTACTCTATGATACGGTTATCTATGATGATTATGGTCTTCATCTAAGTCCCTTTGTATTTGATCTGGCCTGGGCGGACTTAAATGCCTTATTAAGGGGCACCTCCTACATCATCACACCTCTCGCCATTTTGGCGATAGAGCTTACTTTGGCGAATTTCCTTTGGAAACGGATTGAAAAAATCCGCAAACGGAATATAGGTAACCGAATAGTCGTGATTGTTGGTGCCTGTTTTGTTGCTAGTCACCTGATCCATATTTGGGGCGATGCCGCAGATGTAACCGAAATTACCCATTTCGATGATGCTTATCCATTGTCTTACCCCGCTACGGCTAAAAGCTTAATGGAAAGTTACGGTATTGAAGGTATTCAAGATCAGCAGAACCAAACGCCACCAAAGGCTAGCCTAGACTACCCATTAGCAAAGCTGCAATGTAGCGCTGATGACCTACCTAACATTTTAGTCATTGCAGTTGATAGTTTACGAGCCGATCAAGTTGATAGCGCGACCATGCCTTTCCTTGCATCTTATGCGAAAAAGAACATGGACTTTACTGAACACCTCAGCGGTGGCAATCAGTTTAGTAGCGGCATGTTTAGCCTGCTTTATGGGCTTCAAGGTAGCTACTCTAACGCGGTAGATTTACATTTCCGTAGTCCAGTATTAACCCAAGAACTCAGCGATAAAGGGTATCAATTAGCGTTATTTACCACTCAAGATACCCTAGGGCAGCCCCAAGCAATATTTAACGACTTTACACGCGTTAACTCAGAGCATATCGACAGCTACGCAAAATCTGATCTGCAGTCCGTTGCTAACTGGCAAAAATGGACTCAATCGGCGGCCCAACCCTGGTTTAGCTTACTCAACCTAAAGTCACCAGAAAGCTATGACACGCCTATTGGCTTCTTAGGTATTAAAACGGTTCAAGCATCGTCAAAGTTTAAGCCTGCACAAAAAGTACTATTTAACCAGTATCGACAGTCGCTTAACTTTATCGACAAACAGATTGAGCAGGTTGTGAGCACACTTCCAAAAAGTACTATGGTTGTCATTACAGGTATCAGCGGCAAAATGTTTACCAGTAATTCTGACGAAGCAAGAGTCAACCTGTCACCCGATAGCATTCGCGTACCAATGATTATCCATTGGTCAAATGAAGAGACAGCCAAAAAAATAAAATATCGCACGACGCACAACGGCTTAGTGCCGGCAATTTTGACTCAAACCTTAGGTTGTACCAACCCTGCATCAGACTACAGTTCTGATCAGAGCCTAATGCAACCGAGTGATAAGACTTGGGTTTATGTTGGTGACCATCGTATTTTTGCGATTTATCAAGAGCATGAAATTACCGTTATTGATCGACATGGTAAGTACCGTATCTACGACAATGACTATACTAAGCCGTTAAAAAAGAAATTAAGTGCCCCAGAGCTTGTGGAAGTGATGCGAGAAGGTCGTAGGCTTTACATCCACTAAAACTGCTATAGCATAAAAGACTATAAACTAAGCAAACGAATTCTCATCACACATGAAGAGCTTGCGCTAACAATAATGACTTGATAAAGTGCGGGTTCTTCAGAAATACCCCCTTAGTTATAAATGCTTTTATAACTTGTTCTGTAGAATATCTCGGGATATGGCCTAGTCCGGTAAGGCGCTTGTCTGGGGGACAAGAGATCACAGGTTCAAATCCTGTTATCCCGACCAAATTATACAAAAAAGCCAGCTAATCGCTGGCTTTTTTGTATCTGCAATTTGCAGTAGCAAATTAGATAAAAGCACTGTGTTAAATTATCACTACAGCGCTTTTATCACTGCCGAGTATTTACTCGTGACAGTCTGAACACTCTTTCATTGTTAGGTCAGGAGTGTGGATCTCTGTATCTAACTCGTGAGCACTTGCCATATCGTGACAATCGTTACAAGTCGCAATGCTTGCTTCCATTTCTGTATGCTCTTCAACATTAATTGTCTCGTGGCAGTCAGTACAGTTTACAGCCATAGCTGAAGCAGAAAACGCTAACGCAGCAACCAAAGTTAAATATTTCATATGCATTCCTTAATATCGGAGTTATCGCACTTAATGTTTGTGGTGTCACAGACTGTTAAGGCTTATTTTGTTAGTGCTGCCTAATAAATGAAAGACTTAGTGTCTCAGCAGCCCTTGCCTACCATGATATGAATTAACCTTAACTGAAACTTAAATCTAGCCATCAAATTGAACAAAAGCTGAATGACTCCTCGATGACTTGTAAAGGATGTGAGCGAGGTCTGACATATCATCAAATTTAAATATTTTTCTTTTAAACCTGATAGTTCCCAATAAGAAAGCCTCAGTCAAACAAGTTGACCTTGCTGACTACTTTTTGCACACTCAGTCTCTGATATTTGGTTAAAAGTTGATATCTAGCTATAAAGTTAATAGATTGTAAACTGCCAAGACAAAACAAAAACTTCCACCCTAACTAAGGCGCATATTTTTGGGGAAAATAGAAAAAAACAAATTATTGTTAGCCACTTCGTTAGGCGTAATCGGCTTAATCATCAACCTATACCCGATACACTTATTTGCTAACATTCAACTGATCCTTGGCAACGTTTCCTACGTTATTGTCGCAGTATTGCTGGGCCCTTGGTATGCACTTTATACCGCAATCATTACCGTCACCGGCTTAATGATTGCCTGGGACAGCCCTCACGTTTACGTCTTATTCGGCGTTGAAGCGCTCTGCTTAGGTTTAGCTAGAAGAAAAGATATTTACGCCTTATATGCCAGCTTTAGCTTTTGGCTATTTATCGGTATGCCGCTCTTCTACCTTTATATCTTTTTATTTTCCGACTTGCCTAGCAGTCATATTGCATTCGTCATTTTAAAACAGGGAATTAATGGTCTGGTTTATGCTTGTATCGGCTCTTTGCTGATCATCTTAACGCCCTCTTTCTGGTACTTTTCATACAAAGTAAAGGACAAGCAGCGTCGAACGTTCAATGCACAACTCACCTATACTTTTACCCTCGTCATCACTATCGCTTTGCTATTGTCAGCCTTACTGTTTAATAACCAATTTATTGAACGCCAACAACGCTTGCTATATAGCAATATTAAAAGCTCAGCCAACCACCTGGCTTTATCAACGCAAGCCTATCTTGATTCGCATACAAGAGCGATTACCAATGCAGCTGCTTGGCTCAGCCTAAATAAACACAGTAAGACAGAAGAACAAATATTACTGTCTGAGCTACATAATAATTACTCTGGATTCATTACTATGTTGCTCGCCAATGACGAAGGCAACGTCATTGCCGCTAGCCCCGCGTCCTTGCTTACCAATGGCACTGTTAATCCTCAAAAATTTAGCATCCGTGACAGAAACTATTTTATCGAATCTTATATAAACCAACGCGCTTATATTTCACCACCGTTTTTAGGTAAAGGCTTTGGTAATGATCCTATTGTAGCGATTAGCTCGCCCATTTACCCAGCCAACAACCCTCATCAACCGATAGGTATTATCGAAGGTTCACTCAATTTAAATGAATTTAAAAAGGTTGATAAATTCAACACTGATTCACAGCACCAGTCCATTGTGCTCATCGATAAAAATAGAAAAGTGATTTACGCCTCAGATGGACTCGATATAGCGCCCTTGAGCGAGTTTAGCTTCTCACAACCTAGCGAAAACTATATTACCTCTCTCCCAATGCTTAATATCAGCCACGGCGACAATAAGGCGCCTGAGTATGTTTATGCCAGTGTGACGCTCAGTAATGATTGGCAATTATTTGTACTGAATCCTTTTAGGCCATTGGTAGAATTGGTCGAAAGCATGTACTTAGCCACGTTTGCAATACTGCTTATTTCATTATTGATCACTATTTATATTTCACGAGTGATCAGTGCGCGCCTGACTCTGCCTTTAGAAAATATCGCCAATAAGTTCAGCACTAGCCTTGAAGGTAATAATGTCGAATATGCTGTAAACGAAGAGTCTCCTCAGGAGGTTTATTCGCTATTTAAACGTCTACAGCAAAGTAAGAGTCAGCTTATTGGTTATCAACTAGAGCTAGAGGAGAAAGTAGCAATACGGACCCTGGAGCTTGAGCACGCCAATAGCAAGTTAAAAGCGCTGGCAGAAAAAGACCCACTAACGGGCTTATATAACCGCCGCTATGCAGAAGATAAGTTTCCAGCGATTCAAGAGCTTTGCCAACGAAGCGATGAAGTCATTGCAATCGCATTGCTAGACCTTGATAAGTTCAAGTTTATTAACGATACCTATGGTCATGACGGAGGCGATCTCACCCTTAAACGCATTGCCAAGTTGCTAAAACAAGAGTTTAAACGCGATTCAGATATTATTGTTCGGTATGGCGGCGAAGAGTTTCTGTTGATCATGCCACTGTGTAATGCACTAAAAATTGAACATCACTTGGAACGATTTAGACAGAAACTTGAAAGTCTAGTCATCGATGCTAAGCAAACGTTTCAAGTCACCACCAGTATCGGAGCAGTTATTGGTAATGGTACCTTTAGTACATCACTGGAAGACTGGGTTAAACAAGCTGATCTCAACCTATATCAAGCCAAAGAAGCCGGTCGAAACCAATTAGTGTTCACGACCTTAGAAGATAAAGATCTCCCTGACAATTAGGGGATAATCGTCTCGTCCATTTTACTGAGTATATAGGGATAAAATGGATTCCATTTCTGTCTCATGATCTCGCTAGCCGGAACACTGAGCACCCCTTTCTCTCCTCGAGAAGCACCTGAGCCTATCTGAATATGTTGCTTGTCAGCATCCCAAACAGGGCCATACAAGCCATCGCTCATAGGAAACGGTAATGCTACGTGTGACAGTGAATAAACTTGCTTAGGCCAGCTTAATGACAGCGGTATGACACTAGCGTCATTGATACTACGGCTTTGAATTGCACGACTATCAAGGCTCTGGTTTTCAATTAAGGTAAAATCATAATTGAATTCTCCATCGGTCATCATCTGTCGATAAGGTTGTAACGGATCATTTAGAATCAGGCTTAAATTGACTTGCGTACGGTTAATATCAAATAGCACCAATTCATGGCCTGCATCAGGTAGCTGGCTATAGAGTGCACTTATCACAGCGCTTGTATCCACGGTATCATCAGTCAGTGACTGAAAGGTCAAAATGGGAGATAAAGCATTTAATCCCGTCTGCCCGAGCTGCTTTATCAGCTGTTGATTACGCATTGAAAGTTGATAAACAACATCCCCAGCGTTAACCGCAAAAGAACCATACTTAAACGGATCGTATTCAGCTTGAATACTGTTCCAGCTCAGTTTATCTAGCCCCAGCACAGTACCTAGCCTTGCTTGCCATTTAGCCCCTGCGGCAACAGGAGGTAAACCGATTGCAGGAGAAAGAAAAATCATCGCCGAGTAATCAGCTAGTTTTTTCGTCGCTAAGCGCTCTAATTCATAGTTTAGCGCGAGCGCTGCCCCTGTGGAAAAACCAACTAAGTAGAGGGGTTTGTCCCCCAACGCTGTTTTCATATGCTGGGTAGCCAGCGCTACAGCTCCAGCCATGTCTTGCCAGTAGATATTGGTGAGTGCTGAGGGTAAAGTGCCATGGCCTGGTAACCTAAGCCCTAAAACATGAGCCTTATTTTTATAATGCTTGCCGAAGTGTGACATGGCGTACGGAGAATCAGACATGCCGTGCAGTAGCAACACGCCGTATTCGGCATCAGCTTTGGGCCACTCATAGCTGCGATTCCAATCTTGCTCCCAGTGGCCAGGATCCGAATAACTGCCTCTCACATAACGATTAATGATATCGAAGGACTGTGGGTCGACAGGCTGCTGATACACTTTACTTTCTAGCTCAGCGAACAGTTTATCTTCAAGCTCCAGATATTCTTCAAAGCTATTAAGGTTGCTGTTTACGCGATATTCAGAGGTTAAGTCGGTAGTATGCCAAAGTGACAGATCGGGACGGGAATTTAAAAACCATACGGCCATAGCAATTAACGCAATGCTAGTGCCTAAAGATGCATAAAACAAAGCAAAGGCAAGATGTTTTGTTGATCCAATAATAATGGCTTTCATAAGCGTCGCTATTCATCCTAAACAGGCAATATAATAAAAGATAACGTACACGTTTTTAATACGAACTGGTAAAGATAAGGGCTTACATTGAATAAAAATAATTACCTCATCGGCGAACTCACCGCGAGCACCTGCTTTTACTTACCCACTCCACCAGCAATCATTGATGACTGGCATTACCACTCAAGCGATGCAATCGCGCAACTTATCGACGCTAATGGCAATCATTGGCGTAAAATATTTACCATAATGGCTAAAATTTCAGTGACCGATAAACAGTGGAAACACTATCGCGATACACAATTATTAAAACACAACGAATCTATCTGCATCGGTGCCACCAAGTTAACGCCAGGCGCCACACTTCACATTGTTTGTGGCCAGCAAAGCGCTCACGCATTGTCATTATCTGAACAACAATTTAATCCAGTAGATCCCACAACAACTTATATCAGCAGGCACCTTAATCAAGCCATCTATCTGTGCCCTTATCTTGATTATCGTCAATTTCCGAACCTGCAAATAGATAAGTTAAGGGCCAGATTAAACTTGCCCGCACTAAGCTAATCTCTAAGCCAACCTCTGAGCTCGTTTGCTTAAGGTTAGCGCTTAACGCTATGGTTTAACGATGCCGCTTAAAGATAAAGCTTAACGCTATTACTTAAAGCCATTTTTTAAAGCTATTGTATAAAACTGTTGCTTAAAGCGGTTTCTTAAAGTCATGCCAATACTCGATGTTGTAATACAGAACAACATATTTTCTAGGCAAGTACAAACAACAAAGGCGCCTAGGCGCCTTTGTTGTTAATCAAGTCATTGGGTTAATATCAAAATTTATAAATCACATTATTTGCTCATAAAATTTAGCATCTAACGCAACCCAAGCCGCTACTCAGCCGCTTTGACCCTAGTCATAAATTGTTGGAATTGGCTCACGCTTGTGTTGAGTCGCGCGGTATATACCAACTAGCTTATCATTAACGAAGTGGCTGACTTCTTTACCCTCTAAAAAGTCATCAATTTGATCATAGGTTAAACCCAGTGCGACTTCATCTTCTAATTGCGGTTTGCCCTCTTCCAGATCAGCCGTTGGCGCTTTAACCACCAGCTGTTCAGGTGCACCTAAGCATGCAGCTAGCTGGCGAACTTGACGCTTATTTAGGCCAAATAAAGGCGCTAAATCACAGGCTCCATCGCCCCACTTAGTATAAAACCCGGTTATATTTTCAGCACTGTGATCGGTACCAACCACTAAACCACCGACTAAACCCGCGATCTCGTATTGAGCAACCATGCGCATTCTTGCCTTCACGTTGCCTTTCACAAAATCAATTTTATCATCTTCTGGTAAGCTAATACCCGCGGCTTCAACGGCAGCCAGCGTTTCACTATGAACACCATCAACGCCAAGTTTTACATTCAGCGTAACTTGCTTTGAAGGTTGAATAAACTGACAAGCCAATTGCGCTTCATCTTCATCCTTTTGTACATCGTAAGGTAAACGAACTGCAATGAACTGGTATTGGTTAGTCTCTGAGTCAGCGTTCAGCTCATCAATAGCAAGCTGACACAAGCGACCAGCCAATGAAGAATCGACACCACCACTGATCCCCAAAACTAAAGAAGAGGTACTGGACTGCTTAAGCTTTGACTTAATAAATGCAACCCGTCTTTGTATTTCAAAAGCGGGATCAATAGCCTTAAGCACTTTCATTTCTCTTAAGATCTGTCCTTTCACGTTCTGCGCTCCAATAGTGTTGGCATAAAATCGGTGTCTATTATGGGCCAATTGTTGCGATTATTCACGGGCTGATTACTCACAATCGTGTTAATTTATTATTTCTAAACTCACGGCTGTTTTAAATTAAGCTTCTTGGCATTTACTCAATAGCTATGTTGCTGTTAATCAGCAGTAAATCAAATAATTACCTAGGCATCAGATGGAACTTCAATTACTTATATCACTGTCATTCATCCATCTCATTGCGCTAGCAAGCCCAGGGCCTGATTTTGCTTTAGTGGTTCGCCTTGCCACTCAAGAGTCTCGCGCTGCAGCTGTTGCCTCGGCGCTTGGCATAGCGGTCGCGATTCTCGGGCACACCCTACTCAGTTTAACGGGGGTTAGCCTTATCATTCAAAGCTCTGCCCTTTTATTCACCCTTGTTCAGTTGGCTGGCGCTAGCTATTTAGCCTGGATGGGCATGGGCGCGATAAAAGCTGCATGGCTGCACTGGAAAGATCCTGTATCGATTGAAACAGCCACGCAAGGGCGAGGAATAACCCCTTATAAAGGCTTTATGCAAGGGCTCTATACCAATATTTTAAACCCCAAGGCTCTGGTGTTTTTCATCACGCTATTCTCTACTCTGATCACCCCACAGGTCAGTTTCGCAACTAAGAGTATGGCCGCTTTACTATTGTTTTCTTTATCCTTTATCTGGTTTAGTTTGATTGCGGTAGTACTGTCCAAGCCCACTATTCAGCTTAAAATGAAACAGGCCAGCCCACTAATTAATCTCGTTACCGGGCTTGTATTTATTGGCGTAGCACTGATGATTATCTCGGGACTCGTGGCATCACACTAGCAAATCGAATACAGCGAGTGCTGGACAGGATGTCCGAATGTCGTGATCGCATGGTCAATGATGTTCCCTACATCATAATGACATTTCCCATATTCCTAAGGGTCAGATGTGAAGGAGTGACCTTATGTGCAGATACTGCTGAGGCTCGCCCCTAGTAGGTCCAGGTAGGCTTAAGAAAACATCTGATGTGAATGGATTCACAAATGCCGCGGTGACATGGATGACATAGATGACATAGATGACATAGAGCAGCCATGTTTTCATCGGTTGCAGCCGTATCAACGTTGGATAATTGGCGCCTTCATTTGGGAAGTCGTGGTTTGATGTCTAACTTGAAAATGCCCCAAAGTTGGTTGCCCTTCGAATGAAGGTTGATTACATTTTTTGAGTAGTTGCTACGGGGAAGCGAGTTCTCAATTGTCACTTCACCGTTACCAATCGCCTGCAGCGGGTGCTGGACAGGACGTCCGAATGTCGTGATCACATGGTCAATGATGTTCCCTACATCATAATGACATTTCCCATATCCCTATGGGGCAGATGTGAAGGAACGACCTTATGTGCAGATACTGCCGTGACACGCAACAAGTCCATCCTTGGAAGCTCGGCCATGACGTCCATATCATGGACGGATCTACACCGGATAATTGGTGTATTTATTAGGCCGTAGTGGTTTGTTGTCTAACACGGAAATGCCCCAAAGTGAGTTAGCCTTCAAATGAAGATTGATTACATTTATTTTTGGGTTGGTGTTATCAAGTAGAGTTTTTGAACTTGTTGCTTCGTAGTTATCAATCGCCTCCAGCGGGGGAATGTGCAGATACTGCTGAGGCTCGCTGCGAGCACGTCCTTGTGAGCTCAACGAAAACGTCCCTGTTTTCGACGGCCTCAACCGCATCTACACCGGATAATTGGTACTTACATTTGGGCTTTAATTGTTCGGCTTACAACTTGGAAATGCCCCAAAGTTGGTTAACTTTAAGTTAAACGTGGATTACGTATTCTCATGTAGTCTGAAATAAAGCTAGATATTTATACAGGTATAACTAAACGTGAGCAAAAACACCGCTTATGGCGCAAATAAAGATGCCAAAAACTGTCCTGCTAGGACATCGATAATTTTTAACATTTTGTAAAACCTATAAAAATCAGACTTATGACAAATGTCAAAAAGTGATACACGGACCCATTGAACACCCTAGGCTCTCTTTCTCCGCAGACAATAAGGCAATTTATGTAGTCTAAAATTAGACTACATCTATTTACAGCAATACCTTAGCAGTGATAATTTGTTCAAAAAAATTAACGAGTTACCGAGAACGTTATCGAGCGACTAATGAATAAGCTGTTAGGGCTAGAGGTATAGTGTTGAGTAAAAATTTAGAATCTTGTTATGCATGTAATAGTGCTGCTACTAGTCGTGAGCATGTCCCTCCCAAATGCCTTTTTCCTACAGAATTAGGGAAAAATCTAAGAAAAGATTTAATTACAGTTCCAAGCTGTGATCAACATAACGGTAAAAAGTCTGATGATGATGAGTTTTTACTTGCTAGTTTAGCTGGAATAATTGGTTGTAATGATATAGGAATATTGCATAAATTTACTAAAGTTGATCGTGCTATTCGACGAAGCGGTGGTCGATTACTTAAGAAAGTATTAAAAACTTCAGAGATCAAATCTCATAAATTAGAAAATGGAGATGTTCTCGAAGTTGCTTGGGGTAAACCTGATCTTAAGCGGTTACATGATTGTTTTGAACTCATTGGTAGAGGCTTGTATTTTCATAAGCTTGGCGAACGCTTCAAAGGTAAAGTGATATGCGAAGTAGTGTATGTCCCAATTAATGATCGTGGCAGAGCTGGTTATAGAGAGTTTGCAGTAGAGCAAATGCAGAAAGAAATTGCCAATACTGATATTCAAGGTGAAAATCCAGAGGTGTTTCAATGGGCCATAGGTCCTTTAGATTATTCAGGAGCCTGTTGCGGTAAAATAATCTTTTATGGCAATTTGTCTGTTTATTTAGCCTTTATTCCTGAATCTTTTCGAGAAGAAGATTACGTTAATCTTTATGATATTGCTAAAACTGCGAGTAAACCTGTTTATATTCAAAAAGACGGGAAAAAGTACAGAATTAACTAGCCCTAATCGGGTAGTCGGAGGTCTCTAACCTCCAGCCCCCACACCACCCTGCATGCGGCTCCGCACAGGGCGGTTCATCTAGAACGCCTAACCTAAATTCTCTGGTTAGGGTAATGAACTGCGATCCATCTATCTCTTAGTGAAAATAATCCTGCTTTCCTAAGATAGTCATTAGTAATGATAATGTGAACCGTATAGTTGAGAGCCTAAGCACTAAATGATTTTTGTCCAGAAATGAGTTTGTAACATCTGAAGTAGCTAATTCGGAGAGATGAATGCTGAGATGTGAATACGGCAGTGACCTTCGACAGCAGGGAAGCTGTCGTAGAGGCTATAGGGACACTTCTTACGAAATCAAAAGCCGCGCCGAGTCACTGAAGTGTTCGCACATTCCGCAACAGGCTATAAATCTAATGAAACAGAAAATCTAGAACAGGCATAACTCTTTCAAAGCACGAATCTCACCACGAAGCGCTTCGCTTTCACGGAGGTCACGGAGAAGATCGTAGAGCAAAAGATTAAAATGTTTGATGACGAGCCTTTTACTGTTGCTTTTGTTCTAGCTGTTGCTTTTCTTCGTGTAGCGTAGCGCTCCGTGTTCCAATAATATCCGTGTTTAACGGCCAGTTCGCTATCCCTAGCTTTCGCTTATTAGCACATGGCTTCGCCATATTCGCCGTGGTGAATAGCTTATGTCCAAAAGTGAGTTGGTAAACTCAAAGTTTTTCGCAAGTATCCGCGATAAGTTGTAGTGGTAGATGGCTCAGTATGAATAAGGTACAGCTCTGATGCGATGTGTATTATCTGATGCTTCTGTCTGATGCTTGGCTTCAGTGTTTCTAATCTGGTTAAATGTCATTATTGTGAAGCCGCCTATAGAATACCGCTTATACTTTCACGTAAGCTCTACACCACAAGTATCATTTCAAAGGTAGAGTCTCATGTGGTGGCGGATCCTTCTTATCTGTTTAGCTTATCTTCTTATCGGCGCACACTTTTTACGCTTTGGCCAAAATGAGGCGTGTATTGCTTTTGCCCTAAGTCCATTATTGCTGTTTATTAAAACCCATTGGGCGACTCGATTACTGCAAGTGGGTTTAGTCGTATCGGCATTTTTAGTGTGGGGAGTTAGTAGCTTTGAATACATTCAAACCCGAATATTGGCTGACGCGCCTTGGTATCGCCTGAGTGCCATTATGGCGGGTGTTATTGCCTTTACGCTTTTAGCGGCTTGGTGTGGTAATGGCATCATCGAAAAACGCAAGCAACGTAACATCTTTAGTTAACAGATCTATCAAAAACGCAGCTAGCTCCTACAACGCTTTATTGTTAATGAGCACACCCTAGCTGCGTTTTGTTTTTATTGTACAAAATACGCCGACTCAAGATATCAACCACTATATTGACCAAAGCAGTTACACACATCAGCACTAATGCGCCGTTATAGCGGATCTCTTCAAAATTACTGTCGATATAAAACCCCAATGTGGCGATGCCTAACATGCCTAAAATGGCGGTTTCTCTTAATATCACCTCAAAACGATAAAACAATAACGCTATCATGTTGGGGTATATTGCAGGCAGCACTTCATAGCCGTAACCATCGAGCCTGCCATTAAAATGGGCCGATACCGTGACATCGTCCGCGTGCCGAATGGTTAAGTACGCAATAAGCGCACCGTTATGAATTGCCAAAGCGAGTATCGCTGGCAACATTGACGGCCCTAGCAAAAGCATAAACACGAAGGCAAATATATATTCTGGTACAGAACGCAGTACCAATAATCCCAGCCGGTTAATATTAGCGATAAAGCGTCCACTTAAGCGTTTGTCACTCACCGCGCTCCCTATTAGCGCAAACAGGTGGCTCATGCCCAGTGCAGCTAAAGCGAGTAATAGCGTTGCTATCACACCGGGTAATGCTTGCTCACTGAGTAACCTGCTTAACCAATCAACAAATTGGCTCAGTAACGCCATGCCTGAAATCGCGCCACTTTGATATGCATGACTTTGCAGCGAAGAGTCTTGAAACATGGGCGGCAAAATATCTTGGCTTAGAAAACGCCAAATAAGCCCACCATCAACATGAGGTATGGTTGGCAATGCCCATATTGCGACTATAAAATAAATCGGCAGTAATTTTATACGCCCCCAATATGGAATAGTGCCTATCAAGGCAATAAATAGCATTAGTAAAGCAGCGCCTTGATGATAATGACCTTGGCGAAATGCTGATTCAAGATAAAAACCTAAGGTCGGCATACCGACAAAACCTAACACTGCGCTACTTCTCAATGCACACTCAAACCGATAACGTACATAGGCTCGAATCGGCACTAAAACATGTGCAACTCGACCATAAAAGTATCGGCTAATTCGGTCAGTCTGATTGGGGAAAGTTTGCAAGGTTGTGGTGGGAGCTTGCTGCAAAATATCACTAAAGACCCGGGCAAAGGTTGCCCCGTATGGCAATGCTATAGCAAGAATACCGGTCAATGGTGATAAACCAAAAATCTGTAAAAACAGCAGTGCCCAGAAAATCTCATGAATAGAGCGAACAAACGCACACATGGCGGCAATATAAGGCTTGTGGTAGATAAGGGATACGGGCGCGCCCCACACCAGCGCTAAGAATATGCCTAGCAGTGCAAAACTCACGGTCTGCCATAACGCATCGAGTAGATATTCAGTGGCAAAGAAATCCGGCGCGGCAATACCTTTAGCAATCAATAACAGTTCTGCCCACGGATCTAGGGCAATAATTTCGGTATCCGCGGCATAAAAACAGATAAAGGTTATCAGCCATAGCAGCAAGGTCACTTTTTGCCAGTAACCAACAAAGGTAAACAGACTAAACCTCGAGCGATTGTGGGAGCGCAAACTAAAGATGTTTAGCGTCGCTTTGTAGCGAAGCGCTTGTACAAGCTGAACTGTTACCTGAACTGTTAGCTGAACTGTTAGCTGAATGACGGTTAAATAAAGCGTGCGCAGCAGAGTCTGTAGCTAACTTATCTTGATAAAAATCTTCTAGCGTATCGACATCCAGAGAACTTGCAGACACATCGAGTACTTTTCTGCCCTCTTTTAAACCGATAACACGGTCAAAATGGGTCAAGGCCATATCCATGTCGTGCAAAACCATTACCACCGTACTGTGGCAGGCTAAAACATGGCTTAACAAGCGTTGCCCCATAACAGGATCGAGCGCAGAAAAAGGCTCATCACCAATAAATAATGTTTGATGTTGATATAAGGCGCGCGCCAGTGCCACACGCTGCCTTTGCCCACCCGACAAGGTTGAAACTGGACTCGTTAGTGAGCAGTCCAGTTCCAGTTCGGTGGCAATTTGGTTAACCTCTTTTAACGGCTGGTGCAATGGATAAGCAAGGTTCAATAGATTGTAATACCAGCGATGGCGATTAAGTGCCCCCATAAAAATATTATGAAACACACTTAAATTCTCAACTAAACCTTGTCGCTGTGAACATAGCGCCGAGCTTGACCGTAATCGTTCATAAATATGATTTATCAAGGTCGACTTGCCACTACCGGAACGACCAATAATGGCAATTTTTTCACCTTTGCTGATGACTAAGCTCTCAAGATCTACAACCACTTTATCGCCAAACTGAATAACGACATCTTTTAGCGCTAACATGAGGTTAGTCTATCAGCCCTATTGCTTTAGCCACATCTTCTATCGGCTCATAATCTTGATTCTCAGCCGGGACAAATGACTGGCGAGGAAAGCTTTTTAACAGATGAGGATCGGTCATGCCAATGAGCGCCGACTCCACTTTTGCAGCAAAGCCTGGGCCAAACTCTTTATCAACGTCACCGCGAATCGTCCACTGATAATCAGGGTAAGCTGGACTTTCCCAAATCACATTCACTTTATTAAGATCCACTTTGCCGTTGGCTAATGCGGTTTCCCATACCTTGTAATTAACAGCTCCAACTTGATAGACCCCCGCTTGAACCTGAGTAATTGTGCGGCTGTGATCACCTGAGTAACCTATGCGCTTGAACACATCTTTACTGTTTTTACCTAAGTTTCGCTCGATAAAAAATTGTGGCATTAAGCGGCCAGAGGTCGAGTTTTTTGAACCAAAGGTGAAGGTGTAACCGTTTAAGTTTGGAAAGTTGTCGCTAGGTACAATTTCTGTTGATGCATGGGCAATAAAGTAGCTCTTAAAAAACTGATCTTCGTAGCCTTGAGCAATTGCCTCAGAACCCGGCACTAAACGCCTAGCTTGTACACCAGACAGTCCGCCAAACCAAGCCAGTTGCACTTGATTGTTACGAAAAGCCGTTACCGCTGCAGAATAAGACTTTACTGGGATATATTTAACTTCAACACCGAGCTTTTCTTCAAGGTATGTGGCTATTTTATCAAAGCGAGTCCGTAATTGACGTTCATCTTCATCTGGAATAGCTGTAAACGTAAACGTAGTCGCCATCACACTTGGCGTTAATAACAGTAGCACTAGCACTGTAAATCGCCTTACAAGCGACATATTTTAATCCTTTTGCGGGTAAATTTTCACGTAACCTTAACGAAAAAGCAGCAATAAACCCAGAAAAAACGACACAAAATAACGTCTAATTCGGTATTTTTTGTATTTTATAGGCAAATATCATTCTTTAGTTCAAATAAACAACATCCAAACCAGGTGCATCACTAAGTTCAGCCTTGGTTAAGTATATAAAGCGTAAGCTTGTTCTACTAAGAAACACCTAGTTGGCAGTAAGCATAATTCTGCGTAAACTAATCAGTATTGAATTCAAGGATATTGTGACTATGCGAATATTAGTTGTTGAAGATGACCCTATCTTGTCTCACCACCTCAAAGTGCAACTGAGTGAGTTAGGTAATCAAGTGCAAGTAGCATTAACAGCGAAAGAGGGATTTTACCAAGCAACAAATTATCCTATCGATGTGGCTATTATCGACCTAGGCTTACCCGATCAAGACGGGATCAGCCTAATTCAAAGTCTGCGCGATAATGGCCTTAAAGCCCCCGTTCTCATTCTTACTGCTCGTGTGAATTGGCAAGACAAGGTTGAAGGCTTAAATGCTGGCGCCGATGACTACTTGGTGAAACCGTTTCAAAAAGAAGAGTTAGTGGCACGCCTCGATGCCCTGGTTCGCCGCAGCGCAGGCTTTGTCAAACCACAGATAACTAGCGGACCACTAGAAATCGACCTGGCAGCAAAGCAAGTCAGCCTTAACAGTCAGCCTATGGAAGTGACCGCGTTTGAATACCTTATTCTTGAGTATCTGATGCGCCACTGTCATGAAGTCGTCGCTAAGCAGCGTTTACTCGATGTGATTTACGGTGACAAAGAAGGTGATCCAAACACAATCGAAGTGATGGTTAGCCGTCTTCGTAAAAAGCTCACTAAAGATGGCCTCGAAAATCCCATTGTTACCATTCGTGGTCAGGGCTATAAATTCAACCTACCATGCAGTTAGGATTCAAACCTAAGAAACGTCTGCTCACGCGGATGTTTCTCACATCGTTATCAATTATTGCGCTAGTAGGCTTTGGCTTAGCGTGGATGGTTAATATCCTCCACGCGCAAAATAGTTACAACGAAGAGACCGCGCAGCTTATTGCAGAGATCCCCAATGTCGCCGCAGAACTGAGGGAACATGACCTTATTCCTGACAACAGCGACGAATGGCTCGAAGAAAATAGCGCAACTCAACGATATATTATCGCCAGCTGTGATAGTACCTTCAATCAAGTATGGACTTCATCATTAGCGGTCGATCGTGGCCTATTTGATACCTGCGAGCGCTTTAACGAAATAAGAGACACCTCTCCGCCCTATTACTTATCCTTAGCCGATAATAAAGGTTACTTTGTCTACTTATTATCACTCGATATTGCCAGTAACAAATACAATCTATTGGTATTAAAAGATGCTGAGAAAATTGAAAAGGAATACAGTAAGTTTAGTCGCCTAACCTATGTTCGCTTAGCCTTCGTACTCGCGCTTGCATTAGTGCTTTTGATCAGTGCTGCCTATTGGGGAATGCGACCTTTAGTCAGGCTTAGAAATGAGTTGAACTCGATCAACAATGGTAAAGCTAAATCGTTGTCAGATGGCTACCCAGTAGAGCTAGAGGGAGTGACCCAAGCGCTAAACCAACTGTTAGTGCAATCGAGCGCCCAGCAACAGCGATACCAAAATGCAATGAACGACTTAGCTCACAGCCTTAAGACACGGTTAGCTGCAGTACATGCGATTACCGATGATCGTACTCTTGATAAAGAGGCTTGCAGCGAGAAGATTATGGAGCAAGTCAGCCAAATGGATCAATTGGTTAAATATCAATTGAAGCGTGCCATGTTAGGCCGTAAAGGCCTTAAACAAGAGCAGACCCAAATTGCCCCCTTGGTTAACCAATTGGCGCAGATGCTATTTAAAGTGTACCGCGACAAACAAGTTCAATTTGAAGCCGCTATTCCTATTGAACATGTGTTCCCAGGTGATAAAGGCGACTTAATGGAACTTTGCGGTAACTTGATGGAAAATGCCTTTAAGCTATGTATTTCAACAGTAAAAGTGTCATCGTACTATAACGATGCTGGTGAGTTTGAGTTAGTGGTTGAAGATGATGGTCCGGGTGTTGAAGAGAGTATTCGTCAGAATATTATTGAGCGAGGTGTGCGCGCCGATACTCAAAAGCCCGGTCAAGGCATAGGCCTTGCGGTGTGTAATGAGATTGTCATTAGCTATGGCGGACGCCTAAGTATCGAAACATCCAAGCTCGAAGGCGCCTGTTTTAGGATCTCGATCCCTATCTAGATATCAGCCAGCGCTATAGAGTTGTTCGGCGCGATTAAACATGATCCAAGAGGTCGCGATATACTTATCGTGACTCTTGGGAATGTTTCCCCGATGAGAATGAGTAAAGCCTGCAGGGGCGATGACCATAGTGCCTTTCTTGGGTTTAATCAGCTTATTCTGATAATAAAACTCTGTCTCTCCGCCCTCCTCAACATCATTCAAATAAAACATATACAGAACCACACGGTGTAAGGCTTCGTTATGACTTACTTGGGGGAACTGCTCTGAATGCCAGTGGGGGTAACCACCTTTAGCTTGTAGATACTTTTGAATATTGATACTGCCACTGCGGTACAAATACTTAATGATGGCCTCCGCACGACTCTTGCCATAGCGCTCATAGTTCTCTGGGGTTAACGTGACAGACTGACCTTGTTCGTCGGCAACATTCACGGCGACGGCGCCCATTAGCGCCATCGCATACTTGTCAAAGTATTGGGTTGCATAAGATAGCGTATAACCGAGCAGTTTATTCTTCAGCGGCGCTAAGTCTTCATGGGAGTCGAGCATAAGATCGAAACTGCGTTTTTTTGATTCATCAACTCCACCACCAGTTCGGCCAGCCCTTACTCCTGAGTGCGTATCAAACTTGCTTATCAACTCATCGCAAAAGTCATCAGGGATCGCATTTGGGTATATTTCAATGAAGTCCATTTTAAGTTTCTCTGTTTAGCAATATGTGTAAATTTATCAGTTAAGTAATTGTAAATTATATAACTTGAGTTAAAATAGCAAATTAGGATACGTTCGATAAAATACCCATGACGAATAGTTGTAAAGTCGCAGTAGCACAGTTGCAGATCGGTAACTTTGTTCAGTTACCGATTGCGTGGAAAGATCACCCTTTCATATTCAATAGCTTCAAAATAAAACAACAAGCTCAGATTGAATTGATTAAAAATCTTGGTATAGAGTTTGTTTACCTTCGCCCGGAGCGTAGCGACACCCAACCGCTTTCCTGCATTGAAGCTAAACAAGCGACAAGCATTCTTGACAATAACCTTGAGCGCTTATCTGGCGAGCTAAATCAACAAAAAGCCAAAAGCATCGAAGCCCAGCAATCGTTAAGACGCCATTTACAGAAGACTGAAAAACACTTCACCCGCAACGTTGCCATGATGAGAAGCCTCATCGGTAAACTGCGTAATCGCCCGCTTGATGCGGTCAATGAAGCTAAAGAGCTCATTCATGGTGTTGTTAATCAATTACTCACTGACGATAAGCTAGTACTTCATTTGATGTCTGACGCCAAAAGTGATGAAGGGATCTATTATCACTCGCTGAATGTGGCCGTACTGTCCATGCTCATTGCCAAAGAGTTAGCTTGGAGCCGAAAAGACATTGAGCTCGTCGGAATGGGCGCACTATTTCATGATATAGGCAAACTCAAGGTTCCGACTCAACTGCTGCGAAAGGCCACGCCTTTTACTCATGCAGAACAGATATATTTTAATCAACACCCAGCAATGGGCGCTGAGTTATTAATTGCCGCAGATAACTTTCCTAAAGAAGCATTGCCTATCATCTTAAACCATCACGAGTTTTTAGACGGTTCGGGTGTACCTAAAGGTAAAAAAGAAACAGATTTAGATAAGCTAAGTCAGTTGGTTTGTGCCATAAATACCTACGATAATTTATGTCACTCTGACCGCAGTAAAAAAGCCAAGACGCCTTATTCAGCCCTCGGTTATCTGTATAAAAACTATCAGTCACAGCTGAATCAGCAAGTGATTAGTCGCTTAGTCAAGATGCTCGGTATTTATCCGCCTGGCAGTATTGTTGAGCTAGCCTCGGGTCAGTTTGCCATGGTGATGTCGGTCAACTTAAGCCAACTACTGTTACCACGGGTGTTGGTATATGATCCCACCGTACCCAAAGAGCAAGCACCTATTGTCGACCTGGCCAATGAGGGCTTAAGCATCGTCCGATGCTTACCTGTTGCAGCGCTTCCGGAAAAAGTGATTAAGTACCTAAACCCTAGGGAGAAGATCAGCTACTTCTTTGGTGCAGAAAAGTAATATTAGTCCAATAAATATCAGCCCTTTCAGTGGGAATTAACATTCCTGCAAGCTAGGGCGATATCTTTGCGTAATACACTGAAAAATAATTCTCTTTCGTTGTAACTCGACGTAAAACCGCCCCGCACAGATATATATCTAACAAAAATGGGGATTAATGACTGGTATAACCACGCGCTTAAAATAGCCTGCATATTGCAGGTTTCTTGCCCAATTAGCGCTAACTGACTAGTTTTATAGAATGAGTTATCACGCTGGAGGAAGTTATTATGACTAAACTTCCAAGTTTTGACCGATTATTATGGCTTGCAGAAAATGCCCCAAAAAAACTAGATGCACTACAAAAACACCTTTGCAAAGAAACCATCGCCCAAAGCAGTAAAGCGAACCAAGCCAATCTCACCTGTTTGCTTGATCACTTAGACAAACGCTTAGCGCTCTGCAACAGTCCTTATCAACGTTGCCAAGTCGTTAGCGAGCTGATGTTTAAAAAACTTGCGCTATTAAATCAGGTGTATTCTCAACCTGAACTGTTCTTTCAAAATAAAGCGGATGTGGTCCCCTTTCAGCAAAAGACTAAAAAGGGTAAAAAAGACTAGAAAGGTTAATCGCGACCGTAAACAACATGCCATGGGTATGTGACATCGGCACAAAAAAGCTCGCGATTGCGAGCTTTCTTTCTTTCTTTCTTTCTTTCTTTCTTTCTTTCTTTCTTCAATAGCGTGGTTGCTAGCTATTGCAGAGTAAACTATAGCCAACCTTTTCGTTTAAAGAAAAAATAGGTTCCCGCAGCACTACCAAACATCATTGCAATCGCCATTGGGTAGCCCAATTTCCAGTCAAGCTCAGGCATATTTACAAAGTTCATGCCGTAGGAGCTTGCTATCACTGTTGGCGGTAAAAATACCACGGCGGCAACAGAAAAGATCTTAATGATCTTGTTTTGCTGCAAACCACTAAAACCCATAGCGGCATCGAGTAAGAAGTTCAGCTTGTCGAAAATAAACTGACTATGAGGCATCAAAGACTCAATATCTGACAGCATCTCACGCAGATCTTTTAACTCATCATCGGTCAATTGGCCACGATAATGCTTCTGCATAAACCTTAACGAACGTTGGGTATCGAGCAAACTTAATCGAATTTTGCCGTTTGAATCTTCTTGGCGGGTGATCAGCTTAAACACATCATCAAGCTCTTCATTCTTAAACACCTCTTCACTGACGTTTTCAAGTACGGTATATACGTCCTCAATCAGGTCTGAAAGATAATCGACTTTAAGATTAAATAGCTCTAGCAAGAGAGTTTCAGGTGTAGTTGCGTCGATTTTACCCAGTCTCAGGTAGTTACGCAGCAAGCGGATAAGTCCCACATCTTCGTCACGGATTGTCAGTAAAAAGTTTTTGCGTAAGTTAAAAGAGACGTTTACGCCTTTAACATCTTGCCCTGCACGCTGTGGAAACAAAGAGTTGATGTGTAATCCATCATTATTCTGATAAAAACGCGCAGAAGCCTCAATCTCATTGATATCCTCTTCATCCGGCACATCTTCAACAGAAAAATGGCTTAACCATTCTCTTTCATGTTCATCGGGTTTATATAGGTCCAGCCAAATAATACTGGGAGGGATACTATCCTTGATGCTCAATTCAATAATCGTAAGTTTACGATCCTCATAGGCATAGGCTGTAATCATAGCTCCTCCTTTAAACGCTTATAGCAAATATTCTGAACAAAAAATTTGGGCTATTCTAACCTATAACGTCATATTACAAAGGGCAAAGCATAATAAAGTGCACAAATATTACTTATTTACCGTATTAGCAACGATAATTCTTTCCTGATTGGACAATCTAATGCGAATTCCGTTAACAGTTGTTAACTCATTGCTAGCAATATCCTTCTTTCTAACTTGATAAACTACGGTTTCCTCACTCATAGGTGACACTATCGTTACACTGACAACTTTATTACCATCACTCCAATCCCAATACCAATAGGCAGCTGACGCAGTGAGAGATAAGCTGACGAGCACATAAGCACCAAGCCGAAGTTTCATGTTCTTGCCTAACTCTTTTGTACTCGCTCGGACACCTTTTTCTCTCGGTTTACGGATATAAACCATCGCGCCAGCAATGATAAGTAAGGTGATTAAAATTTTAGTGAGCACTTGCTTCCCCTCTGCGGTGTTTAGGGCAATTATACCCGCATATAACAAGATAAACTGTTACTAATATCCAAGCATTACGACGTAAGTCAGTAATAAAATCATCTTACTATGCAACTTTAACATCATTCTGCTATAAAGAAGACATTACACCATATTAGGATCCCAGATGAATCGTTATTATGCCGCAGCTTGTAGTTCTGTTTTATTGTTAAGTTCGTCAGCATTGGCTGATGTGACCTTGTCTATGCCATCTAATTCAGAACTCGTCCTCGTCAATGGTATAGAAACTAGTGGCCATGAAACACTTAAACTAGACAATGGCACGAATCAGATTGCGTTTCGCTATCAGGGACGCTATCAACAGCAAGGTTCCCAAACTCAGTTTCAATCTGACGTAATCATCATTAAGTTCGATGAAACGAATGCTGAGCTTTCGTTAACCTTACCAAGAATTCGCTCTAATAGTGCTGCTGATAAGTTCAACCAATCACCACAAATCTCATTGGAAGATGCTAATAAACAAGTGATTAATTTCGAGCAAGGAAAGTTAATTAAAGACGGCTTACAACTAGGTCGTGACTATAAAACAGAGATGGCAGCGTACAATCTGACTCAGCAAAGCGCCTCTCTTAAGCTACAAGCCCCCCCAGAGGCAACAGTGCAAGCCGTAACCCCAGCGATAATTGCAGCGCAGGCATCTAGTCCTACAACCGCTACAGCTACAGCTACAGCCGCTCAGCCTAATAATCAGATAAATGTCGGTCAAATGCTTGATTTTTGGTATAGACAGGCCGATGAAGCAACACGTAAAGCGTTTAAAAAGCGCATCGAAAATCAATAATAAACTGAGCAATAACGTCTAAGTGTTAAGGTTAATAAAATAAACAACTGCTGTAGCTTATCGTAGCGCCTAAACGGAAAAAGCCTCATCGAAATATGAAGCTTTTATCTTTATGCTTGAGGGTAAGTACAGTGATAGCCACATGCTCACGAGCGCCTAGTTTTAGCTAAACTGGGGCGGACTATCTCTTTTTAAAGAATTATACCAATCTAAGTAAAAATATGATCTAATTGCATTCATCGTATTCTCTTCATTTGTGGTTATGGATAACTTTAAAA
>NZ_JBRILW010000030.1:0-52386 GCF_052977125.1 Shewanella sp. 30m-14 | reverse complement strand
TTTAAAAACACTCGGATTTTGCCATCTTATAAAGATCGGTCAACCGATCAATAAACTGCTAAATGATCGGCATTACTGACCGAGGTCAGCTTTTTTTGTCTCTGCTTTTTATTTCATACTTAGTAACAGTACATTGCTTAACGCTGCTGAAGCTTAAACAACCACTTACCGTAAAGGTAAATACCAATCGCTGAGATGCTACCGATTGCGGCAATGATATACCAAGCCATACCTATATCATGGGTGTTATATAAAAGCGTTGTCAGTGCTTGTGCACTCTCGCCGGTGTAGCTAACCAAAGTTGTAAAAGCTTCACCCTGTGGGATCGCGCTAATATCTGCAGCGCTCATGCCACGTTCGGCCAATAGTTCGCGGGAAAAAACCTCCTTCGATGCATACATCTCGTAGAGTTTAGGACCAAAGTAACCTTCAAGCGTCCAGCCAATACCCTGCGGTAACATAACAAAGCCTAAGTACATGGCTTTTTTACCTTCCGGTGCAATGTTACCCATAAACTCGTTTTTCTTTGGGCTGATCATCATTTCACCGAATGAGAACATCGCAATCGCAAGCACAATCATCCATGCCGCGTTTGTTGCGCCAATCAATACGAACGCCAAAATACTCAACAAGCAGCCAGCGAGCATAGCTGTAGTGATACGGTATTTAGCGGTTAAAGCAGCGACCAAGAAACAGCTGGTCATGATCATGCCGGCATTTAGGTTTAGCATGCCCTCTGGCATCACCTTAGTTCCGGTATTATCAAGCCCTAGCCAGAATTGGAAGAAGCCATTAGAGGTCCCTTCTGGACCAAATAGCGAGGTCACAATTACACTGGTATCGACCCACTCAGAAATGTGAATAGGTAGAACATCGAACAGTGAGTTAAACAGGAACCAGAAACCCGCAAATACCAACATATAGTAGATAACGATAGGCTTTTTTAGCTCGTGTAAAGCATCGCGCCAGAGCGCTTCTTGCTTAATCTCACCCGATTTAATTTTACGGTTACGTTCTAAACGCTCTTCTTTTCCGGGCTCTTTATAAGCAAATAAGAACAGGAAGTTAAACGAGATGATTGCAGCGCAGGCATAAAATACGTTATCCCAAGATAGCTGACGCATATGCACAGCAACCAGTGGGCCGAGGAAACCACCAATATTAACGACCTGATAGAATATACCCCATGCCATCGAGGTGTTTTGTCTACCCGTGGATAAGACTAATGTGCCTTGGATCCCAGGCTTAAATATACCAGTACCGGCAGCAAGCAAGATGGCACCAAATAAGAAACCATAAAAGCTTGGGAAAAACGCCATGACTAAGTAGCCAGCAATTTTGATAAGTGTGGAGGCAAAAATTGTTTCTTTATAGCCGACACGGTCTGAGATCCCGCCGGTAAAGACAGGTACAAAGGTCTGCATAAATGCCCACAGAGCAATAATGACACCATAATCACTGAGGCTAATGCCTAAGCCACCTTCTGATACTGGGGCTTTGGCGTAGAGGCCAGCACTGGCTTTAACGCCGTAATAGGCGATTCGCTCAACGAGCTCCATGCCGCCGACAATCCAGAAAATGTAACTTAAGCTGGCAATAGAGGCCCACATACCCAGCTGCTTAACTTCCCTTAGGTCGTTATCTGCATAAGCATCGTTCGAATCACTCATAGCTATCCCTTCAAATGTTTTAATTATTTAATCGTTATTATGTATATATCTTAATTGTGTTGGTTTTGGGTTTGTAGAGCGTGTGAATCTTTGCCAAAACGCTGCAAGCTTGTAATTGCATGCGACACTTTACCTAATTTGGTTGCAAACACCAATGCGTTATTACATTGAGTCGTAACGGATGTTTTAAACAAAATTGAGTTTTATGGGGAAAGTACTCTGAAGTGCCGATAATTGTGAGGGAGCGAGGTAAGCCATAAGCTTGCGGCTGATATGGCTATGGAGGCCGGAATTACACATCAAGGCTAAATAAAGCATAAATATGGTTCGATTCAATTTGTCGTTTTATTGCTTGAATCAAGTTGTACTTCAATAGGTATTGTTGCGATTAGCTGAGTAATCGGGCAAAGAGTGGGGCGCTTAATACCATCGCAATCCCGGTAAATATCATGGTCAGGCTCGCGATAACCCCTTCTTGACGGCCTAATTCACTCGCCTTAGCAGCGCCGGCTCCGTGAGCGGAAGCTCCTAATGCGACGCCTTTAGCAACAGAGCTGCGAATGTTAGCGACTTTAAATAAAGGCTCACAAATGAGCATGCCCATGATCCCTGTCAGTAGCACCAGCATAGCGGTGAGTTCTGGCACACCACCAAAGGCGCCAGTGGCTTCGATAGCGAAGGGGGTTGAGACTGAGCGTACCATTAAGCTATGAGATAACTCGGCTGGCATGTTGGTTAAGTAGGCCAATAGCCAAGAGGAGCCCAAGCCGAGTAATAAACCCGTTATAACACCTAAACTTAAGGTCAGTGGATACTGCTTAATTAACAGGCGTTCACGGTAAATTGGCAGCGCAAAAGCGATTGTTGCAGGAGCGAGCATCGCAGCTAGCCAGTGGGTGTAACTGAAGTAGTCGTTAACACTAATATTCAAACACACAACCACTAACAAAATAACGACAGGCGCGACAATAATGGGCGCAAACCAGACTTTACGTTGACGGCGATAGAGGGCTTTACTGGCGTAATAACCCGCCAATGTTATGACCAAGCAAAATATTCCTATAGCAGAATGATTCACACAGCCTTCCTTTTCTCATGGGGTAAATCGACAGGGCGTAGCGGTATGACTTGCGCTTTTGAAGAGGCTAAGTGTTTTCTTAATCGCAGCCTTCGTTCAAATTTGAATAATTTATCGACAGTAAAAGCCGTGCCCAATAACACGCAGGTGCTAGCGACTAACATGGAACTGATAAGCACCAAGCCATAATGTTCAAGCAAGGCTTCATATTTAATGACCGCCACAACGGGAGGAATAAAAAACAGCAGTAGATCGCCAATGAGCCAAGTGGCTCCCATATTGACGCTTTTTTCAGGCACCATCTTACTGGCAAGTAGCAGTAATAAAATCCCTAAACCAATTACGCTGCCGGGAATAGGGGAGTTAATTTTCTGTGCTAATACTTGGCAGGCCCAGGCCAATAAACACAAAGCAACGATTTGTGCGATCATCTGTGAGGCGGCTAAAGCGATATGCTTAGCATTTTTATGACAGGGCTTGGCAAAAGTTGCCATGGTGAATTCCAAACTAGGGCTTTGAGGATTGATGCTTAGTTTACGCTTGCTTAATTGATAGAAAAAATGAATATTAAGAATGGAATCTATCAATTTTGGTTATCTAAATGGATCTTAAAACCCTGCACTATTTTATGCAAGTCGTGGATGCGGGTGGATTTGCAAAAGCAAGCCGCACTGCATTTCTAACTCAACCTGCGCTTTCTAAGGCAATAAAAATGCTAGAAGAAGAGCTCGATATGGTGTTGTTAGAGCGTGGTAAGCGTGGCACACAAATTAAGCTAACGGCGGCAGGTGAAGTGGTTTATCGACATGCGCAGCAATTGCTGGCTGGTCGCCAAGAGCTGCTTAATGAGCTCGATGCGTTGCGTAATTTAACCGGCGGCAGCTTAAAGTTAGGCTTAGCTCCGCTTGGTAGCGCCGAGCTATTTGCCCCTGTTATAGCAAAGTTTAGGCAGCAATATCCGAAAGTTGATATGCAATTACTGGTTCGTGGCGGCATTGAGCAAACACTAGCCTTACAAAAAAATGAAATTGAGTTGGCAACAGGGATCATTGAATTTGATGGTGAATTTGATGGATTAAGGATCCGTAATGATCCTATGGTCGTCGTGGTGCCGAAAACCCACGCGTTAGCCGGTTATAAAGAGCTACAGCTTAAAGATCTGCAATCTTTAGCGCAGGTGATGTTTGAACCTGAATATGCACTCTATGAGCTGATCTTAGAGGCCTGCGATAAGGCGGGTTTTGTCCCCGCTGAAATTACTCGAGTCAGCCATGCTGACTTTGGCATAGCTCTGGTTGCGGCCGGTACGGGAATTATGGTGTTACCGCAGATTATTGCCGAGCGCTATCGAGTTGATGCTGTGGTTAATGTGCCCCTTGCGGCAAATGATCTTAGGTGGGAATTGTCCCTGTTTTGGCATAAGCAGCAAACTCTCTCTTTTGCGGCTAAGGCGATGATAGAGCTCGTTAAGCAACAGTTAGAGCAGACGGCGATGTTGACGCAGAATAAGTAAAATGCAGCCAATGTTTGGCTTTTTGGAAAACAAAAAGCCTAGCTCATTAGAGACTAGGCTTTGTGCATTTATAGGCGAGTCAGTAGCTGGGGTTACTTAGTAAGCATATAGTGAAGGACAGTCTTTTTAAAACTAAGCGACTAAGACTAAGCAACTAAAACTAAGCGACTAATACCAAGCTGCTAATACTCGCTAGGTAACTACTCGTTAGATTACGACTTAGTGACGACCCACAGAGCGTGTAATAAACCAGGAACGAAGAAAAGCAGGCAGAGAATAATGTTGATTAATAAGTCTTTACCCGCACCATTTTTTAAAAATACTGCCAATGGCGGCAATAGAATCGCAATGATGATAAGTAATAGCTTGTTGGTGTCCATGTTGTAATGTCCTTTTAGTCTTTATCGAATAGCATATTTTTTCGCATAACAAATGGCTTATGCATGGCGATAACTCGATGATTTGTTCAGTACATTTTTTATGATAACTGTTCACAACTTAATCTATATTATAGGGCTTGTAAACGCACCAAGGAGGGATAAACTAAAGCCACCGTATCTTGGTGGCTTTGATCATTTGATTGCTTATTTAATCGATAAGCACATTTACACTTAATTTAGCGCTTAACTCGCCGCTGAAAATACCGGGTTAAAGTGGCCAAGCCTGTTTACCATCCACCGCTACAGCTTGAAGATCTAAGCTTAGGCAGTAATCCCCAGGGTTATAGACATATACTTTCCTGTCGATAACACTAAAGTTAAATCCAGCGACTTGATCTTTGGCCGCTTGTGTCGTCGCCAGTCCCCACATTTGATAAAGCTCACGATAATCTAACTGAGTGGAGTAGCTCATCGCCACCATCAAGAAGTCATTATTTGAGATGTTCTTTGCGGCATTTAGGCCATATTGGCTGAACCCTAGCTGTCCGCGCTTTTGCAGCCAAAGTTCTTCTGAGCCTTTAGCACGTTCAAATTCACGCAATAAAATGTGTAGTCTTGCGAGCAGATGCCAACCATTTTCCAGTGCGCCATATTTCTGCGCAGCAACCATCATCTGCAGCATGGTTGCCATGCCATTTGACCAGCTTGTTAGCTTAGCCTCTTGCATATAAGCGAATGGGTCGGCTTGATTCATGCTTTGTTGCAATACTGCAAACTCATCATCAATGTTAAGACCTTGGCAAGAAGGTAATTTACCTAGCTCGGTATAGGCGCGTGACTTAGTGTAATAGGAGTAAGGATTGGTGGTTGAATGGCCATCATGTCCATCAAAACGTAAACGTCCTTTTTCAAGCCCATGCCCTAGCTCATGGATATCGCCGTGGCCAGTTGGGCTAAATGACCAGCTCGCATCATAAGGGTTGCCAGAGCAGCCCGCCCCGCAGGTGGCTTGGTCGGCATTCATATGTTTTACAGTATCAATAGTATCGACTTGCCAGCCTTGGCTGGTGGCAAACTCACTGATCTCTGCAACCTCGTCGATAAACGGCCCTTTAAAGCCTGCCAATAGATGTGGATAGTTATGGACCTGGGTCATGATGGCGGTTGCCATTTTTTCTGGGGTATTCCACCGTGGCTCGTGGCTTAGGGTGTTTTGCATCTTATCGATTTTGGAATGCACCTCAAAATGCTCTGTTGCCAGCTCACTCCAATCATATTGATTTGCCGCTAAATCTTGCATGAACTTGTTGCCGTCCATGCCTGTGCGCCAATATGGATGAAGGCCTACTTGCTTAAAGCTAAATTCAGTGGCTAAGTCAGTTTGGTCAAAACGCACCTGCATCGGTCCGCCATAAGGACTGGTAAACTTAATGGTTTCACCGGCCTTAACTTCAATATGGGTCGATTGCAATAATTTAGGGCGGTTATAGCCGTTGCTGGCAAACTCATGGGTTGAACCTGAGCGCAGAGTATTAATAAATATCCAGGTGCGGACTTGGCTGTTATCACTTCGCGTCACGCTTACAGTTTGGCCTGGCAGGGCGTAAACACCAGCTGAGCGGAAACCTTTTTTACTGCTTAAACTCACATGCTGATCTACGGCGTTGATTTGGCTAAAATCGGTGCGACTAAAGTTGCCTAAGTCCTTTGCTACAGCATTAATATCGCGAAAGTTATAAACGCTATGATCGGCGTAATAGGCTTTAAGGTAATTCAAGCTATCGGTCGTCGTCACATCCATCGGGTATTGAATTACTTGGCGATAGTTATCACCAAGTAAGATAAGCAGCTTGTAGAGTGAGTAGTCTGGCTGATTGAAAATATCACGTTTACTGGTTTCTATCGCTTGGATATTACTGCGAATAGTACCGAGTGCTGGCCGATAATCATCGTTAAATCTGGCATCGCAACTCGTTGCACAATTGGCAAGGTTAAAATCGACGCGTTCGCTATCGAATAGGCTTAACCATAGCTGCTCTTTATCTAACGCGCTGAAGCTGTCGAGCATCGCGGTGGCAGATGACCAGTCGGCTTTATCTTGAGCAAAATAGTTACCAGGCCCGCCAGAACCTTGCATGCTAAAGCCCATAGGGTTCAGTACGGTTTGGGTTAAGGGAACACTATTCCAGCTATGTAGGTGCACATAGAGCAGTGGTTGTGTCGCCTGTTGAATTTGAGCAATCAGTGGCTCAACAGTTTTGATTGGAAATAGCTCTGAAGAGCCGGTTATCACCAACTGCGCCTCGGCTAAGCAACTGCTAAGCGTGGTTTCATCGCTACAGGTTTGTACCTGCCAATTAGGGTAGTGTTCGCTAATCCAGCCATTGATGCGGCTGACCGTATTGCCGCTCATGAGAAACAGACGTACTTGTTGTGGCTTTGCCAGTGCAGTTTCATCCTGCTTGAGCATCCAGCCTAATAAGCGCTTAAAGCTAGGTTCAAAACTAGCGTTATGACCTTGCTGCATGCTCGAAATAATATCGGTGCCGAATGCAGCATTGCGTTGACCAGACTTGTCATTGGTAGCTGCGAAGGTTAGGCCTTTATTACCCGTAACAATGGCATAAGCCTTATTTTGCGGATAGGCATGTTCTGCGCCTGCAAGCTGGATCATTTGTGAGTGACGGCCTTGATCGTATTGAAGGCTATCATTTTGGTAGATGCTTTTTAGCAGTGTATCGCCGTCTAAGCGATACTGCTGAATGTGACTCAAGGCGCGCTTGATTATTTGTGGTGACATTGCGGCGGCAATACTGGCATCGCCGCTTTTCATCGCCGCGCTGATTTTATCATTGAGCTGAATCGTTATCTGCTCGCTAGCACTTTGGTTACTGCTATCTGTAACCGTAAGGCTGAGGGCAATCTTGCTATCTTGTAATAGTTCTTTGGCATTAATAGTTACGCCTTCAAGTGTCGCGTTTTGTAATGTGACTTCGGGTCCTGATACTTGCTGCCAGCTAAATGTATTAGCGCCAGTGGCATAAATATTGACATCAGCGGTGAGGTTTATCAGCGAATCATTCCATGCCGTTACGGTATCGCCGAGCTCAATAGTGGGAGCTTGAGCTAAGGGCGGTGTTACGCCGCCATTATCAGATCCCGAATCATCTGATCCGCCACAGGCCGATAAGCCTAATAATAAACAACTCGATACAAGCAAATGCTTCATTTTATTTACACTCTATGCAATTTGTTTACATCTTGAATTTGTTTCATGTTTAAAGCAATGGTTATTTTTAAAATAGTTATATAAAACAATGTTTAAGGCGGTTTTTTGGCGTTGTCATCAAATTGACATTTGTTGTAAATTTGGTGGTTACTAAATTAGCGTTTCTCGCTATTGGCTTTGCCGCCAATTCTACGACTCGTTTTCGCTGTGACCCATATCAACTATTTATACAATCGATTGATTTTCAGGTATTAAATTGTCGCTTTTACTCTATGCTGCTTGCCGACTCGATATTGTTAGAAGCAATGAGTAGGTAGTTAAATCGAGCATTTCTTATATTTCAGTAAGGCAACCCCGGAGACTAGGGAACTGTATGTCTGTATTAATCGAACAGCTAGACCGAGAAGACCTTCGCCAATCGAATCACTCGCAAGCGAATGTTGTCTCAGCATTTAAATCAGTACGTTTTCAACTAAAACTGATTGTATTTTTGACCGTGATCTCTTTCCTGTTCCTAGGGTATAAGGGGATTTCTGGTATGCAAGATGCGGGCGATTCGATAGAAAAGCTGTATGCCGAAGGTATGCAGCATAGTATTCGCGCGGGTAAGGTACTGAATGAACTCGCCACTGCGCGCAGTGAACTGTTATTAGCGTTTCAGCACGATCCAAGTAGCCCGTTTTCTGAAATGCATAACCATCCTCTGAGGCTGCATGTTAGCCAGGCACAGGCGGCTATCGAGCTGCTGTATAATATTATCGATAATGAAATCTTAGGCGCGAAATTAGATAATGAAGAACGGCTGCAAGCTAGCCGTTTAAAGACTCAGCTCGATAAAGTGGTCGCGCAGGGGTTTAACCCAACAATAGATGCCTTAGTGCGAGGCGAATATGAAGCCGCCAATAGGGTGTTGCTGACACAGATTAACCCACTGTTTAAGAACATCACCGCAGAGGCGCAATCATTTTTAGATATGCAGGTTGTAGAGGGGCGAGATAGCTTCAATCGTTTTAATGAAGACATGCGTATTTATCTCTTGCTGGTGGCGGTTTTCTCGACGGTTTGTATCTTGGTTATAACGATTAGCTCATCACTTATTGTTCGTCGTATGGGCAAGGCGATGACGGAGCTAGAAACCACTTCCATTGATATTGCTAATGGCGATTTAACCAAGCGCATAGAGCTTGGTGGGGATGATGAGTTTTCGCATATTGCTACCTATGTGAATCAAATTGCGGCACGCTTTCAGCATGCTGTACAAAACACCCATGAGTCGACAGCTCGCTTAGCCAGTGCAGCGGAAGAGAACTCTGTGGTATCGACTCAGACTCAGCGTAATGTGATTGACCAGCAACAGCAAACTCAGCAAATCGCTGCCGCGATTCATCAGTTCTCTGCAACGGTGCGAGAAGTTGCGCAAAGTGCCGAAGCTGCAGCTATGACGTCAACAGAAGCAAATGACGCGGCTCATCATGGGCAAACCGTTGTGAGTGAAAGTATTGCGGTGATCGAGACGTTATCAACAGAGATGGATGGGGCGACAGAAGCGATGCAATTGTTGTCTAAGTCATCTGATGAAATCGGCTCAGTTGTTGATGTTATTCAAGGGATCTCGCAGCAAACTAACTTACTTGCCTTAAACGCGGCAATTGAAGCGGCTAGGGCTGGAGAGCAGGGCCGAGGTTTTGCTGTTGTCGCTGATGAGGTACGTTCGCTGGCTAAACGAACTCAGGACTCGACTGAGGAGATCCAGAAGATGATCCAGCATTTGCAACAGGGCGCACGCGACTCGATGTTGATGATGGAGCGCGGTACAGAGCAAGCTAAGTTAAGCGTGGATAAATCACAACAAGCGGGTGACGCGCTACAGTTAATTATGGTGAGCATCGAGCAAATTAGTGCTTTGAATACGCAGATAGCGACCGCATCAGAAGAGCAGAGCTTAGTGACCGAAGAGATTAGTCGCAATATTATTAATATTAGCGATATATCAGATCAAACAGCAGCAGGTGCAGAGCAAACGCAGGCCGCGACCCATGAGCTTGCCCAGCTTGCTGAATCGATGCAGCAAGAGATTGCTTACTACCGAGTGTGATTTTGTTGAAGTATTAGATTTTAGCTAACAAAAAGGGCTGTCGATGACAGCCCTTTTTCTTTTTTTACGCTATTTGTAGCTTTTCGAATTAGCCTTCTAGCTTAGCCAGTTCAGCTTTCTGTTCAGTTAGCTTGTCCATATCACGTTGGTATTCGGCTTGCTTAGCACGCTCTTTTTCAATCACGGCAGCAGGGGCTTTGGCCACGAAACCTTGGTTAGATAACTTACCTTCGATACGCGCAAATTCAGCTGCCGCTTTCTCGAGTAATTTATCGATACGCGCCACTTCTTTAGCCACGTCGATAAGACCTGCCATTGGGATCAATAGCTCCATGTTGCCTACAAGCTGAGTAGTCGACATCGGCGCAACATCATCTTCAGACATAATGGTGATAGTCTCAAGTTTTGCCAGTGTAGTGAAGAATATCTGGTTCGCTTCAAGACGTGCTCTGTCTTTGTAGCTCACGCCACGTAGCAATGCATTAAGCGGCTTAGATGGCGCGATGTTAAGTTCTGCGCGGATGTTACGTACCGCAACAATCACTTGCTTAACCCACTCTAAATCTTCCATCGCAGCAGCATCGACTTTGTCAGCTTGATACTCAGGGAAGGCAGCCAACATCAATGTGTCACCCTCAACACCGGCTAGTGGCTTAACGCGCTGCCAGATAGTCTCAGTTAGGTATGGCATGATTGGGTGCATTAGACGCTGCATCTGCTCTAGTACGTTAACCAAAGTATGGCGCGTACCGCGAAGCTGTGCATCGGTGCCACTTTGCATAACAGGTTTCGTTAACTCTAAGTACCAGTCACAGAACTGGTTCCAAGTGAACTCGTAAATGGTGTTAGCGGCAAGATCGAAACGGTAGTTAGCCATGTGCTCGTCGTAGGCTTTAACGGTTTCATTGAACAGACCGATAATCCAGCGATCGGCAATCGATAGCTCCATTGCGCCTGGCTTGCCATCAACCAGAATTTGGCCACAATCTAGCGCTTCGCCAACAGCATCATCGCTCGCGCCTTCAGCTTGCACTTCGGTGTTCATCAATACGTAACGTGATGCGTTCCAGATCTTGTTACAGAAACTGCGGTAACCATCTAGGCGCTTCATGTCCCAGTTGATGTCACGGCCCGTTGATGCCATAGACGCTAGTGTAAAGCGCAGTGCGTCAGTACCATGCGGCTCGATACCTTCGCTAAACTCTTTACGTGTGCTCTTTTCAATCTTAGCGGCAAGTTGTGGCTGCATCATGTTGCCAGTACGCTTAGTCACTAGTGACTCAAGGTCGATACCGTCAATCATGTCTAATGGATCAAGTACGTTACCCTTAGACTTAGACATCTTGTTACCGGCTTCATCACGGATAAGGCCTGTCACATATACCGTCTTGAACGGTACTTGTGGTTTGCCGTTTTCATCTTTGATGAAATGCATGGTCATCATGATCATACGGGCAACCCAGAAGAAGATGATGTCAAAACCAGTAACCAACACATCAGTTGGGTGGAAGGCTTTAAGCTCAGCGGTATCTTTTGGCCAGCCTAGTGTAGAGAACGTCCACAATGCTGAACTGAACCAGGTATCAAGTACGTCGGCGTCTTGGCGAAGTACTACCGAGTCATCAAGGCTGTGCTTAGCACGGACTTCTGCTTCATCGCGGCCAACATACACTTTGCCAGCTTCGTCGTACCAAGCTGGGATACGGTGACCCCACCAAAGCTGACGTGAAATACACCAGTCTTGAATGTCACGCATCCAAGAGTTGTACATGTTCTCATACTGCTGTGGTACAAACTTGATGTCACCGTTTTCAACCGCTTCCATGGCAGTTTTAGCCATAGGTGCAACGGCAACATACCATTGATCTGTTAGTAATGGCTCGATTACCACACCAGAGCGGTCACCGTAAGGGACTTTCAATCCGTGTGGATCGATTTTGCCCAGTAGACCTAATGTTTCAAACTCTGCAACAATCGCGCTGCGCGCTTTAAAGCGATCAAGACCGACATAACGCTCAGGTAGGCTATTATCTAGTTCGTTGTTTGCAGTGCCGTCGGTGTTAACCACTTCAGCGCTTGAGCGAATTGCCGCATCAATGGTTAAGATGTTGTACATCGGCAATTCATGTCGCTTACCGACTTCATAGTCGTTAAAGTCGTGCGCAGGAGTGATTTTCACACAACCTGTACCGAACTCGATATCAACATAATCGTCTGCGACAATAGGGATAAGACGATTGACGATTGGCAGTAAAATGAATTTGCCAATTAGCGATTGATAACGCTCATCGTCTGGATGAACCGCTACTGCACTGTCCCCCAGCATGGTTTCAGGACGTGTGGTTGCTACTTCTAGGTAGTCTTTACCATCGCTAGTCAAAGCGCCATCGGCAAGTGGGTAGCGGAAATGCCACATGCTGCCTTGCTTTTCTTTGTTCTCAACTTCTAAATCAGAGATAGCGGTGTGCAGGGTCGGATCCCAGTTCACTAGGCGCTTACCGCGGTAGATTAGGTCATCTTCGTAAAGGCGTACAAATACTTCTTGTACCGCTTCAGACATGCCTTCGTCCATAGTAAAACGTTCACGGTCCCAATCAACAGATGCGCCAAGGCGACGTAGCTGCTTAGTGATGGTGCCGCCAGATTGCTCTTTCCAATCCCAGATACGATCGATAAAGTTTTCACGACCCAAATCATGGCGGTTTAAGCCTTCTTCGGCTGCCACTTTACGCTCAACTAACATTTGAGTGGCAATACCGGCGTGGTCTGTACCGACCTGCCAAAGGGTGTTCTTACCCTTCATACGCTGGTAACGGGTTAACGTATCCATGATGGTATCTTGGAAGGCGTGACCCATATGCAAACTACCCGTCACATTTGGTGGCGGGATCATGATGCAATAGTTGCCTTGAGACTCGTCGCCGTGTGGCTTGAAGTAACCTTTCTCTTCCCAGTTTTGGTAAAGAGACTGTTCGATAGACTGCGGGTTATATGTTTTTTCCATGAGGCGTGTTTATCTCAAACTAAAAATTAATTGGTTGTGCTGCTAGATCTTGGGTCGTTAATGCTATCCCAAGAGCGCGATACTGCCGATAGCGATCGCGAGCAATCGCTTTGTGGCTATCGTCATTGGCAACGAAATCGATAATCTGTCCAAAGTTTACCGCAAATTGCGGTACTTGGTCTGCAAGATTAAGCAGAAGATGACGTTTTTTGTTGGCACCAAGCCTATCAAAGCCGATTTCTACCGGAGCGCCGCCGATTGGGCCTTCACCTTTTAGGTTGTGGGGCACAAATGATTGCGGCTCAAATTGCCAAAGCAGCTCGTCAATAGCATAAGCTTGCTGTTGATCTTGGCAATGGATATAAACCAACTCTTGAGTAGCAAAAGCCCGCTCTGCCAATTGGCAAGCGAGTAAGTACACTTGGTCCTGCGCAGATTTAGGCGCATTAGATGCAGGTTTTGCGTCCTTTGGCATCATGTAAAACAGGGCTTGCGACTGACTAAAAGACATAGTGGGTTATCGGCATAGTGGGTTGTTGGCGCTATTGTCTTAGCTTTTTGGCTGACGAAAGAGAGGATTTTACACTAAAAGTCGCTCATAGATCAGCCTCTAATCACTGATTTATTTATTGATGCACCCAGTTAATCGGTGTGGTTAGTTGCCACGTTTGCATCGAGAGTGGGCTGGTGATGGGGTTAAAGAGTTAATTTTACTAATCACGTCGCTGTGGTTACACTCCATGCACTTGCCGATATTAGCCGATACTATGAATTTTTCCGACCTTAACCTCAGCGTTGAAACCCTATCTAAACTGCCAAGCAGTGTTTCTGTAGCCACTGAAATCCAAAGACTTGCTATTCCTGAAATATTAGCGGGAAAAGACCTCTTAGCATTGGCACAAACGGGCAGCGGTAAAACCTATGCGTTCGGTTTACCTTTATTGCAAATCATCACTAATGATGGCGTTGAAAACGGTAAAGTAAAGGCGCTGATTCTGGTGCCTACCCGAGAGCTTGCGTTGCAAGTCGGTGAGGCGCTTAAGCATATCTCAGTTAATATTCGGTTGACGGTATTATGTGGTGGTGTTGATAAGGCCAAGCAGCTTGAAGAGCTTGAGCTACAGCCTCAGCTTATTGTGGCAACACCAGGACGTTTACTCGATTTTCTACGCCAGCAACTTATTACATTGGAAAGTGTAAAGCAGTTGGTGCTAGATGAGGCCGATAGGCTGATGGAAATGGGCTTTTGGCCTGATATCGAACGCATTATTGAATGTATTCCTGCAAAGCGACAAACCCTATTATTTTCAGCGACGTTAGCTCCTGAATTAAAGGACAAGGCGTTGAAGTTACTACATGCTCCGAAAAAGTTGGCTGCCCAAGCTGTGAACAGTGTAACGAGTGACATTAAAGAGTTACTGTTCCTTGTCAATAAGGGCGATAAAGCGAGAGCGTTGATTGCATTGAACCAAATGCATCAATGGTCACAGGTATTAGCTTTTGTTAATGCCCGAGATGATGCCGATAAGTTAGCAAAAAGGCTCGTTAAAGCAGGTATTAATGCGGCGGCCTTGCATGGTGATAAAGAGCAGCTTCAGCGGCAGCAAACATTGGAAGATTTAAAAACGCGTAAACTGCAAGTGTTAGTGACTACGGATTTACTGTCTCGCGGCATTCATATCGATGCGCTGCCTGTAGTGATTAATGTCGACTTACCCGCTAGCGCACCTGTATACGTGCATCGTATTGGTCGTACTGCTAGAGCGGGTGACAATGGGGTGGCTATCTCGTTAGTGTGTCATAGCGAGTCCGATAACTTGAAGGCGATTGAGCTATTAACTAAGCGAGAAATGAAACTTGAATCGCTCGAAGGGTTTGAGGTGACAGATAAGCCTGCGTCGGGTCAGAGTAAAAGGGCACCTCGGGATAAAACAGCCAATCGTCGCAGCCAGAGTAAGCGCAGTGCCAAGGACTTTGCTGCTAAAAAACAATTTGGAAAGTAAAATAACCTATTTGCTTTTGGGAATGTCTCTCGCACGGGCAAGGCGCCGATAAAAAATGATAGGCCGACAGTTTACGTATATGCTCAGCCCAAAAAGCGCCAATAAGAAAGCCTACTGCAGCCATAGTGCCAGCATATAAGCTTGAATTGACCTAATTGCAGGCTGGTACCTATGCCAATAAAAGCGCCTACCAATGTGGGGGATAACGCTACTGCTAACCATTGTAAAGTGTGTACTAGCCATCCAATAAACTTCATCGATTATCCTTAATCTTTTTAAATGCAGGTTTGAGTACCTCACTTTACTCAACTTTAACGTAATGCTGGTGTTGCTTGAGAAATTATATCGGCAGGTTTAGACCATATAGTTAGTTATAATCGCGTGGTTATTTTTCGTACAAACATAGGCTTAAGTTAAGCCAATATTTTTTGTTTCAGTGATAAAAAAATAGACGCTCACATTGTCTAATTTATTAGCTGGTGAGTTGTCTGTATTGCGGATATACTCCGCGATCGCGCCAATAGTGGTTGGTCATTATACAAAGTTCTACTTGGAGAAAGATAAATACTGCCAAGAAGAAATAATGATATGCAGTAAAGGGATAAGTCTGTTTTTAGTTTTGATAAAGGTGCTAAATGAGCTTCTTTGATAATGCTGTAATTATATTACTCCTGATTGGGGTGAGTTGTTTTTTTTCTATGTCGGAAATAGCCTTGGCGGCAGGGCGTAAAATTCGTCTGCGTCAGCTTGCGGCTGAAGGTGATATTCGCGCCAATAAAGTCCTGTTGCTGCAAGAGCAGCCAGGTAATTTCTTTACTGTGGTGCAGATAGGTTTAAATGCCGTGGCGATTATGGGTGGTATCGTGGGTGAGTCAGCGTTTACGCCTCATATTCACGCATTCCTATCGTCTTGGTTGAGTGGACCTTGGTTAGACAAAATGAGTTTTCTACTGTCATTTGTGATTGTGACCAGCTTATTTATTTTAATTGCCGATCTTATCCCTAAGCGCTTAGCGATGGCCTTTCCTGAAAAAGTGGCGATGACCTTTGTTAGCCCTATGATGGTCTGCATCGTGGTGCTTAAACCGCTGGTGTGGTTCTTCAACGGCTCTGCTAACTTCGTATTCCGTGTGTTTCAAGTGCAAACGGCGCGTAATGATGCGGTGACTTCAGATGACATTTATGCGGTGATGGATGCGGGTGCAGAAGCGGGGGTGCTAGATAAAGGCGATCAGCTGATGATGGAAAAAGTGTTTGAAATGCAAACCATTCCCGTCACGGCAGCGATGACAGCACGTGAAAGCTTAGCTTATTTTCTTCTGCAAGATAGTGAAGATGAAATTAAGCATAAGATAGCACAGCAGCCTCATTCTAACTTTCTTGTTTGTAACGAGCAGTTAGATACTGTGGTGGGCATCGTCAATGCGAAAAAGCTACTTATCTGCTTGATTAATGGTGAAAAAATCAGCCTTAAAGATAAAAGCCTTGTGAGTAACTGCTTTATCATTCCTGACACTTTAAGCTTGTCTGAGTCGATGGATTATTTTAAGAATAGCCGAGCAGACTTTGCGGTAGTGATGAATGAATACTCCTTAGTTGTGGGCGTAGTCACTGCGAAGGATCTGCAAGATGCAGTGATGGGCGCGTGGTCTTTGCCTGAATGTGAAGAGCAGATTATTGCTCGCGATGAGCGTTCGTGGCTGATGGATGGCGTGACGCCGATTACCGATGTGATGCGAGCACTGGATATTGAGGAGTTCCCTCAAAATCATAACTACGAGACTATCGCGGGTTTTATGATGTTTATGCTGCGCAAAATTCCAAAGTGCACCGACTCGGTTAATCATGCAGGCTTTAAGTTTGAAGTGGTTGATGTTGATAGTTATAAGGTCGACCAGCTCTTGGTTACGCGAATTGAAGAAGAGACCACTGAGACTCTAGAGGTTAACGCTTAAACATAAGCAATTAGCGTAAATCTATTTGCATTGAATCATATAAAAAACGGCTGAGTCTATTTAGACTCAGCCGTTTTTTTTGGGCTGGCGACTTCTGTATTAATAACTTTTACCAGGGGAACAGCCATCATTCGCCTTGATTGAATTAAAGCGCTAAGGCGCTGGCTTTCTTGTGCTGAGGTTAAGCCTTGCTGGAAATGCTATTTGCTTTGATTTTCCAGCTCTCATGCCAGTCGTGTAATTGCTCTACAGGCATTGGCATAGCGATATAATAACCTTGGGCTAAGGTGCAACCTAATGATTGCAAGCGCTGCCACAGAGGCAATGTTTCCACTCCCTCGGCAACAGACTCTAGCGATAAACGACGGCTTAACAATAGACAGGCTTCTACAATCGCTGCGGCGGTATTACTCGTTTCCATCGATCGAATAAAGCTCATGTCTATCTTGAGAGAGTCAAATGGTAAGGTGTCTAACAGTGATAATGATGAGTAACCCGTACCGAAGTCGTCAATTGATAAACTAAAGCCGTGCATCGCGAGACGCGACGCTGCCTCTAATGCTCTGCCCGTATTTTCTAAGGCGTCAGTTTCAGTGATCTCAAAATAGAGTTGTTTGCAAAGGTTAGGTTGCTGTTCTGCTAAAGAAAGCACTTGGTCAACAAAATGATTATGCGTCAGAGTGGTAGGCGTAATATTAACTGCAACGGGACGTTCGCCGAGCTCATGTTGATGCTGTAGCACATAGTTGATGCTTAATAGGGCTAATTGCGCATCTTTTTGCATTTTGCTCAATAAGGGTAAAAAACATGCTGGCGGTAATACACCTAAGATAGGGTGTACAAAACGGATCAGCGCTTCACTACTTCGCCATTCACCGGTATCTAATGTGACCAGAGGTTGAAAATAAGGCTTAATCCAACCCTGCTCTAATGCATGTTCGAGTTCCTGTTCAGTAAACACCTTGTCTAATACCGATGAGCTATGAATCGGCGTCATGGCGCTGCTAAGCCGCTCAACATTGGCCAAGTCGAGTAGCTCTTTTAGTGTATTCATCTTCACCGGCTTACTGATGGCACCAATCACTTTAAGGTGATAGTTCATACACATTTTCTTTACGGTATCGAGTACGATCTGGTTACTGGCACTAGTGATAATAATGCTGCCAGTAAAAGACAGCTCACTGATATGACTTAAAAAAGTGATACCGTCCATTTCTGGCATTTTTAAGTCACACAGTAAGATATCGGGCTTAAAACTTGCCATTATTTGTAATGCTTCAACACCTGAAGCGGCGGTTTTAATCTGCGCAATGTGAGGCATATTAATCAGCTCTAGCTGCATTAGCATAGCTTCACGCTGAAACTGGTGATCTTCAATCAGTAGGATTTTCATGTTAATCGCTTTACCTGAGTCGAGATCTGGCTCATTAGCTGTTTCAATTGTGCAAGTTGTCGTTGCACCGTGTCGATATCTTGAGTCGAGGCTGCTTTTTCGATTTCACTGCAACATGTGGCTAAACGTTCACACTCAATGACGCCAGCTGCGCCTTTTAGCTTGTGGGCGTGATGTGCGGTAGCGATAAAATCTCGGCCTACGACAGCCTGGTTGAGTGCTGCAACATCTTGAACACTGGTGGTGACAAACTTATTGAGTAAGCTGATACATATCGCTAAGTCGCCGAAATTAGCTTCAAGTGCAGCAATATCGATAATCAGTTGGACTTTTTCCTCTGTCGCTACGCAAGGCTGATAAGTTGCATTATCAACGTTCTCGGCATTCTCAAGATGAGCTACATTGTCTGCAGCGGCTTTAATGTGGCTGCTCAGTACCGTTTGTAGCTGTTGTAATGTGACCGGCTTAATTAAATAGTCATCGAAACCAAGCTGATGGCAACGGTTTCTTTCACTGGACATGGCATTAGCAGTGAGAGCGATTACGGGTAGACGAGGCAACTGTTTTTGCCTTTCATTGTCGCGGATAGCGCTTACTAAGCCGTAACCATCGAGTTCGGGCATATGGCAATCGGTAAGCAATAGCATGTATTTCGTCTGCTGGTAAGCTGTTAATGCCTGCTGGCCATTATCAAAGATATCTGCAAAGTAACCCAGTTTACTGAGTTGCATCCTAATGACATCTTGATTGATTGGATGATCTTCTGCGACCAGAATAAGCTTATTTTGTGCAATGGCTTGTTCACGGGTTAGGGCTAACTTTATGTCTCCCTTCATGCCGATATATTGGTTTTTAAAGAACTCTGGCTTAGTCATAAGGTGCAGCAAGTGCAAAGGGATCAAAGGGTTGACTGACAGTGCCCAACCTAGTGTTGCCGGTGTTGGCGACAGCATACTCTTGTTTTTAAGTAAGATGACTTGTACGCCGGGTATATTGTGGTTAATCCAGCTAGGGGTCATCGATTGCTGTTCACACCATGCTTCGCATAGCAGTAATACTTCGAGCTTTTGCGTGGCGACATAGCTTGCAAGCACCGTTTTATTATCTGTGCCTAATAGATTAAAAGTGGTGCAATGCCAATTGATTAAGTATTCACTAAATAGATTGTAGTTACTTTCATCAGTGACAATGATGCCGCAACGCTTGTTGACGATAGTGGGGATTTCAACTGCTACGGTTGGCAAGGTCAGATTAAAGCGGAAAGTACTGCCTTGGCCGTTGGTGCTGGTTACCGATATTTCTCCACCCATGAGTTTAACCAGTTGCTCGCAGATAGATAAGCCTAAGCCTGTGCCATTAAAGCGTCGCTCACTGCTGAGGTCAACTTGCTCAAATGGCAAAAATAATTTGCTAATATCTTCCTCTCGGATCCCTATGCCACTATCTGTTACAGCGAAAGTGATGGTTTGCTCTTTGTCGGTTGCGCTCAACAGGCCGACGGACAACCAGATCTCACCTTCTGTGGTAAATTTCGATGCGTTATTGAGCAGGTTGTTCAATACCTGTTTAAGCCGCAAATTATCAAGAGTTAACGAATAGGACAGTTTTGGGTCAAGCCAAAGCTTGAATTTAAGGCCTTTTCGCTCAATATGGGCAATATGTGGTTGGACTAACTCACAGATAAAACTGCTTAACTGACATACATCTGGGCTTAGTTCTAATTTCCCAGCCTCGATTTTCGAAAAATCTAAAACGTCATTAACAATATTGAGCAAGTTGCTACCTGAATGGGTGAGGTTTTTATGGATCCCATAAAGTTCGTTGCTGTTTAGATGCGGAGCCATGAGCTCTAATAGACTTAAAATGCCACTGATTGGCGTACGAATTTCATGGCTCATCATGGCCAGAAAACGTGATTTAGCTACCGTTGCAGACTCAGCAATCAATCGAGCTTCGTCCAGTTCAGCCTGTTTCTCTTTAATGACAGTGATATCGACTAAGGTGTAGGTCCAATGCTTATTTCTATCCTCTTTTGTACAGGTGCCCGTGAGCTGATACCAAGAGATCTTACCGTCAATATTAAGCTTCATTGTTGTATAAAGTGAATCTCGGAATCGGGACTCTTCAATATCAGTTAAGAACCCATGCTCGTCTGCGTGCATGGCTAAAAATTCCATAAGCAGATGCGGCGCTTGATAGAGTTGATTAGGGGTTAGACCAAAGTATTTTTCGATATTACCACTGATAAAGCTCCAAGAAATATCTTCAATATCATCGCCATAGCGTATTAGTTGTGCAACGACGCCACCAAAGTTGTTATTCACCAGTCGTAGCTCTTTTTCGATACTCTGTCTCTGAGCTATTTCAGCTTTTAACTTTCTGTTTGAATAGGCTATGACTAAAAAAAGCGTAAAAATGCCACCCAGTACTAGCAATAGCCAGTTGGGTATTTTTTCAAAGGAGAAGTCACTATCGATACTGACATTATTCCATTTATGAGTAATAGCCTGTAATTCATCCTTATCAATAGCGTGTTTTGTCTTATCAATAACAGATAATAGAGCGGGGTTAATTTTATTCACTGCAAAGCTGACGGGGCGGCTCTGCTGCTCTATCGGGGTTGTTAGGATCTGAATTTTCCCTAAGTAACGCGCGCTAATGACTCTGCTCGCCTTCGATAGCGGCAAAATACCGACCTGAACTTTACCGTTAATAACGGCATTAAGCAGGTGTTTAGTGGTGTTAAACCTGGTTACATTGGCATAGGGAAAATCTTTTTTAGTGTCAATTTGCTGCTCATGCCTGCTTAAAATCCCCAGTCTTTTAGTCGTTTCTAGCTGACCAGTAGCCAGGTTCGTTGCGGCAACCGCAATCCAAGGATCTTGTATGTAAGCTGTTGTGCACTGCGTAAATGGATGTTTTCCTTGCACGCAGGTAAAGGCTGGAATGAGTTCAAACTCATTTTCAGCAAGGTACTTTTCAATATTTTGACCATTGAATTCAGTGGCTTCAATTTTTAGATTTAGTTTGTTGGATATCGCTTTTAAGATATCGGCGCCCATTCCATCCATTTCTCCAGCGTCATTGGTGAAGGTAAATGGGTAACTGTCAGCAGAGTAAAGCACCTTAATGACCTTTTTATCTCTGATAGCATTGCTCTCTGATTCGGTAAGGTTTAAGCCTTGATGCTGATAAATATATTTAACTTGAGAGCTGGTCAGCCAGGCTTCATAGAGTTTGTCGAAGGTCTCTGAAGGGATCTGTTTTAAGCCATCATTTAATCGTTCGATCAACTTGTTATTTTCGATGAGTCCCGCGAAGTGCAAACTTTCAAGAGGCATGTCGTTAAGCAGGCGAATATTTAATTTTTTCGGTGCATATTGGTGGGTAAGTAAGTAATCAAGAGTGATCGCATTACTTATGTAGGCATCTGAACTACCATTGAGCACCGCTTTATAAGCAGATAGGCTATCGGTGTAGTTGATGACTTTGACACTATTAAGGCCATTTCTGAGTTGCTCATTAATCGCAAAGCCTTTTTCGGTCGCGATGCGCAGGCCTTTTAACTCAAAAAGGCTATTGGTATTTTCTTGATAAGTGATCCCTGCAATCGGTACCAACATAAGCGGCGAGCTAAAACTTAGCCAAGTCATTCTCTCAGGAGTCTTTGACGCCCCCATAATGATATCAATCTCACGATTACGCAGTGCTTGAGTCACTTGTTGGTAGTTAGGATAAGTCACGACCTCTGTGCGGTAGCCGCTGTTCTTAGTGATCTCTTGTAAAATTGACGGCAGCAAACCGATCGCATTTCCATCTTTACCAATGTAAGTAAAAGGCTGCCAGTCAGCTACTGGGTAGCCGACTCTGATCACTTGCTCTGCATTGGGCAAGTGCGAGTCTTTATTTTCTTGATCCGCTATGACGGGTAAAGAAAAAACAAACAGAAAAAATACCAGAAATGCGTTACGCATATTGCAGCCTATGTTGGATTACGGCAGTAATAAATAAAATGTTGATGCACAGGCAGCGACTACTAACGAGGGGAGTTCGCAGTAGAGTCTTAGTTAAGATTAAGTGGCTGGTGTCAGTGTTTTGCGCGAGATTAAGTAGCTTAAAAACTGAGGCTGTGAATTTTTGCGTATTGTAAGCTCAATTCATTAATTGTCGATATCTTGTGATAATAATTATGTCAGCCAGCTCTCATTTTGAAGATATTTTCAGCAAAAGGAGTTTCTTTGCTCATGACGAGCTTGCAGGGATGTTTATTCACGTAGGGCTTAAGCTTGAAATAAAAAAGGCTAAACCGGCTGGATTATAGAGTGAAAACCGTGTTTAGCCTTAATGTAAGTGTTCGCGTGGGGTTATTCGCCTTGCTCTATGCCTGCTCGGTTAAGCAAGAACTGAGTCAATAGCGGAACTGGACGACCCGTAGACCCTTTGTTGGCACCGCTGTTCCAAGCTGTACCAGCCACATCTAAGTGGGCCCAGTTATACTTCTTGGCAAAGCGAGACAAGAAGCAAGCTGCAGTGATTGAACCTGCCGCGCGGCCACCTAAGTTAGTCATATCAGCAAATGGGCTTTCCAAGTGCTCCTGGTACTCATCCCATAACGGCATGCGCCATGCGCGGTCGCCACTTTGCTCGCCAGCATTTAATAACTCATGCGCGAGTGGATTGTGACCAGAAAACAGGCCTGATGCGTGTTTACCTAGTGCGATAACACAAGCGCCAGTTAATGTTGCAGTATCGACCACAAGCTCAGGATCGAAGCGCTCAACATAGGTGAGCACGTCACATAATACTAAGCGGCCTTCGGCATCAGTGTTTAGCACTTCAACGGTTTGGCCAGACATAGTGGTAAGGATGTCACCTGGACGATAAGCATTGCTTGATGGCATGTTTTCACAACCAGCCAAAATACCAATGACATTGATAGGCAGCTGCATATCACACAGGGCTTTCATGGCGCCAATAACACCGGCAGCACCACCCATGTCATACTTCATTTCATCCATGGCTTCGCCAGGTTTAAGTGAAATACCACCAGAGTCGAAAGTTAGTCCCTTACCGATTAACACGATTGGCTTTTCTGTATTATCAATGGCGCCCTTGTATTCCATAATGGTCATTACTGACTCATTATCGCTACCACGGCCAACCGCTAGGTATGAATTCATGCCTAGCGCTTCCATTTGCTCTTCACCGATAGTTGTCACTGTTAGGTTTTCAGTGTTTTCGGCAATCTGGCGAGCCTGTGAAGCAAGGTAAGCAGGGTTACAGATATTTGGTGGCATGTTCGCTACGTCGCGACAAAGGTGCATACCTGCTGAAACGGCCATACCGTGTTCAATAGCACGCTCACCAACCGTCAGCTCGCGGCGAGTGGGTACGTTGAATACTAGTTTACGCAGTGGACGGCGAGTTTCACCCTTACGGGTTTTTAGCGCGTCAAAGCAATATAGGCTATTTTGTGTGGTTTCAACGGCTTCACGTACTTTCCAGTATGTATCGCGTCCTTTTACATGTAACTCGGTAAGGAAGCATACAGCCTCCATTGAACCCGTTTCATTTAAAGTGTTGATTGTTTTCGTAATGATTTGTTTGTATTGACGTTCATCAAGTTCGCGCTCTTTACCGCATCCGACGAGCAAAACGCGTTCGCTTAGTACATTCGGTACGTGATGAAGCAACAACATTTGTCCTGGCTTTCCTTCCAAATCACCACGACGAAGTAAGTTGCTGATATAGCCTTCACTGATTTTATCTAACTGTTCGGCGATACCGGACAAGCGTCTTGGTTCGTATACACCTACGACGATACAAGCTGAGCGTTGTTTCTCTGGACTACCGCTCTTTACGCTAAACTCCATGAGCTCTCCTAGATTCTTAAAGACAAATTTTATTATTTATTAGATAATGTCTGCTTGTGCCCAAAAGGGCTCGAATATGGCGCACCCTATAATTTTCTTTTCAGGTGTTTTCCCTGGCCATGTTATGTACTTGTTGGTAACAAAACTACTAAAAGTAGACAGTCTACATGAAAGTTGTATTGATACCAGCATAAATGAACGTTTGGAGACCGGATCCTCACTGTGATTGTATTTAGATACCTGATTCGAGAAGTTTTTAAAGCGCAAATAGCGGTACTTTTGGTGTTGTTAGCTATTTTTATTAGCCAACACTTTGTCCGCGTGCTTGCTGATGCCTCTGACGGCGAATTTCCTGCCTCGTTAGTTATGACCTTACTGGGTCTTAACTTGCCGTTTCTTACTGTTTTGGTTTTACCGCTGAGTCTATTTTTGGGCATTTTATTAGCCCATGGACGTATGTATGCCGAAAATGAGATGGTTATTTTTCATGGGGTAGGGATCAGTGAGTGGTATATCACCCGAGTCACACTATTGCTTGCTGTGATGAATATGGTGTTTACCGCGTTCCTATCAATTTATGTTGCGCCTTGGGCTGAGGAGCAGCAAAACCAAGTGCTTGAACATGCCAAATCCGAAGCGGGACTGGCGGCATTAACCCAAGGACGTTTCCAAACGAGTCCAAATGGACGAGCGGTACTGTTTGTTGAGCGCATTGGTCGTGATAACAAGTTAGATAAAGTGTTTGTGGCTCAGTTGCCAGAACCGGACGATGAAACTGGCGTCGCCAATGTTGTCGTTGCGCGCTCTGGTAAAGTGGTTGAAGACGGAACGGGTGGCCAGCGTTTGCAGCTAGAAGATGGCGTGCAGTATCAAGGCAGTCCGAAACGTGTCGATTACCAAGTCGTCGAGTTTGGTGGCTATCAAATGCAGATTAAAGAACAAGAGGTTGATGAGCGGCGCCGTAAGTTATCGGCCATGCCAATTGGTCAGCTTATGGATATAGATAGCCCAGAAGCGACAGCTGAATTTCACTGGCGACTAGCAATTCCGCTGGCGATCCCATTGATGACCTTAATTGCAGTGCCAATGGCGCGTGTGAATAATCGTCAGGGTAAGTTTGCTAAGATGTTCCCGGCTATTTTGTTATATCTTGGTTACTTTGGTTTGATGGTTGCTGGCCGTAAATCCTTAGAAGATGGCGTAATCCCTCAGTATTTAGGCATGTGGTGGATCCATGCTTCCGCCCTGGTGATTGGCATATTATTGCTCGGTAAAGAGCGGCCGTTAGGGGCGAAGGTTACTGGCCTGTTTAAGCGTAAAAAGGCGGCCAAAGCATGAAGATCTTAGATATCTATATTGCTCGCGTACTGATTAGTACCTCTTCATTGGCATTATTAGTACTCACAGGTTTGTCAGGTATTATTAAGTGGGTCGACCAACTTCGCCTTGTGGGACGAGGCACTTACACCATGATGGATGCTGGTGTTTACGTGTTATTTTTGATCCCAAGAGATATTGAACTGTTTTTCCCTATGGCCGTTTTGCTCGGCGCTTTGATTGGTATGGGAATGCTCGCGTCAAACTCTGAGCTGGTGGTGATGCAGTCATCAGGACTTTCGCGCCTACAAATAACCATGTCGGCGATGAAGACGGCTATCCCATTGATGATCATCGTAATGATGCTCACAGAGTGGGTTGCTCCTGTAGCGGAGTTGCGCGCTAAAGAGATCAAGCGAACCAATATATCCGGTGGCAGTTTAATCGATTCTAATCGGGGCATTTGGGCTAAAGATGGTGACCTGTTTGTTAACATTGCAGGGGTTGTCGATAGCGATAGTTTGCGTAATATCACCTTGTATGAATTTGATGATACCACTAACTTAACCAGTACAGTGCATGCGGACTCAGCTGAATATAAGAAGAATTATTGGCAGTTATATGATGTCAGAAGAACCACAATTAACAATAATCAGGTAGTGCTAACTAACTTAGAGGAAGATAAGTGGATTTCGTCGCTAACACCGGAAAAACTCAGTGTGGTGTCGGTTAAGCCTGAATCTTTGTCAATTGAAGGTTTACTTGATTACTTGGATTATCTAAAGAGCAATAATCAGGCGTCAGAACGTTATGAGTTGGCCCTGTGGCGTAAGTTGCTGCAGCCTGTCACGGTCGCCGTGATGATGTTAGTGGCGCTTTCATTTGTATTTGGTCCACTGAGAACGGTAACTATGGGCGCACGGGTATTGCTAGGCGTTGTAGCCGGGTTTAGCTTCTATATCTGTAGTGAGATTTTCGGCCCATTGAGTATAGTTTATGGCTTGCCGGCGTTTATTAGTGCCGCTATGCCTGCATTGATTTTCAGTATTGGAGCGCTCTACTTTATCAGGAAGTAGCGATTTTAAATTAGCGTAATCAATCACGCTGACAACCGTTTTAGGAAGCTGATGCTCTACAGAGTATAAGCTGATAAAGCGCCATTAAAAAAGCCAATCAACACCGATTTTAAAGGGGTGTGATTGGCTTTTTTTGTGGGCGATTATCAAAGGCTTTAGAGAGTATGCTGTAAGTACCTGTGCTAACGTTCAGCACTGCTACTAGTACTTGTTACTGGCACTTAGCATTAGCACTCGACGTTTAGCAACCATTAGCCATTTCGTGCTGATTGGTATAAGGCGTAGCCGACAAATACTGATTAGCGCCTATCATTAAGCTGTGTATTACACGCCGTGCCAGTTACGCATTTGGTTTGCTTCTTTAGACAATTCGACAACTTCTGAGCGAGTCATCATATCTTGCAAGGCAAGCTTATCGCCATTGATAAGGATCCATAAGTTACCAATTCCAAGTAGTGACCAAACAAGTCTAGCGGCCGCAGTCACCATGCTAAGGTTTTGCCCATTAGGATGCTGGATTTTAAGGCGCCAAGCCCTCATCCCTAATGTTTGTCCCCCCTTGCTCCAAAAGCTGATATAAAACAGACCCACACATAGCACAATCCAAAACTGATAAATGCCTTTATATAGTGCAGTTTCATTAAGCAAGTCAGAGACGTGCTCAAACCCCGCCATATCGATTAGGCCACTGGCAGTTAAGCCGGTAAAAATACCGAAGCCAATCGCGCCCGCAACCATATAAACGGCAACAGCGAGAAGAAGATCATAAACACTGGCACCACAGCGCTTAATAAAGCTCGCGCGTGGAAAGTTCGCGTGTTCATTATTGGGCATATAAGAAGTCGTCATTTATATCACTTTTATTAGGTTTATTGGATGGTGATAAACAGTTACTGGCTCACACGTTATGACTTTTTCGGTTCATCTTTATGGTAGTAGATGTCACTAAAGCCAAAGCGTGCGAACTCTTTAGCGCGAAAGTCTTTAACAGCAGAGGAGCCTTTTGAGGTCATAGCAACTTGCTGCTCCATCATCAGGTATTGTGTTAAATCAACGCCTTCTGCTGCAGCTACTGCTTCGTAGATGTCATGAAACTTGTCGTAAGCAAAGTTAATCTCTTTTGCTTGGTTCTTAAATTTATAGGTGATTCTGGTTGCCATTTTTAGCTTCTCTAATGAAATTGCCCTTATGATACCAAATCTCGGCTATAAGGTATAAACCATATAGCAGGCATCCTCGGTATAGCTAGAAAGATCCTTTTCGATAGCCTTGCTCTGAAATCCCTGTTTCGCCCAGTAATGGTGTGCGCCCTGAACGGCTACCAAAGAGATCGTTGCGTATTGCTGTAGCTTCGCAAAATTAACAAGGGCCGTTAGAGCGAGTCGACCCGCTCCTTTACCTTGAGCCTTAGATGAAAGAGCAATATCGTGCAAATACAGGGTATTTGCAGCTTCTATCTCTGATAATACTTGCTCTAAAGAGGGCGGAGTATCGAGTATCCAAGGGTGTGATAAACAGTAACCTATCACTTGCGATTGTGACTCAATGACAAAGCAACTCTCTGGAGAGTGGCGCCACTTACTTTGCAAAACATCGAGTGATTCAGGCTCGATTTGCGGGTAGCACTCAAGTTGGATTGCTAGAATATTGCCCCAATCTAGAGGTTGGATCTGACGTAACTTCATACCGTGTCCTGTTAGTTGCCCTTACTTCCAGCACCTGAACACAAGCGCTGGAAGAATGGCGGTAGCCTGTAATTTATAACTAGCTTAAAGGTAGCGTTGTTCTAAGTGCTTCTTAAAGTGTGCAGGATTAAGGGTTTCACCCGTTGCTTGACGCATCAAGTCGTTGGTCTCTAAAAGACTACCTTGCGACCAAACATTGTCATGTAACCAGCCGGTGACATCTGCGAGTTTTCCTGCGTCAATTAAGGCCTCTAAGTTACCGATACTTTGTTCCATTGCGCCTTTAAATTGGGCCGCGTACATAGCGCCTAGTGTGTAACTCGGGAAATAGCCAAGCTCGCCTACAGCCCAATGAATATCCTGCATACAACCATTCTTATAATCACCGTCAGTGTTTATCCCCAACAACGCCTGCATTTGAGCAGACCAGAAGTCGGGTAAGTCTGCGACCGCAAGCTGACCTGTGACCAGGGCCTTTTCTGCTTCAAAGCGCAGCAAAATATGACAAGGGTAGGTCACTTCGTCGGCATCGACTCGGATGTGTCCCGGTTTGACTCGTGAGTAGATGTTTGTCAGTTGCTGGTGGCTTAGCTCGCAGCCAAGTAGTGTTGTTAAGTGTGGCTGAATAAGCTTTAGAAACGCAGGGCCACGGCCTAATTGCATCTCACAGAATAGACTTTGGCTTTCATGCAGTGCCATTGAGCGCGCAAGTCCAGCAGGTTGGCCGCGCCAGGCTAGTGGTAAGCCTTGCTCGTATTTAGCGTGACCCGTTTCATGCACTATACCCATCAATCCGCTGGTAAAGTCAGCCTCATCGTAGCGAGTCGTTAGGCGCACGTCACTGGCGACGCCACCACAAAAAGGATGGCTACTGATATCGAGCCTGCCATGGTTAAAGTCAAAGCCGAGAATATTCATTACCTCTCTGCCTAGCTTAGCTTGGTTATCAGCACTGGCAGTCGGAATAGTAAAACGGGGTTGTGACTTTTGCTTATCTTGAATCGTTTGAATTAAGCCTGGTAACCATGACGTTAATTGACCAAAGATTTGTTCGAGGCTAGCGGTGGTCATTCCGGGTTCAAATTTATCGAGGAGCGCATCGTAAGGGCTAACATTCTGTGCTTCGGCGCGAATATTGGCTTCCTCTTTGGCTAACTCCATAAGGCTTTCAAGATTAGGCTTAAAGCCTTGCCAGTCGTTATTACGACGTTGCTCACGCCAGGCTTGTTCACAGTGATAAGCCGCCTTAGTTTTGGCTTCGACTAAGTCTCCGGGAACCACGTTAGCTTGTAAGTACTGATAGCGAATTTCACGCAAGTTAGCTTGCTGCTGCACAGTGAGTGGCAACTGCTCAGCTTCCTCAATAGTGTGAGCTAACATTGGCGCTGTTTTTAATGAGTGAATATGTTTGGCAAGTTCGGCCATTGCCGCGCCGCGAGCGTCACCCCCTCCCATTGGCATCATGGCGGCCTGATCCCAATCACCTAACGCACTTAGATGCTCAAAATGGCTAATACTTTGAAAGTGTTGAGTTAAGGTTTCATAGTGCGGGTTTGTGTTGCTGCTCATAATGTTTATTTCGATCGAAAGGTTTACGGCTATGCTAGCACGTAATTTTGCGTCCATTAAGCGCTAAAAAGCTTAGGTATGTCTCCAGTCTATGCTGTCAGTAGATCTACTCGCTAATTTATCCATCCAGCGTGCCATGAGTCGAAACCATAACGGGAAGTCAGTCATATTGAGAGCTATTGAGGTAGAGGGTGAGTCATTAGGTTTAGACTGATTTAGTCGTTTTTACTCGTAGCATTTTAAAAAACGCATAAATTATTTGTGCATATAAATTCGTTGTTTGTGCTTATTAAATGGATTGAGCTAACGGGTTTGTGTGCTGGGCTATTGTAGCTTAAGGGTCAAATAATTAAGTGAAATTATGTGACCTATCAGCCTCCTCCCCCCACCTCATACTTTTGAACTATTATTCAGTCCTACTTTAAGTTATCACTATAGCGCTTGTTAACGAATTGTTGTCGGTGCGGACGTGTGCTAGGTTTTATTTTGTGATTTAGTTGTTTTCACCAAAAAGAAATAATAAAAAAGTTTATAAAACTAAAAATAGAGTGGGTCGCAGTGCTCGGTCTAATGTTTGAATTTTGGAGCAAAAATATGAAATTAACAAAAGTAGCTACGGCGTTAATCGCTTTATCTCTTGGCATGTCTGCAGGTGCTATGGCAAGTGAGCGATATGTTATTCAGGTCGATAATGATAAGAAAGGCGTGATTAAAGCTTTAGCTAAGAAAGTGGGGGGAGAGCTAAACCTAGAGGGCAATGGCTTTATTGCTGCGACATTTTCAGGCAAAGATTTAGCTCAGGTTAAAGGCCTATTAAATAACCCGCATGTTAGATTAGTCGAAGTGGATCAGCCCCGTTTCTTAATGTCATTTAGTGATGACGCAGGTAACCCAATGACGCAGCAAGTTACGCCATATGCGGTTAAGCAATCAAACGTCAACGATATTAGTTTTAATGCTAGTGCTGGTATGAAGGTCTGCGTTATTGACTCAGGCTTAGATAGAAGTAACCCTGATTTTGTTTGGAATAATATTGATGGTGAAAACGATAGCGGCACAGGTAGCTGGGACCAAAATGGTGGGCCACATGGTACTCATGTAGCCGGAACAATTGGTGCTGCAGATAACAGTATTGGCGTAGTGGGCATGGCACCGGGTGTCGATATGCACATCATCAAAGTGTTTAACGCTGATGGCTGGGGGTATTCATCTGATCTTGCCCATGCAGCAAATCTATGTAGCCAAGCCGGCGCTAACATTATTAGTATGAGTTTAGGTGGTGGAGGCTCCAACTCTACCGAGTCTAATGCATTCCAATCATTCAGTGATGCAGGTGGTTTAGTGGTCGCTGCTGCAGGTAACGACGGTAATAGTGTTAGATCTTATCCCGCGGGCTATCCATCAGTCATGATGGTGGGCGCCAATGATGCTAATGACGCGATTGCTGACTTCTCGCAATTTCCAAGTTGTACGACAGGCCGAGGTAAAAAGCAGCGCACCGACACCAGTATCTGTGTCGAAATTGCTGCAGGTGGTGTCGATACCCTCTCGACGTACCCCGCGGGGATGGCGACGGCTTCAAATATGAGTGTTGATGGCAATCCGCTAGCCAGCTCAGCAATGGAGAACGCGGGTTCTATAAATGGCAGTACTTACTTCATGGGCACCGCCGAAGCAATCGATTCAGGTGCGAATGGGAAAGTATGTGTTATCGATCGCGGCGTTATCTCATTCCATGACAAGGTGCTCAATTGCGAAACCTCGGGTGGTGTCGGTGCGATTATCATCAACAATGAACCTGGCATGCTTTATGGCACGTTAGGTGATACAAACGCTACGTCAATTCCAGCGGTTGGCGCAGCATTTGAGGACCGAGCATTGGTCGTAGGGGCGGCGAGTGCTGAGCTCTCAATTGGCACATCTGATTACGGCTTTATGAGTGGGACCTCAATGGCGACGCCTGCAGTATCAGGTATCGCAGCACGGGTTTGGTCTAATCATAATCAGTGTACAGGTGAAGAGATCCGTGCGGCACTCAACGCGAGTGCTAGGGATTCTGGCGCTAGCGGCCACGATGTCTACTTTGGACACGGTATTATTAATGCAGAGGCTGCAGATACATACCTGACTGCAAATGGTTGTGCAGGCGGTGATGGCGGGGGCGATCCGGGGACGGGTGATGGACTGACCGTAACCACTAATCACTACAAGCAAAGAGGCGTTAAGATTGTAGAGCTGAACTTTAGTGGCGCAGCGGGTAACAATGTTGATGTTTACCGCAACGGTACTCAAATCGATACCGCCTCTAGTGCAGCGACCTATACCGACAGAATTACGACTAAAGGTGGCGGAACCTATACCTATAAAGCCTGTGATGCAGGAACATTAACTTGTAGCGCGGATGTCAGAGTCACTTTCTAAGTATTTATAATGCTACTCAACATAAGAAGGCCTGCAATTGCAGGCCTTTTTTATCGCTAAGGTGAGATTAAATCGGCTGTAAAATCGTCAGCGCAGGTTGCAGGTTTTTAGGCCAAATTTGATAAGCTTTATGGTGCTTAATCAATGAGGCTTTTTTATCACCTGGGCTCAACAATAAACCGTGTTGGTAAGCTGCTTTAGCGAATGTGGCTTCATCTGCACGCACGTATAAGGTAAGAGGTTTGATTAACTCATCACCTTGAATGCGTTGAGCCATCTGCTCATCTGAGATAATTAAGCTGTTACAGCCATCACTATCAAGTTTGAGCTTTTTGGTCACCTCTTGATCGGTAATGATTAACCACTCTTGGCTTTCTAGCTCAGCTAGCATGGCCTTAAGCGACTGGCCTAAACCCGATTGCTTGTCACTAATGTAGCTGTATTGAGCTTTAATTTTTTCTAGCAATGTTTTTAATTCGGCACCCGCCCCCATGCTGCGAGCCTGACGGATCCACAGGGTTAAATCATTGGCGACCAATTTTGAATAAGTGCGTTGCTTTAATGCGGTTACCATCCAGCTGCAAAGGAAGTGACTCTCAGCTGTAGGCGTTCTTACGCTACTACTTTTAGCGCTAGCTTCAGACAGTGCGTCTAGTCCTGCGATGGCGAACTCTAAAACAGCTTGGTTATAGGTGATATCTGACATTGTTTCTCCGCCGTGGTGATGTGATAAGTGAGACGGCGAGAGGATTATACCTAATGGCGTTGTAAGTATGAAATTTACTTGCTCGCTAAACGTATTTTTTCGATCGCTATCGGCGTTTAGCGAGCTGTTAATATCCATTATGGAATTAAACTGGCCGCAGTCATGATTAACTCTGGTGCCGGACGGACTCTAAAATTGGGGTTCACGTATTGAAAGTGTATTAAACCATCACTATCGGTTATATAGATGGCTGGTACAGGTAATACTAAACGTTGCTCACCCTGTGGTGTTTGCCATAGCTTATTTTCAAGTTTCAACTTGCTTAAATAACGATTGGTGACTTTCTCGCTAGTAAAATAAGCCAGACCAAATGCTTTACTGGCATGTAAGTCTGCATCAGATAATAAAGTGTATTTTAACTCATGTTCCGTCATCGACTCTTTAAGTTTAGCTGGAGTATCTGGCGAGATCCCAATCAGTTGAAATCCCATCTCAACCAGCTTAGGTTCAATCGCTTTGAGTTGCCCCATTTGTGAGTTACAAAATGGGCACCAACCACCGCGATAGAAAAATATCACACTTGGTTTACCTTGGGTGAGCTTGGCAAGATCAATGTTGCGATCATTAAGATCTTTAAGGCTAGCTGCCGGGATCGTTTGGCCATTCATCAGAGGCGTTACATTGAGCTCGTCGCTGGCAATAGGCTTAGCAAAAGTAGGTAAACAGAGCAGTAGTAGACTAATAGCTGCAAAGGTGTTTTTTAGCATGATTGTTCCTTTTCGTAGGCTAAAGATGGTACGTAGCTACCAGACCTTGAAAGTGTCACTTTAATTTCAATGCTGAAGGAATATGCATTTAGCGCAAAAAAGGCACCATTAGGTGCCTTTTTTGTTTATAAAATAATTCGATGTCCGTACTGCGATTATTTTATCTTCTTTATTTTTGCTGGTGATGCATTTTTTACCTTTACGCGGCGGCCTTGCATGTTTTTCTCTGCAATAACCTGTGCGCCAGCGTTATCGACACGCTGCTGTTTTTTAGCAAAACTGCGGCGTTTCTGTAGTTGTTTGATCAATAGATCGCGGCTACCCACTTCATAGCCAGGAATGCTAATGCGGCGCAGTTGCTGGCCAATTAACTTTTCAATATCGGCAAGAGTGCGCTCTTCTTCACGGCTCACAAAAGAGATAGCAACGCCTGATTTACCAGCACGACCTGTACGGCCAATACGGTGAACATAATCTTCTGCAAGGAAAGGCAGGTCGTAGTTAACTACGTACTCTAAGCCTTGAATATCAAGGCCACGAGCTGCAACTTCAGTTGCCACTAACACGCGCATCTTACCTTCTTTAAACTCACGTAGTGCACGACGACGGCTACCTTGTGCCTTTTCACCGTGAACAACCGCAGTTGGAATACCATCAAGGTTAAGCTCTTTTTCAAGTTTGTCGGCAGCGTCGCGAGTGGCAGTAAAGACGAGCACTTGTTGCCAGTTCTTTTTACCAATTAGCTCAGACAATAGTTCGCGCTTACGGCGCTGCTCAACAGGGTAAACTACTTGACTAACAGTAACCGCGGTAGTGTTTTGCTTGTCGGCTGCAATGATATTTGGCTTAACCATCATAGTGTTTGCCAGCTGCTTTACTGCGGTAGAGAAGGTTGCCGAGAACAATAGGTTCTGACGCTTCTTATTGACCGCTTGTAGAATTTTTTGGATATCGGCACTAAAGCCCATATCTAGCATACGGTCGGCTTCATCTAGGACTAAAAAGTCGACGTTAGATAAGCTTAGGTTACAGGCAACGATATGCTCAAGTAGGCGGCCAGGTGTTGCGATAATAATATCTGCGCCGCGCTTTAGTTTAGTCGCCTGACTGTCCATTTTTACGCCACCTAAAATGGTGACGATTTTCATGTCGATGTACTTAGCGTAATCGTTAATATTGTCAGCGATTTGCGCAGCAAGTTCGCGCGTTGGGGTTAAAATTAATGCGCGAGCATTTGAGCGACCGGTCGTGCTTGGGTTATCGAGCATTTTTTGCAAGATTGGCAGCGCAAAAGCGGCCGTTTTACCCGTACCTGTTTGGGCACTAGCAAGTACGTCTTGTCCGCGACGAACGGCAGGGATCGCTTGCTGCTGAATTGGTGTCATTTTTTCATAACCACATTCAGAGATTGCACGCAAAATCTCGGGAGCAAAACTAAAAGATTCAAATCTCATGATTGAGTAGTCCTATGTTCAACAATTCAATTGCTAACAGGTAACGCTAGCAGCTATCTATACCATTAAAATGGCGGTGGCGGAGTATAGCAAACTTTTAGGTTAAAACCTGCACTTTTTAGTTGTAGGCCTAGGGAGTGGCATAAAAAAAAGCAGCACCTAAACGCTGCTTGTTAGTTCGAACAGATAAAATGATTAGATAGCCGTGGTCACTTTATTTAGCCAAGTTAAATCATCACCTTGCATAAAAGGCGATAGTTTATCTTTAACTTGTTGATGGTATTGGTTAAACCAGTTGACTTCAGACTCGGTTAAATACTGTTTGTCGATGAGTCGCGAGTCCATAGGGATAAAGGTCATGGCTTCAAATTCAAGCATTTCCCGTTCGCTATTGGTCAGTGTTTGGCATGGACGCACAGCGATTAAGTTCTCTAATCGAATACCGAACTCATTGGCGCGGTAATAGCCTGGTTCATTTGATAACACCATGCCTTCGAGTAGGGCAACGTTTGAGCGCCCCTTAGCGATGCCTTGCGGACCTTCATGCACACTTAAATAGTGACCTACGCCGTGACCGGTACCATGGTCAAAGTCAAAGCCATGCTGCCATAAATATTGGCGAGCAAAGGAGTCTAGTTGCATACCGCTAGTGCCTTTAGGGAACTTAGCTTGGTCAATTGCAATGTGACCTTTTAATACTAAAGTGACCATCTTCCTCTGCTCATCGGTAACATCTCCAATGGCAATGGTGCGAGTCACATCTGTGGTGCCATCTAAATACTGAGCACCAGAGTCGACAAGATAGATGCTGTTCATTGTCATCTGAGCTGGGGTGCCATTATTGTGGTTATAGTGACACATGGCGGCATTGGCGCCTGTGGCTGAAATCGTATCGAAACTCGGCTCCTGGTATAAGGGATCGCTTAAGCGAAAGCTTTCCAGTTTATCTGCAAGTACGGCTTCATCGTATAGGCGATTAGCGGCAACTTCGCGATCTAACCAAGCAAGAAAACGGCTTACTGCCACACCATCACGGATATGACAGGCTTTCATGCCTGCAAGCTCAGCCTCGTTTTTCTGCGCTTTAGGTAAGGCGACCGGATCGATCCCAGCGATAAGCTGTGCGCCCGCCGCCTGAGTTGTAAGTTGCAGCCAAGCGTTACAGCTCTCTGGGCTTGCCAGCACTTTAGTGCCGCTTAGTGTGGCAAGTTCAGCTGCCAATTCTGACTCATTTTTAAAGCTAACCCCTTCACCCACATGCTCGAGGATGTTTTCTGGTAGCTTGTTTGTGTCAGTAAATAACAGCATATCGCCATTGGCGTGCAGTAATGCCGTTCCTAACACCACTGGTAGGCATGGGATATCTTTGCCGCGAATGTTGAGTAGCCAGCAGAAAGAATCTAAGGCTGAAATAATGGCAATGTCGGCGCCCTGTTTTTTGATCTCAGCGCCAATGGTTTTGCGTTTCTCTAGGCTGCTGCGACCAGCGCTTTGCGCGCTAAATAGCATTATAGGGTGGCTTGCAGGAGATGGTCTGTCAGTCCAGTGCAGATCAATTGGGTTCTGCTGGACCTGAGTGAGCTTTATTTGCGCTTTAGCAAGCTCGCTATGGGTGTGGTTAAACCAGGCTAGAGTATGCAGGCGGGCATCGAAGCCGACGTTAGCGTTCGTGCCAAGCTGCTCGATTAGCCACTGCGCCTGTGGCGTATCGTGAAGGCTTAAATACTCAAATAAATCGGCGTCTACTTGCTGGCGTACTTGCACGGTATAACGGCCATCGACAAAGATTGCCGCGCTGTCTTTAAGTATGATAATCGCGCCAGCTGAACCGGTAAAACCGCTGGCCCACAACATGCGCTCATTATGCTCTGGCACGTACTCGCCCAAGTACTCGTCGGCGCGTGGAATAATAAAAGCGTCCAGATTAGATTTAGCCATTTCAGTGCGAATCGCGCTGAGGCGTGCTGCAATAGTATTTGACATTCAAACTCCGTTATCAGCGTAAAAGCCGTGTTGTACTGGCTATAGGCTGTTTATTTTTGTACGAATTTAGCGCGGAGATTACCATAAAGCGCTTTTGCTTGGGAGGTTAAGAGCTGTAAATTTATCTGCGGGAGTCAGTATCTGTGTGAAGCTAATTGGACGAATTGTTTATTAAGCCAAGTGTTCATGCCACTATGGCTTAATATAAAAATTGGTTATAAACACAGCGCAATATTTACACTTTGCAGCATTAAGGAATACCTATTTTATGCCATTTAATGTTTGGATATTAATGCTAGCACAGGCATTTGCCATGAGTGCCACGCCTATGATGATGCTGCTCGGTGGCTTGATTGGCGCTGAAATTGCGCCATCACCTGAGTTGGCGACCCTGCCCATCGCCTCGATGGTGATAGGACTCGCCTTGTCTGTGCTGCCTGTCTCTAAGTTGATGCAGTGTTTTGGGCGTAAGCCGGTTTTTATCTGTGGCGCCTTAGTTGCGGCAATGTCTGGGCTGCTTGCGGCATTAGCGACATCTCAGCATAATTTCATTTTGTTCTGCCTTAGCGGCACATTACTTGGGGCTGCAGGTGCTGTGGTGCAGCAGTATCGATTTGCGGCTATGGAGTCGGTCAGTGAGGTTATGGCTGCGAAAGCAGCATCTAGAGTGTTACTTGGCGGCCTTGCTGCGGCAGTTATAGGACCCGAACTGGCTGTGTGGGGAACAACCGTCTGGCAACAGGCCTATGTTGGTGCGTTTTTGTGCCTAACCGTCGTTAGCCTCATTGCAGCGCTAATTTTAAGTTTCTACCGAGAGCCTAAACTCGAACAAGCCTTAGAAAATAAGACTGAAAAAGTTGATGCTAGACCGTTAATGAACATATTAAGCCAATCACAGATCTGGGTTGCCATTGCGGGGGCGACCCTAGGCTATGCCATGATGAGTTTTGTTATGACGGCAACGCCGCTGCATATGCATCATGTTGAGCATCACTCCCTCGCCGATACAAAATGGGTGATCCAAAGTCATATTATCGCGATGTATTTACCTTCGTTATTTAGCGGCATACTCATTGCCCGTTTAGGGGTATCTAAGATGATGTTATTGGGTCTTTGCGCTTACCTTATCACCATAGTGACAGCGATTATGGGGCGGGATCTACTTAACTACTGGGCTGCGCTAGTACTACTTGGTATAGGCTGGAACTTCCTATTTGTAGCCGGTACAGCCTTACTCCCACGCTGTTATAGCAAGAGTGAGCGCTACAAGGTGCAAGCATTTAACGACACGTTTGTATTTGGTGCGCAGGCGCTGGCATCACTCAGTGCGGGCTTAGTGATCCATAAGCTAGGTTGGAGCGTGTTACTGGTCAGCTGTTTGCCTTTGATAGCCGCACTGCTAGTCCTTATCGCTTGGTGGAAGTGGTGCCGAGTAAAAGCTGTATTTGATCAATAAGTGCTGAATTGAGCTTGAGCAATCTTGGGAAATCGTGTCGATAACTATAGAGTAATTGCTCAATATTAACGCGGTTAACGTTTATTCTAAACCCCAGTGTAGGGTTGTAAGTCTTTATTATGTTAGAATTTTATTTGTTCGTGGGGATGGGTATTAGTCGTGGTATAACCGTGTCATTGGGGGCTGAGTGCAAACATTAACAATCGATATTAGTGGGTCGAAAGCCTTATTTGAGATAAAAATTCAAGGCCGAATCGAGCAGTACAAAATCGCTGTGGCAGATAGCTTTAACATAGATAGTTTAAATACTCAGCTCATAGAGCTAGAGCAAGATTATGGCTTAAATGACTACGCGCTAGGCATTGCGCTTCCAGGGTTAGTACAGGAGCAGCAATTAGTTTCATGTCAGTCGTTACCCGGGCTTAAGGGCTTAAATGCCGATAAGTTAATGACTAAAGCTGCGCGTATACTGATTGCCAATGACTGCGATGCTGGCTTACAGGCGCTGATAGACCCTAAGCAAGTATGTGAGCTACTCGTTATGTGCGATATGGGTATTGGTATGTCTATTGCGATTAATGGCGTACCTTTTACTGGTGCCTCTGGAATGGCTGGTGAATTGGGGCATTGTCGTTTGATGACCGAGTCGGGAGATTTTAGTCTGGAGCAGCTATCGAGCGGCGCGGCAATCAAACGTCGCAATATAGTACGTAATGAAGATCTCGCTCGAGCTGGTGGTTATATTGGCACCAGCTTAGCTTGGGTTGTAAATCTATTTAACCCATCACGGATCCATCTTGCGGGGAATTTGATGAGCAACCCCCACTACTATCAAGGTTGCTTGGCTTCTATAAAAGAGATGGCTTTAGCGATCCCTATGGCACAAGTGAAAGTTAATCGTGTTGATGACCGCGAGACTATTGTTTGTCGTGGTTTAAAAGTGATGCTGGCTAAATAGTGTTTAGATGAATCAGACGCTACTGTCTGTGAATGGATGTGGCAGCATTTTTGGTGTCACGCTATTATTTCACTATCTTCATTTATTAGTCCTTTAATACAGTCCTTTAATACAGTCCCTTAATGTAGCTCTTTAATATAGCTCTTTAATATAGCTCTTTAATATAGCTCTTTAATATAGCTACTTAATATAGCTCTTTAATATAGCTACTTAATTAAGTTCCTCCATGTTCCTCAAAATTAGTCCTCCTAATTGCGATCAAAACTGATTACTGGGATCGATAATTATTTGCATTTTGTCCTATTTATTACTGACGCTTTGTATATTTTATGCTAGAAAGTGGGTCATAAAAGTGTGTCATTGTCATTGGTTCAAATGAATGAGCCTTGTTTAGGTTTAAATATAAATAATTAAGTGAAGGGTAAGCATATGACCTTAGGTGTTGGCGGTTCTACCGCAGAGCAGGAATTAGCAAAATTAACGAATATGACTCAAGGTGTTGAGGCTATAAGTCGTGAAGAGTACCAAGCTCGTATCGCTAAAGCGCAAGCTATTATGAACGAGCAAGGAATTGCCGCTATTTACCTTAATGCAGGCACTAACCTTTACTATTACACCGGTACACGTTGGTATGCGAGCGAGCGTATGGTGGGGGCGATTCTTCCAGCTAAGGGATCGCTTGAATATATTGCACCAGCGTTTGAAGTTGATACCTTAAATGGTTACATGGTCATTGGCGGTAAAGTTAATACTTGGCAAGAAGATGAGAGCCCGTTTGCATTGTTCGGTAATGTACTGGCGAACATGGGGATTGATTCGGGTAATATCGGTATCGATGAGTCTGCTGCGTTCTTTATTTTTGATGGTGTGCGTCAAGAGCACCCACAGTATAACTATGTCAACGCTAAGCCTGTTACTGCGGGTTGTCGTATGATCAAGTCGGCTGTAGAAATAAGCCTGCTACAACGCGCTAAAGATATGACAATGGAAGTGCATAAAGCGGTAGCGCGTATTTTGCATGAAGGTATCACCACTAGCGAAGTGGAAGCCTTTATCAATGCTGCACATATTAAGGTTGGCATTCCTGCAGGCTCTTACTTCTGTATCGTGCTTTTCGGTGAAGACAGTGCTTACCCGCATGGCGTTAAATCGCCAAAGGCGCTAGAGCTTAATGATACGGTATTGATTGATACTGGTTGTCAGCTACATGGCTACAACTCAGATATTACTCGAACCTACGTATATGGTGAGCCTAGCCCACGTCAACGTGAGTTGTGGCAGTTTGAGCAAGACTCACAAATAGCTGGGTTTGAAGCTGCGCAAATAGGTGCAACCTGTGCCAGCGTTGACCGCGCAGCGCGTGATGTACTAGAAGCTGCTGGTTTTGGCCCTGGTTATGATGTACCGGGTCTGCCACACCGTACTGGTCATGGGGTTGGTTTAGATATTCATGAATGGCCTTATTTGGTACTGAACGATCACACTCCACTTGCAGCTGGTATGTGTTTCAGTAACGAGCCAATGCTGTGTGTACCAGGCGAGTTTGGGGTACGTCATGAAGACCACTTCTATATGACTGAGAATGGCCCAGTTTGGTTTACAAAGCCAGCTCACTCAATTGACGACCCATTTGGCTACGAAGCGTAAATTGCTAAGCTAGATTATCAAAGAGTCATCAAAGACGCCTCGTTATAAGTAATGAGGCGTCTTTTTTATGTCGCAAGGGTTATGTGTACCGGGTAAGTTTGGCGTGCGCCATGAAGACCATCTATTTATACAAGAGTATATGACAGAGCAAGGCCCTGTGTGGTTCACAAAGCCAGCGCACTCAATCGACGATCCGTTTGGCTACGAAGCGTAACGTTTCAAATGAATGTCAAAAAAAAGCCCGAATGTTTATGCATTCGGGCTTTTTTATGGTGATTCATTCTTTAATCGATACTGATAAGTTCAACATCAAAGATCAGGGTTGAACCTCCTGCGATTTTGCCTGCACTGCGGTTACCGTATGCCAATTCACTTGGTATAAAGAAACGCGCTTTCTCACCAACCACCATCAACTGTACGCCTTCGGTCCAGCCTTTGATTACACGGTTAAGTGGAAAGGCAATGGGCTCTCCACGATCTACTGAGCTGTCGAAAACAGTGCCGTCAATCAAGGTGCCATGATAATGTACGGTTACAGTATCGCTTGCTTTCGGGTGCACAGTGCCAGTACCTGGTTCAAGCACTTGATATTGCAGGCCTGAAGCTGTGGTTGTTACGTCATCTTTTAGTTTATTATCGGCTAAGAAAGCACTGCCGATAGCGATATTCTCTTTGGACGCCTTTTGGTTATTCATAGAGGAGAAAAAGTAGAAAACAACACAGGCAATAATCACAACAGCTAAAATAACTTTCATTTTTGAATCACTTTGGTTTGATTAGACACTCATGATAACGAATCCCTCTCTAGAGGTAAATCCGTGCAGAAAATCGTGGTTAAGCAGAGCTTAATTGGGATGCAAACCTTAAGTTTACTCACTTAAGTCAATAGTGCTGTTAATATCTTTGAATAAACAAGGTAAATCAGCCCGAGATTTAAGCTGATAGTAAGCCATAAGATAAACTTAAACCGACCTTTAGATGACTTGTGCCTGAGCCATTGTTGAGCCAGTAGTGCTCCTGGCCAGCCGCCTAATAAGCTTAATAGGTGTAGTTTAAATTCGCTGACGCGCCATCGATTTTTACGTGCTGAACGCTTATCCCAGCCGTAGGCAATAAACGTCACAAGACTTGTAATGATAAAATAGAGCAAAATCCAGAGTGGGATATGTTGTTGTGAGTAACCGAAGCTCAAGATACAGATAAAGCTTAGGGCGACTCCAATGCTGAAGCGACTGCGTGAACTGGTGAACTTTCGGCTAGGTTTGACCTCGCCTGTACTCAGCAATTGCACTCGCTGGGCTTGTAATTTGCCTTGTCTATCTTTGCTCTGGTGAAACTGGACTCGATTGCCCGCTTGTGGCCGTGGGCTGTTATTGACGAGGGCTGAGATGTGTAAAAATACTTGCAGTTTTTGCCCTGGGATTTGGATAAAGCCAAAGCCCTTAGTATCATCCCAACTGTCTATTGTGCCACGTGTTATGCCTACTTTTGTCATCGAGTTCATTTGCTTCTATTGGCAGGACGATTGTTGAGTTAAATTGTCACTCTAGTTTACGGTCATTGAGGCTGTTGATTACAAAGCCAGTTAACAAGACTCGTCAGTGCAGCACTCTTCTTGCAAGAATTGTATTAGGCCATCTAAGCAGTCAAATTGTGGAATGCAATGCAGTACACGCCCCTCTCTATGTTGCTTGACCAAGCCTGCAGACATTAAACTTGAAAGGTGATGAGACAAGGTAGAGTTTGGGATCTGTAACAATTCTTGTAGCTGGCCTACCGGCAGCCCTTTATGGCCCGCTTTGACAAGACATCTAAATAGGGTCAAGCGCGTTGGGTGACCCAGCTCTTTTAGGGCTTTGGCGGCAATTTCAGTGTCCATATTCAGTGTCCATATTCAGTGTCAAAATTTAGTGGCTATAGTCAGTGGCTATATGCAGAGTCGATCTAGAGTGGCTATTTTTAGCGTTTAAATTCAGCGTGTAGATTAAGTATTTTAGTTAACGCAGCTTAAAAACAATGACTATGTTTCTGTATTATTCGAAATGATAGCAGGAAAACAGCGACCGACAAGTGCTATTTGTATCGGTCGAGAACTTTTGCTTTTTTAGGTTAGTTTTTCGCAGGTTTTTCTGAGATCCAAAGTTTGATAGTACCTTGCACGACGACAACCCCATCAGTGTCATAGGCGGTGACAGGGACTAACATATCACCTGGAGTCCATTGCTCAGGCTTCACCTGTGCAATACAAGTTATATCGCTGCCAGCCTTAGCGGTGTAGTCCACGCTCATCCCCTTTGGGATCCATCTTAAGTGATGTGGAATAGAAGCCTCAGCCATCACGCCCATTGCCATCTCAAGTCCGTTACAGATCGCAATAACGTGTACAGTTTGGATATGATTGTGTACTGCTTTGCGCTTTTTTATCTGACAGACACAGCGATTCACATTTAATTCACTGATGATGGGCTTTACTGTGCCAAAATAAGGAGCCATACGGCTCACCATTAGCGAGAATATTTTATTGCCAAATGGCAACCGAGTGACACGGTTATAGAGAGACATGACTTTAGTGGGCTTGTTATTAGTATTGATGTTGCTCATCAGTTGCTTGTCCTTGTATATCTTACGCGGTTCTTACTGGTCGGATGAGGTTAACATTGAATTAACAATAAATGCCAGCCGTAGGTTAATTTAGCTTTAGAAAAGTAAACTTCATTTCCTTTTTTATGGAAATGGGACGTATAATTTTGCCGACAAAAAGTTTTGTGTGAATTAAGGAATAAAGTGAATTATTTAAAGACCTACCTTAAAGGGATGGCAATGGGAGCCGCCGATGTGGTTCCTGGTGTTTCAGGCGGCACGATTGCCTTTATTACCGGGATCCTCGATCCGCTATTAGAAAGTATAAAGAAGATTAGACCCTCTTTATTGACTGTAATAAAAGAGCAAGGTGTAAAAGCCGCTTTCATGCATATTAATGGTCCGTTTTTAGTGTGTGTTTTTGGCGGGATCTTAACCAGTATCCTTACCTTGGCTAAATTGATCACTTATCTGCTAGATACTCATCCAATTCCTGTGTGGTCGTTTTTCTTTGGTCTTATCGTTATCTCAGTTGTGCACATGCTTAAGCAGGTACGGGGGATCACCATAGGACGTTTAGTATTATTTGTTTTAGGCGTTGTTTTTGCGTGGGGTATTACCATGCTAAACCCTATAGCGCTTGAAATGACTTATCTGAATGTCTTTCTTGGTGGCTGTATTGCGATTACCGCAATGATTTTGCCTGGGATTTCAGGCAGCTTTATATTGTTACTCCTGGGGTTATATACGCCAGTGATTGGCGCGGTGAAGAACTTTGACATTGCGATTATGGCGACCTTTGCCGCAGGTGCGGCAATCGGCATACTCAGTTTTAGTCACGTATTGTCAGCGCTGCTGAGAAAGTATCATGACGCCACGTTGGTATTTTTAACGGGCTTGATGCTGGGTACCTTAGGTAAAATTTGGCCTTGGAAAGAGGTGCTGACTTTTCGCGAAAACTCAAAAGGCCAAATGGTGCCGCTTGATGAGCGTATCATTTCGCCAATGCAGTATGAACACCTTACCGGTCAACCTTCGTTGGTGATTTATGCCGTTATCGCCATGTTTGCCGGTATTTTATTGGTATGGGGCTTGGAGCGTTTTGCGCAAAAGAGCCGTTAAGCATATTGTTAGTTAAGATTACTAGTTAAGTAAGTACTTGAAACGCCAGCATAATAGCTGGCGTTTTTTATGTGTCCTTATTAATATAAATTGTAGCAAAAGTGATCTTTGTGTAAGTTGGAAACGTAAGTACTTCTTAATAGAGGAGTTTGACCATGAGCCAATTTAATCCAGATAAAATCCAAATCGGAATTAGTGCCTGTTTACTCGGAGAGAAAGTACGTTTCGATGGTGGTCATAAAGCGTCGAGTTATTGTCGTAAAGAGATTGCTGAGCATTTTCATTACGTGCCAGTTTGCCCTGAAATGGCGATTGGCATGGGGGCGCCAAGAAAATCGATTCGCCTTGAAAAAGACGGTGACGTCATCTTTGTAAAAAGCGCTGATGGTTCGGTGGATGTGACTGACAAATTGAACGCATTTAGCGAGAAAAAAGTTCAACAATTGGATTTTTTGGGCGGTTATATCCTGTGCGCTAAGTCACCGACTTGTGGTATGGAGCGGGTGACTGAATATAAATATGGGACGAATAATGGCTGGAAATCTGGCATTGGTGTTTACGCTAGAAAATTAATGGAGCGATACCCTTTATTGCCTGTTGAAGAGGAGGGGCGGCTGCATGATTTACGGATCCGTGAAAACTTCTTTACTCGCGTTTATGCCTATCATGACTGGCATTGCTTAAAAGTATCAGGCTTTACCAAAAGTAACCTCCTCGATTTTCATGCTCGTTATAAATATATGCTAATGGCACATAATCCCAAACTATATAGAGAACTCGGGCCTTTACTAGCCGATTTGACTGGCGACCTTGAGCAAATCGCCAACGATTACTTTACTGGCTTTATGCAGATCTTAAAGATCAGAGCGACCCGTAAAAATCACACGAGTGCGCTGCAGCATATCCAAGGTTACTTCAAGAAACATTTATCGAGTGCTCAAAAGTCTGAGCTGAGCGAATCCATCCTTAAATATAACCAAGGCTTACAACCTATTTTGGTGCCGATGACGCTTATTAATCATTATCTAAGAGAGTTTCCAACGCCTTATATTGAAAACCAAGTCTATCTAAACCCGCACCCTCAAGAGCTAAAATTACGCTATGCCTATTAGAGATGATATTTGAGCACAGGAGAGACTAATGAGTGAGCATCAGCAACCATTTGGTCACGCCTTGATTTGGTTTAGAAATGACCTGCGTTTACAAGATAACCAAGCCTTAATGGCTGCTTGTGAGTATGCAAGCAGTCGCGGTGCCAGTGTCAGAGCGTTATTTTTAGCTACACCAACGCAGTGGCAAGCCCATGATGTCGCACCGATCCAATTAGATTTTATTGAAAGGCAGCTTAACTTGCTTGCTGTAGAGCTCGCCAAGCTTGGGATCCCTCTCGATGTTTGTCATCTAGAGACTTTCGATGAGATCCCTCAATGGTTAGGCAGATACATCAATGATTGGCAGATTGAAAAAGTCTTTGCCAGCAGTGAGCCAGAATTTAACGAGCAGCAACGAGATCATGCTGTCGCAGTATCCGGGATTAATATTGAGCTTTACCAGCAGCATTGCCTGCTGGCACCTCTTAGTGTGCTTAATCTATCGGGGGCGATGTATAAGGTTTTTACCCCGTTCGCAAAAAAGTGGCGTCAAATTGCGGCACAAAATCAGATAACGACTTTAGCTAAGCCACAAGCGGTATCGGCAGCGCTACCTAAACCTAATCACTTAAACTTGCATTGTGAAAAACAGTCGAGCCAAGCATGGACAGCGGGTGAGGAAGCGGCTCAAGAGCAGTTACGTCAATTTGCAAACCACAAGTTGGTCGACTACCAAAAAACACGAGACTTTCCCGCGCTTGATGGAACCAGTCAAATCTCTGCATATCTGGCGATAGGCGTGCTTAGCCCGCGCCAATGTGTGCAAGTATTGCTAAGCCATTTTCCAGATGCCCTCGTTCACGATGAAAGCCCCGCTCGATGTTGGCTCAATGAACTCATTTGGCGTGAGTTTTACCGTCATCTGCTGGTGGCTTTTCCAAGACTATCCAAGCAGGGCAATTTCAACCTTCTCGCCAATAACATTGCTTGGCGTAATAATCCGCAAGAATTTCAAGCCTGGTGTGATGGGCGCACCGGTTACCCACTGGTTGATGCGGCTATGCGGCAACTCAATCAAACGGGCTGGATGCATAATCGCTTACGTATGGTCACTGCGAGTTTTTTAACCAAGCATCTGCTTATCGATTGGCGTTGGGGGGAGGGGTATTTTAAACAAAAGTTGATCGATGGTGATTTAGCGGCGAATAACGGCGGCTGGCAATGGTCTGCGGGGACCGGGTGTGATGCTCAGCCCTATTTTAGGGTGTTTAATCCTATTTCTCAGTGCGAAAAGTTTGATCCAACAGGCGCTTTCATCCGTAAGTATTTACCTGAGCTAGATGGCGTAGATTTGAAATTAATTCATAAGCTTAAAATGCCATCACCTGCGCAGCTTTTTGATAGTAGCGTTTATGTTCCACCCGTTTATGTTCCACCCGTTTATGTTCCACCCATAGTCGAGCACAAGTTTGCTAGAAATAGAGCTATCGCCGAGTTATCCGTAATGAAGCGTTCTACAAGCAAAGAATTCGTTAACACTGGCACTGTGGATTTAGATAAGGAGATTTTTGGATGATGTCCAATATTGAAGTGTTCACCTCAGATAAGACACCTTGTGATGTCAGTGACCAGCTTGCCGATGAGAAAGTACTCGTTGATAACTTTATTGCTTTGTATCAGGTGCTTAATAAAGATAATTTGCATCAGTTAGCACAAGTCTATAGTGAAGATATTCAGTTTAGCGATCCGCTGCACCATGTGTCTGGTCTTGCAGCGCTTACCGAGTATTTCGGTAAACTTTATCAGAATATCGATTTCATCCACTTTGATATCCATCAGGTGATACATGCCAAGGGAGCTGCAACGCTCATATGGACCATGAAGTTTGTACACCCTAAACTTAATGGCGGCGCAGAGATCTCAGTCGAAGGGGTCAGTTTACTTGGGCTTGAGCGCAAAATTACTCAGCATCAGGACTTCTTCGATGTGGGCGCGATGTTATACGAGCACATTCCTTTGCTTGGCAGTGCAGTCAAGATGATTAAGGCTAGGGCTTCAACATGAATGCGGCCACAATCTCACCCAAGGATCAAAAAAGCGTGCTGATTACTGGAGCAAGCTCTGGTATTGGTTTGCAGTTAGCAAAAGACTACTTAGCCGATGGCTGGAAGGTATTTGCTTGTGGACGTAATCAGCAGGCGTTATCTCAGCTACATGGGGCTGAAAAGCTTATATTTGACATAACAGACAATGAACAGGTTGCAGCACAAGCGATTAAAGTGAAGTCGCAACTATCGCGCCCGCTAGACTTAGTTATTTTAAACGCGGGTAGTTGTGAATACATAGATGACGCACTCAATTTTGACGGTGAGCTTTTTGAACGAGTGATCCGTACTAATCTGATTGCCATGGGTTATTGCTTATCGGCATTTACCTCAATGATTGCAAAGGGCGGCAGGTTGGCTTTAATGGGCTCAAGTGCTGTGTATTTGCCTTTTTCGCGCGCTGAAGCTTATGGTGCATCTAAAGCCGCCGTGCAATATTTAGCAGCGACTCTTGCTATCGACCTAAAGCCACACAATATCGGTGTGAGCGTTATTTGCCCCGGCTTTGTTAAAACCCCGCTAACGGATAAAAACAATTTTTCAATGCCGATGCAGCAAACGCCAGAGCAAGCATCACAGGCGATTCGCAGCGGGCTAGAAAAAGGAGCGCGAGAAATTCATTTTCCGAAAAAATTCACCTTACTTCTAAAGCTCATCTCGTTACTCCCAAGAAGCCTATGGGAGAGATTAAATCGTCCCCCACATTCGGCTTCGCCTGAACCTTTGACGGCCCAAGCTAAAAGTACACCGTCTATAAATACAGAGCTTGAAAATACAGAGTCTATAAATACAGAATCTACAAATGCGAAGTCTCAGAATGCAGAACAACAAGCAGATAAGCCAACAGCAGCTAAAAAGGTACGCTAATGAATATCGTAGAAAATAATAAGCAGCGTAAAACAATAGCGATTGTAGGTACCGGGATCTCGGGGCTCACCTGCGCGCATATTTTATCTAAAAAGCACGACGTCACAGTATTTGAAGCGAATGACTATATTGGCGGCCACACTGCTACGGTCGATGTTGAAGTCGCGGGAAAACAGTATGCTATTGATACAGGGTTCATCGTGTTTAACGACCGCACTTACCCAAGATTTGAGCAACTTTTGGCAAGGATAAATGTTAACGCGCTGGCCACAGAGATGAGTTTCAGTGTACATAATGCCAATACTGGACTGGAGTACAACGGTAATACCTTGAGCTCTTTATTTGCTCAAAAGCGTAACTTATTTAGGCCTAAGTTCTGGTCATTTATTTTAGAGATTTTAAGATTTAATAAGCTCTGTAAACAAGCTTTTGCCGACGATAGCTATGAATATCAAACATTAGGTGAGCTATTAGATGCGAAGGGGTTTAGCGACTTCTTTAGTGAGCATTATATTTTGCCGATGGGCGCGGCTATCTGGTCATCCAGTATTGACGATATGCGCGCTTTTTCACTGCGTTTCTTTATTCAGTTTTTTCAACATCACGGTTTATTAAATATTGCCGACAGACCGCAATGGTATGTGCTTGAAGGGGGCTCTCGCAGCTATATCCCTGATCTAATCGCGCCCTTTAAAGAGTCGATTCATTTAAATAGCCCTGTCACAGCGATAAAGCGAACTAACAAGGGAGTTGAGTTAAAAATTGATCAAGGTGAGTGGCAGGAGTTTGATGAGGTGGTTTTGGCCTGTCATAGCGACCAGGCCTTAAACATGCTTGAAGATGCTACTGGCGATGAGCAGCAAGTGCTAAGCCAATTGGCTTATCAGAATAATGAAGTCGTCTTGCACACAGATGAAAAGCTCATGCCTGAGCGAAGCGCTGCATGGGCAAGCTGGAACTATCGCTTAGACGGTAATACTCAGCGCCAAGCATCTGTAACCTACAACATGAACATTTTGCAGCGTTTGCCAGCATCGGCTCCGACATTTTGCGTGACATTAAATCAATCAGAGTTGATCTCACCAGATAAGGTACTGCGTACTTTTAATTATGCGCACCCGGTTTTTAATGAGCAGAGCATGCGAGCTCAATCTCAGCGAGAACTGATTTCAGGTGTTAACCATACCCATTTTGCGGGGGCATATTGGTACAACGGTTTTCATGAGGACGGTGTACACAGTGCATTTGATGTATGTGAACACTTTGGGATGCGTTTATGAGCCATGCGCTAAAGACATTGGTCAGCGGTGTCTATACAGGCAATGTCATGCACCGACGTTACCAACCAAGTCATCATGGATTTAATTATCCGATGGCGATGCTTGGTATCGATCTTGATGAATTAAACCAATTAGAAAGCATGAGCTGGGTATTTTCATCTAAGCATTTTGCGCCGCTAAGGTTTAAGCAAACTGACTACTTGAATCAGATGGTGGCAGAGCAACCGGATTTAAAAACCCGAGTATTGCTTAAGACATCAGAGCTTGGTGCTAATCAGGCTTGTAATAGGGTGGTATTTGTCGGCCAAGTTCGTCACTTCGGTTTCTACTTTAGCCCGATAAATTGCTTTTTCTGTTACAGGGATACTAAAGCGAAATACTTACTCGCTGAGGTGAGCAATACACCTTGGAATGAACGCCATTACTATTTGATTGACCTTGAAAAGCCTGAGCCAACAGATAAAGCGTTTCATGTCTCGCCCTTTATGGACTTGAATATGAAATATATATGGCGGATTAAGGCGCCAGCTTCAGACGTTAGAGTTGGGATTGAAAACCGTAATACGCAGAAACTGTTCGATGCCAATTTATGCTTATTTAAGCGAGAGATGAGCGCTCAAAATTTAAAGGCAATGCTGCTTAAGTTTCCTTTTATGACCTTAAAAATCGTTCAGGGGATCTATTGGCAAGCACTAAAACTGTTTATTAAGCGCGTGCCATTTATTGGCCACCCAGATAAGCCAGCGGAGAAATCATAATGGAAAATATAACCACTAAACACAATCTGGCTACTGAGCGCTTGCCTGATAGCCTCGCAAGAAAGTTACTCCTCAATGTGCTGCCAGGTTTAGCTGAGGGCCACTTAAGTCTTATCGATGGTGAAAACAGTTATGAGTTTGGCCGCAAAGAGTCTGACTTACATGCCACGATAGTGGTGCATAAACCCCGTTTTTATCGCCAAGTGTTATTGTCGGGGTCCATTGGCGCTGGTGAAGCTTATATTCAAGATCACTGGTCTAGCCCTGATTTAACGAAAGTCGTGCAGCTATTTGCTCGAAATTTGCCTCTACTGGATAAATTAGAGCAAAAGTTATCATGGTTGACCGCGCCATTTAGCCGCTTATCGCATCTGGTTAATCGTAATACTGAAGCGGGGTCAAAGCGTAATATTCTTGCCCATTATGATTTAGGTAATGAGATGTACCAGCAGTTTCTCGACCAAGAGATGTTGTATTCCAGTGCCTTATATCCTCATAGCGGTGCAACACTTGATGAAGCGCAGCAACATAAGCTTAAGACCATTTGTGAGCGCTTAGATTTAACGCCAGGGCAAACTTTACTGGAGGTCGGAACCGGTTGGGGAGCATTGGCTATCTATGCTGCTAAGCATTATGGGGTCAAGGTGACGACCACCACCATCTCCGATGCACAGTTTGAGTATGCGAAAAACCGTGTTGAGCAAGAGGGGCTAGAGGATAGTGTTAGCTTACTTAAAGATGATTATCGTATTTTAACGGGTGAATTTGACCGAGTGGTTTCTATTGAAATGATTGAAGCCGTAGGGCATGAATATTTGCCCGGTTTCTTTAAAAAGCTACAAAGCTTACTTAAACCGAATGGGCGTTTACTTATTCAAGCGATTACCATTGCTGATCAGCGTTACGATAGCTACCGTAAAGGGGCTGATTTTATTCAGCGCTATATCTTCCCGGGAGGTTGCTTGCCTTCGGTGACCCGTATGACCAATGAGCTGACTAAGCATACCGACTTTGTCACTTGGTCGGTGGACGATATGGGGCTAGATTATGCTAAAACCCTAAAAGATTGGCACAATAACTTCGATGCGGCATTGCCGCAAATAAAAGCGCTTGGCTACGGCGACGACTTTATTCGTATGTGGAAGTTTTATCTAAGCTACTGTGAGGGCGGATTTTTAGAAAGAACGACTAGCACAGTGCATTTGGTCGCAGTTAGACCGCAGTACCGCTTACTGTCATAACCGCTAGCTCTTAAGGGCGTTTGATATGTTATCAGTACAATCGATAAAGCGTGGCAGTGAGTGCTTAATACTGTTTACAGCGGTTGCACCTGTTACATTCGTTGCAGTGC